>NZ_AKJD01000152.1 GCF_000282515.1 Pseudomonas sp. GM80
AGGCTTCCGGGTTGATCGGCTCGCCAACCGAACCGAGCAGACGCAGACTGCTGCCATCGGCGCCTTCAACAGCGGCCTGACCCGAGGCCATCATCGCGCGGATCGCGGTCGGCGCGGTGTAGAGGATGTTGACCTTGTGCTTGTCGACGATCTTCGCCACCCGGGTGATGTCCGGATAGTTCGGCACGCCTTCGAACAGCAGCGTGGTCGCGCCATTGGCCAGCGGGCCGTAGACGATGTAGCTGTGGCCGGTGACCCAGCCGACGTCGGCGGTGCACCAGTAAACTTCGCCCGGACGGTAGTCGAACACGCGCTCGTGGGTCATCGCCGCGTACAGCAGATAACCGCCAGTGGTGTGTTGCACGCCCTTCGGCTTGCCGGTCGAGCCTGAGGTATAAAGAATGAACAGCGCTTCTTCAGCGCCCATTTCTTTCGGCGCGCAAACGGTGCCCGCCACTTTCATCAGGTCTTCGTACCAGATGTCGCGATGCTGGTTCCACTTGATGGCGCCACCGGTGCGCTTGCAGACGATGACTTTCTGGATGCTGCTGGTTTCCGGATTGGTCAGCGCGTCGTCGACGTTGGCCTTGAGGGAAATCTTCTTGCCGGCGCGAATGCCTTCGTCAGCGGTGATCACCACTTTCGATTTGCAGTCGATGATGCGACCGGCCAGGGCTTCCGGCGAGAAACCACCGAACACTACCGAGTGAATCGCGCCGATCCGGGTGCAGGCCAGCATGGCGACCACGGCTTCGGGAATCATCGGCATATAAATGGTCACCACGTCGCCGCGGTGTACGTCCTGACCACGCAGGGCGTTGGCCAGTTTGCACACTTGTTCGTGCAGTTCGCGGTAGGTGATGTTGCGGCTCTCGGAAGGATCGTCGCCTTCCCAGATGATCGCGACTTGATCGCCGCGCTCGGCCAGATGGCGGTCGAGGCAGTTGTAGGAAACGTTCAGGGTGCCGTCGGCAAACCACTTGATGTCGACATGGTGATCGTCGAACGACGTCTGTTTCACCGTGGTGAAAGGTTTGATCCAGTCGAGACGCTGAGCTTGCTCGCGCCAGAAACCGTCAGGGTTGACGACCGACTGCTGGTACATGGCTTTGTAGGTCGCCTCGTCAGTCAGCGTGTTAGCCAGAACCTCGGGACGAACGGGATACAGAGAAGCCGCACTCATCTTTCCTACCTCGGTGTAATAGTTGTTTTTGTATGACCCCGTTGTAGCCGGGCCGGCCCCATAGAACCATTCGACGATGGTAGTAACAACCCCTCCCCCACCCACACACCCCCTGTAGGAGCTGCCGAAGGCTGCGATCTTTTGACTTTGATCTTTAGGTGCAAGATCAAAAGATCGCAGCCTTCGGCAGCTCCTACAGGGGATTGGGGTGATTTCGGGGATTGTTACCAAATCTGCCAAAGGTGTTTATCAAAACCCGCTCTGTTTACCCCCGCCCCAACTCCCTAAAATTCACCTCGCCAACAAGGCAACCGCGATTAACAACGATACAGCCCCCACGAAGGCCGTTAATCCAGCTCTCAAGTAACAACCGCAAATGATGAAGTTACACACGCAACCCTAAAAAGGTTGCGTGACCCCACTCGACCTCAAAAAGGTAAATCTGAAATGAAAGCTTTATTAGTTCTGGCCCTCAGCAGTCTGTGCGCAACCGCCATGGCAGATGAGGTCCCGACTGATGTCGCACAGCAACAACCAGTGATCGAGGAATACACTTACTCCACTCACCTGGACATCGCCAACGTCGTATCGATGAGTGAAATTCCGAACGTCTGCGAAGTGGTACCGGCAAAAATGGAGTACGACGACTCCAAAGGTCAGCGCCACATCCTGCGTTACAGCGTCATGGGTAACGGCTGCACCAATTGATGATTCGAGACTGCACCGAATTGGATCTCTCAGCGCTTCATTGAGGGTCGATTCCAGCCCGACTTCGGTCGGGCTCAGTTGTGTCTGGAGTCGTGCAAAAGGCTTGCAAAACACAAGATATAGTGAAAAACGTGGTTTTTTGCTCATTTCTTGAGCAACCAAACCCCGACGAAAAAATTAATCAAAAAAAATTCTCACGGGCCAACATCCGCGAAAGCCCTGTAAACCCTCGCTCCGACTCAAATCGCCCTCCCGCTCGACCGCCCTGCGCGCTTTCGCCCTCCCCCACGAGCACAATTTTTTCCCTATAATGCCGCCCTAATCGGGTCAGCAATATTCCCTTACAGGGATCAAAAGCCATTCTGAAGCCCCGCAGCAGTGTCCAACACTGATTGCGCCCGTCAGAGGCTCTCGGAAACCCGTACAAAATTCTGTTTGATGCCTGCGTTTAGCTGCTGCAAAGAACGATTCCTTTAGATCCAACGCGGTCTGTACGACCGTGTGAAAAACCAACCAATCAGGTTTCACACGGGCGACAGGCCCTCACGCAGGAGACGACACGTCATGCTGAGCTGGGACGAATTCGACAAAGAAGACAGTGAAGTAGCAACCGTGAAAGGCGCCAACGCCGGCCACGCTACTGAAGCCAACATGGACCGCCTCGACAACGCTGGCGGTGCCGCCGCGATCGAAGCTCGCGCCGTGACCGCCGACGACTCGGCCGCTGTCGCCCGCGCCAAGGCTGCACTGAACTCCCTCGACGTCGCCGAAGGCCTCGCCGAACTCGAAGGCGCCTCCGCCCGTGTCGCCGTTGACGAAAAGCGCATGATCAACTGCCGCGCCGACCTCAACCAACTCGTGCCATTCAAGTACGACTGGGCCTGGCAGAAATATCTGGATGGTTGCGCAAACCACTGGATGCCGCAAGAAGTCAACATGACCGCCGACATCGCCCTCTGGAAAGACCCGGAAGGCCTGACCGACGACGAGCGCCGCATCGTCATGCGCAACCTCGGCTTCTTCTCCACCGCCGACTCCCTGGTTGCCAACAACCTGGTACTGGCCGTGTACCGCCTGATCACCAACCCGGAATGCCGCCAGTACATCCTGCGCCAGGCTTTCGAAGAGGCGATCCACACCCACGCCTACCAGTACTGCATCGAATCGCTGGCCATGGATGAAGGCGAAATCTTCAACATGTACCACGAGATCCCATCGGTTGCTAAGAAGGCAGCCTGGGGCCTGAAATACACCCGCTCGATCTCCGATCCGAAGTTCGAAACCGGCACCCCGGACACCGACAAAGAGTTGCTGCGCAACCTGATCGCCTACTACTGCGTTCTGGAAGGCATCTTCTTCTACTGCGGCTTCACCCAGATCCTCTCCATGGGCCGCCGCAACAAAATGACCGGCGTCGCCGAGCAGTTCCAATACATCCTGCGCGACGAATCCATGCACCTGAACTTCGGCATCGACGTGATCAACCAGATCAAAATCGAAAACCCGCATTTGTGGGATGCTGAGATGAAGGAAGAAGCGACCCAGATGATTCTGCAGGGTACGCAGCTGGAGATCGAATACGCGCGTGACACCATGCCTCGCGGCGTACTGGGCATGAATGCGGCGATGATGGAGGATTATCTGAAGTTCATCGCTAACCGTCGTTTGTCGCAGATTGGTTTGAAAGAGGAATATCCAGGGACGACTAACCCGTTCCCTTGGATGAGCGAGATTATGGACTTGAAGAAAGAGAAGAATTTCTTTGAGACTCGCGTGATCGAATACCAAACTGGTGGTGCGTTGAGCTGGGACTAATAGTCTCGCTTGGCACGATTTGACGATTGCGGTTTGAATCGGCGAGTCGAGAAAGCAAAAAGCCCCGATCTGATCGGGGCTTTTTTATGGGCGATAGGTAAACCTTTTTAGGCCTACGCCACAGCGTTCAATCTCCTACAGCACTTACAGTCGCTTCCCATTGAAGCATGCTGCGAGCACTACTAAGCTCTATCGCAGGTGCCTAAGAAACGCCCAACGTAGAAAGCTTGGTCAGTGACACAGACGTGTAATTCGTCGGTGGCAACTGCTCTGCTCGTTGGGATTTCTTAAGTCCACTCTACGTTGGGGTCAGGCCCTCCCAAAATCCATAACGTAGAGGTCATAGATATGTCTGATCCATGCTCGGTAACCGTCTTCTCTCGCCACAATCTTTTTTTACATGCCCTTCTATGGGAAAACCAGCCTTGGTTTTCCGCCCGCGATGTCGGCCGCTTGATTGGTTTTCATCTGAATGATCGGGTGGTCAATAAGCTAGATAGCGACAACGCCGCATTATGTGGATTGAGTACTTTCGAGAACCGGAACAGCATCTGATGCTCAGTGAATCCGGGGTGTATGCGCTGCTGGTCTATCACTACGTTCCGGGGAATCGGTTGTTGCGTGAGTGGCTGACCAATGAGGTAGTGCCAACTTTGCGGGATGCTGCAGATTCAGGAGATTCGAATCGGCCAATGTTGAGTTTGTTGGATTGGCCGGAGATGTCTTTGAGTTTGTTGCATTGGCAGGATGAGGGCTGGATTCGGCTAAGGGATATGCCTTACCTGTTGAACGATCAGAAGCCACGACGAGCTTCTCTAGAGAAACCCTGGTGGCGACGGGTTGCGCAGGTGTTTCAGTCCTCGAAGCACTCGATGGGCTAGGGATGGGTTTGTAGGATCGCGCAGGATCTGTCGCTTTTTTCTGTAGGATTTTTCGTAGACAGAGGTGATGGCCACTCAGTATCGTCCGAGGGTTTTTAACCCTCGGCGATTGTATGGACACGGATAAAAGTAACAGCGATTGGAGTGAGGTCGAGATTCAGGCGGCAGTCGATGCCTATCTCAAGATGCTTGCACGCGAGCAGAGCGGCCAGAAATTCGTCAAGACTGAGGAAAATCGAATCCTGCGTGAAGGCCCGTTAGCCGGTCGGACTAAAGGCTCTGTCGAGTTCCGGATGCAGAACATTTCTACCGTGTTGGTCGAAATGGATAGAAAGCGTATTGAAGGCTACAAACCTGCCAAGAATGTTGGTGCGAATGTGACGCGTAGCATCCGTAAGGCACTTGACGCTTCTACCGTTCTGACACTTGAAGATTCTGAGCCAACGGCGGACGAAGAATTGCTCGAGCAACGCGCGGCTAAATTTGAGCAAAAGCAATTTGATTACGTCCCCAAAGGGATAAAAACACCTATCCAAACGACTTCGACTAGAAAGGTTTACTTTCGCGATCCTGAATTGAGGGGCTGGGTTCGTCAGCAAGCCGATGGAAAGTGCGAAGGTTGTGGCAAAGCAGCGCCATTTGAAAAGGATGGGAAACCGTTTTTAGAAGTGCATCACGTCAAGCACCTGTCGCAAAAGGGTTCGGACCTTGACACGAATGTTGTGGCGTTGTGTCCCAACTGTCACCAACGTTGCCATCATTCGGACGACAGAGCGGAATTCACCGCTTGGCTTTATGACAACGTTGGAAGACTAGAAAAAGAATAATTGCCGGTTGCCTTGCTAACCGCATTTGCTGGTTTGGGGCAGCTTCGCAGCCCAGCGGGAGCAAGCTCCCTCGCCACAGTTTTTGTGTGCTGCTGAACAATGCTTACCGTGACCGAGAGCACTCTCGAAAACGCACATGGACGAACATCACATGCAGCCACCAACGCAAAATTCGACCACCCCGGGTCAATCCCGACTCCTGACCGCCTCATTTCTAATCGTCTTTTTCTGCCTGCTGCATATGGCCCTGCGCATCGCTCAAAAGAACGAAATCATGGCCGTTGGAGCAGTCTGGGTCGCAAATGCACTAACCATGGTGCTGCATGTTATTTACTGGAAGCGTTATGGCCTGTCCGCCGGCTTTAAAATCGCAGTTGTTGTCCAAATCGTCATTACCATTCTGCCCTTCCTGTTTGGCAGTTTCGGTTTTGTGGCTGTTCTGTTGATGCTGGGTGGCGAGATCTATTACTAGTAACCCGGGCCGCCGCCCGCTATTAATACCCCTCCCCCCACTCAAGGATCCGAGCCCCACCATGAAATTCGATCTCGCCTACTGCCTCAGCCTCGACGACAAGTTGTCGATCTATGATGTTCGCGATCTCAATTTCGATGAGACGGTGGCGTTTGACTCTGCGAAGGAACACTTCCAGTGCCCCAACGATGCTTGTCGTTCGGCATTCGAGGCTTCCAACGAGTTGGGCACGTTCAACGCCAAGAACGTGAATTATGTGCGCACGCCGCACTTCAAGAATCTGCCCACTACGCAGCATGTGGCGGGTTGTCCGTATGTGAGTTTGAAGGCTTCAGCGTCTGGTGTTGAGACGGCGGATGGCGAGGTGGATGACGGGCGTGAGGAGCACTTCCCATCGGAGTTGTTGCTGACCCGGCGTGAGTATGTGCGCAAGCCCGTCGCGCCAGCGGGGGCGGCGGATGTGTTGCGCGATGATCCGGTTCGAGTGGCGGCGGACAGTGGTAAAGAGTCGGTGAGTCGTGAGTCGGCGCCGGACAAGACCAGTGTGTTTGCGCATCCGGTGGAGTGTTTTGTTTCGAACTTCGCCGACAAGGAGTTGCTCAAGCGCATGCCGTTGAAGGTGGGCGAGCATTCGGCGCCGTACAGTTCGTTCTTCAAGAAGATCGAGTATCTGACGGACAACAAGGGGCTGATTTACTGGGGGCGGATCAAGAAGATCGAGGACTTCCACAGTGCCAGTTTTCGTATCGATTTCGAGGACAAGGTCTGGTTCAAGAAGCCCGAGGACAGTAAGAAGAAGCCGTACTCGGTCAGCGTTTATCTGAACAAGAAGTTGATCGACAACTACCGCAAGCGCAAGGCGTTTCTGGAGGAGATCAAGCACGCGGTGGATAGCGACAAGGCGTTGTTCTGTTTCTTCTATGGGGTGACGCCGGAGTTGAAGCAGGTGCCCGGCAAGAAGAACCCCGAAAAGCCTTTCGAGGTCTTCAATGCCAATATCGAGAACCTGGATCACTTCATTATTCGTGAAGCGCCGGGTCTGGAGTGACGGTTAGCCCTGGGGCAGTTGCAGTTTGACTGCACCGGGGTGTTGTTTGACGAGTGAGTACGGCAGGATCGACCAATCGGGTGAATCGCAGTCTCGTTCTATGCGGGCGAAGTACGCTCCGATGTACAAACCTTTTTCGGTGAAGCGCCAGTTGGAATAACCCCAATTGTCTTCATTGGTGAAGTCGCAACTGTCTTCATCTCCGCCGGCCGGTTTCTTCATTTCATCCGGGTACAGCGCGGTGAGTTGTTTGATCAGCCACGGCCCGAAGACTTCGCGTTGATACTTTGAGCGCGCGGCGTCTTCGGCCTCGGTCAATGGCTGGTCACCGCCTCTGTAGCGATCAGCATGAAGGATTGGCTGACCCTCGCCCACCCAGAGTACGTCTTCGAGCGACAACGGATGGCCGGTTTTCACATCGATGTTGAGCGGTGAATCACCGAAGTCTGGGTGCGCACCGCCGCAGTCGTAGCTGGTGGAAATGTTCAGGCTGATGACAGTGGGCGAGATAAATGTCGGGGTGACGTCCTGAAGGAATTCGGCGTAACCGCGACCTCGCAACTGGCAACCGTAATAACTGATGGCCTCGTCCCACAAGCGCCCGAGCAATTGCTGGTTAACCCGTTGCAGATCTTCTTGTGGCATCCCGGATTCGATGCTGAACATGGACATTTTGGTATCAGGCTCTTCCCACCATTGCAGGGAGTAGCCCATGAAGTCCTGCTTTTTACCAGGTTTGAGTTTCAGTCCCTGAAGCCGTAGGTATTCGTAGGGCTCGCTCTTGGGCAACTTGGCGATGTAGGGCAATGCATTCGCTGGCACTTCGGGAAGTGGCGTATCGGTGACCAATACGGGCAACTTTTTGCCTTTCGGATTTTGCCATTCGCCCTTCCAGCCGCCATCAATCTGTTGCAGTTTCAGCGTCGGTAACGGCTTGCCCGGCTCCATACGATCACTGCCCTCTGTGAGCAGCAAGACGTCATTTTTATAGGTGCCGTTAAGCTCTAGATCGCGGTGAAACTTCTCATAGAAGTAGCGACCGGTGACTTGCTCCGGGTCACTGGTGTCGACTTCGAAAACGATCGGCATTTTGCCCAACGTGCCGGTGAACACCAGCCGGTTGTCTTCGGCGTACGCGGTGGATAGCAGCGAGAACAGCACAGCAGCGCAGGTTGCCAGGCGCATCAGTCCCTTGAGCATTGATCGTTCCTTGAAAGAGGCGGAGGCCGCGCCGGCATTTGAGGGCAGGCGCGGATAAATTCGCGGCGATTATGGCGGGGTTGGGGTCAGGAATCGAGGGGCTGCGTTTGAAAGATAGCGCCGCCTCAAGGCAGTTGCAGTGCAACCCCGCCCGGATGTTGTTTGACGAGTGTGTACGGCAGAACGCTCCAGTCCACTGATCCGCAGACCGCCACGACGTGCGCAAATGATGGCTCGATCTTTATGCCCTGTTCCGTGAAGTGCCAACCCGGAAATTGCCAGGGATAGTTCTCGTCATAGCCGCAGTCGTTTTCACCCTCGGGGGTGATGGTCATTTCGGTTGGGTAGAGTTTCAGCAACTGTGCGACCAACCAAGGTGCCAGTTCAGTGGCGCGGTAGTTCGACCATGCTGTCGAAGAGCCGGGTGAGCCCGCGGCGAAATCTTCATATTCCTCGTAGTGCAACGGCTTGCCCTGCCCCACCCACAAAACATCATCAAGGGTCAGAAACTTGCCTGTCTTGATATCGATGTTGAGCGCGTCGTGACTTTGATCCGGATAGGCGCCGCCACAGTAATAATCCGATGAAATCCCCACACTCATCACTGTGGGCGACATGTACAGTGGCTGGCTCCATTGCGCATAACTTCCAGAACAGCCATAAGACGACAACACTTCGCCCCACAAACGCGCCATCAATTTTTGGTTGATACGTCGACGCTCTTCGAGGGAGTAACCGGTCACCACTTCAAACAGAGAAGTGTCTGTCTTCGGCTCGGTCCACCACTGCAGCGTGTAGCCCATGAAGGTGTCGGTCTTGCCTTTCTTGAGTGTTACGCCTTGCAGCCGCAGATATTCGTAAGGGTACTTGTCGTGAAGTGTGGTGAAAAAGGGCAAGGCATCGTCGGGTACATCGGGGATGACGGCTGGTTGTAACTCGACCTTCAGGACTTTCCCAGCGGTACTCGTCCACTCGCCATACCAACCATGAGTTGTCGGCTGAAGACGAAGGGTCGGGCGCGAGTCTTCCATCCGCGAACCTTCTTCCAGCACCAGTGTTTCCCCGTCCAGGGCACCGTCGAGTGGCAGATCCTTGCGGTACTTCTTATAGAAGTAACGACCTTCTCCAATGCGAGTATTTATTTCGACGACGATGGCCGCTTTACCCAAGGTGCCGGTGTACACCTGCGCGCCGTTGTCGGCCCACGTTGCAGTCGAGACAAACAACCCCGTCAGAAAAAGAACAGCGAAAAGGCGTAACAGTCCTCGGAACATCACTTCATCCTTGAATAAACGAGCAACTGCCCGCAAAAAGAAGTTGCGGATTATGTCGAGGTTGCGCGGGAGAATCGAGCGCTGTCGCCTTCAACTCAAGCACATGCTGATCATCACCATCAGCAACAGCCCGATGTACACCCGCGCATGCACCCGATCCGGAATCCGCCCGATCCAAGGCGTGGCCAATCTGATTCCCAACAACGAACCCAACGTCAGCAGCGCAAACGCCAGCAAATCCACGTACCCGACAAACCAGGCGCCCAACTCAGCCTGACTGAACCCGGCCAGCGCCATGTACGTGAGCGTTCCCGCCAACGCCACCGGCACGCTCAGCGGGTTGGCCATGGACGTCGCTTGCGACATGCTCAAGCCACAACGGCGCAGCAACGGCACGGTCATGACGCTGCCTCCTACACCGAGAAACGTCGCGATGGCGCCGATGCCTACACCGCCTGCGGAAGTTTCCGTGCTGCCAAGTCGGCGTGGGATGACATCTGCGTTCTGGGTGAGAAATCCGCGCCTGAGCACGCAGTCGACAATGGTCACGCCGAGGTAGGCGATGAACGCGTAGCGAATCACCTCGCCACTGACCCACACCGCCGCTATTGCGCCGACCACTGAGCCCACGGCAATAAACCCGCCCAATGGCCACAGGTAATGGCGGATGAGATTGCCGGCGCGGCGGTGTTTGTCGGTGGCGATCAGGGCGTTGACGATCATCACGCAGGTCGAGGTGGCGACGGCGATGTGCATTGCCGATTGGCCGATCGGGTCGTCGGCGCCGTGGCTGGCGCTGAGTAGACGGTAAAGCAGCGGCACAACGACGAAGCCGCCACCGAAGCCGAACAGTACGGCGGTGATGCCGGTCATGCAGCCGAAGCATGTGAGCAAGAGGTAGAACATTTCGCGGCGTCCTTTTAGGGAAGGCTCACGAAGATAGAGCGGGACGTCTTGGCCTGCTTCAGTAACTCAGCCAATAATGTTTGCGTTTACGCCAACCCTTGAGAATCGCTCGATGCGCAATGTTTCGATCAATCTGCTGGATGACTCGCCGCGCGCGGTGGTGGCGATCGGTACGGATTATTCCTACGGTCACCTGTTACCGCGTCATACGCACCGGCGGGCGCAATTGCTCTATGGCGCAACGGGAGTGATGCAGGTCAGCACCCATGACGGCAACTGGGTGGTGCCGCCGCAACGAGCGGTGTGGATTCCGCCAGAGGTGGCGCATGAGGTGTTGATGCTCGGGGTCAGCACACGCAGTGTGTACATCGAACCGGGTGCGGTGGATTTGGGTGAACGTTGCCAGGTGATCAGTGTGTCGCCGCTGTTGCGGCATCTGCTGATGGAAGCGGTGGAGTTGCCGTTGGCCTACGACGAGGCGGGCCGCGATGGTGTATTGATCGATTTGCTCCTGCATGAACTGACGCGCAGTGCGCCCCTGCCCTTGCACATTCCACTGCCGGCTGACGGAAAACTGCTGGAGCTGTGTCAGAGCTTTCTGCATCAGCCCAATGCGCATCAAACACCGCAACAGTGGGCGGACCAGTTGCACGTAAGCTTGCGCACCTTCAATCGACTCTTTCGCCAACAGACCGGGCTGAGTTTCAGCCAGTGGCGCCAACGTGCCTGCGTGGTGCTTGCGCTGGCTAGGCTGGCGGCGGGCGAAGCGGTGACGCGGATCGCGCTGGACTTCGGTTATGAGAGCCCGGCGGCGTTCTCGACGATGTTTCGCCGGGTGCTGGGACAGGCACCGTCCGTCTGGTTGCAGACGGCGAACTAGGGCAAATCAAAAAATGCGTTTGATCCCGGCCGAAAACAACTGTACAAAAACACAGTACATTTTCAATCAGCACGCTTGAGCCCGGAGCACACCATGGCCACTTCTGCGATGAACCTCATTCTCGAACATATTGCGCTTTTCCAGTTCACCCCGACGCATTGCGCCCAGGCCCGAGCGATGCTGGGCTGGAGCACCGAACAGTTGTCGCGTGAATCCCAGGTTTCGGTAGAAGACATTCAGCGTTTTGAGGCGCAGCAAGACGTGGCCGATGCGGCGCGTCTGGCACTGGCCTATCGCCTGGAGGCGCAGGGGTTGGTGTTCTTTCCCGGGTTTGCGCCGGGGCGTAAATTGAATCCACAAGGGATGCAGCAGAATGCCGTCGAGCGTGGTGACTTTGCGATGGCTGATTGAAAAGACTGTTTGATATTTATCCCTATATAGGTATATTTTCGCATGAGTGCAAGGAAGCCGCTCTTGTGGGTCTGTAGCAGCAAGAAAGATCTAAAACAGATGCCCATAGAGATACAGGATGTTTTTGGTTACGCATTGGATTTAGCCCAAACTGGCTTCAAGCATCCAGATGCAAAACCCCTGAAAGGATTTGGGGGGGCGGGTGTACTGGAGTTGATTGAAGACTTCGACACCAACACCTACCGAGCCATTTATACGGTTCGTTTCGGCAGTGCAATTTACGTTTTGCACTGTTTTCAGAAGAAGTCGAAGTGTGGAATTAAAACCGCTCAGGCCGACATCGATCTGATCCGAAGCAGACTTCGAGCCGCTCAGGATCATGCGAAAGGATCAGAAAATGATAGAAATTGAACAAGGTAGCGGGAATGTCTACCAAGATCTTGGCTTGCCTGATTCCAGCGAAATGCAGGTCAAAGCCCAGTTGGCGGCAAAGATCGACGAGATCATCAAGGCACGCCATCTCACTCAAATTCAGGCCTCGGAGATTTTGGGACTTTCACAACCCAAACTATCCGAAATGCTGCGCGGAAAATTTCGCGGTATCAGCGAGGCCAAAATGATGGAGTGCCTTTCTCATCTCGGACGAGATGTGCAAATCGTGGTTAAGGCGGCCCCCCGTTCCCGAAAAGAGGGCCGAATTGAAGTGGTGTTTGCTTGATGCTTAATGTCGTCAGGCCCCCTGCACCACCGCCTCATCAGCGCCGTCAACCGCCAACCACCACGCCTCTCCACGCTGCGGCTGCGCCAGGTTAAACGCCTCGCCCATGCGCGGCGTGGTAATCGAAACACTGCGCTCCCACGCCAGCGCCAGAATCCGGTCGAACGGTTCATGCCAGGCATGCATCGCCAGGTCAAACGTGCCGTTGTGGATCGGAAGCAGCCACCGCCCCTTGAGGTCGAGGTGCGCCTGCAAGGTTTCTTCCGGCTGCATGTGCACGTGCGGCCATTCGACGTTGTAGGCGCCGGTTTCCATCAGGGTCAGGTCGAACGGGCCGTACTGTTCGCCGATGCGTTTGAAGCCGTCGAAGTAGCCGCTGTCGCCGCTGAAGAAGATTCGCGTGTCGCCGTCGATCATCACCCACGACGCCCACAACGTGCTGTTGCCGTCGAACAGGCCACGGCCGGAGAAGTGCTGCGAGGGTGTGGCGACGAAGCGGATGCCGCCGATTTCCGCGCCCTGCCACCAGTCGTACTGACGCACTTGGCTGGCGTCGATGCCCCATTTGATCAGGGTGTCGCCGACGCCCAGCGGGGTCAGGAAGTAAGTGGTTTTCGCGGCCAGTGCCAACACCGCTTGGTAATCGAGGTGGTCGTAATGGTTGTGCGAAAGGATCACCGCTTCGATCGGCGGCAATTGGTCGAGGCTGATCGGTGGCTGGTGAAAGCGTTTCGGCCCGGCCCATTGCACCGGCGAGGCGCGTTCGGCAAAGACCGGGTCGGTGATCCAGAATTTGTCGCGCATTTTCAGCAGCAGTGTCGAGTGGCCGAGGCGGTAGACGCTGTGGTTTGGCGCCGCCAGGAGCTCTTCGCGGGTCAGCGGCTGCACCGGAATCGCCGACGCGGGCCGGGTGTCGCGCGGTTTGTGGAAGATCATGTTCCACATGATTCGCAGCATTTTGCGCAGGCCTTCGCGCTGCACCGGCGCATGATTGCGGAACAGTCCTTGAGCCTGGCGCGAGGCTTCAGGCGTAGAAACGGAATTGGAATGGGCCATGTCTGAGTGACTCCAGGAGCACCGCACAATTCACGGTTTTCCACGGTGGGACGATAAATGGCCATGGCTGCACGCAGTGGCCGAACATACGGTTTTTAAGTTGCGAGGATTAACGCAACATTACACTCATCGGTGTAGTTTCAAGGTTGCATCAAACCCGGCGACAAGTAAACTGCCAAGTGTAATTTCATTTTTTCACTGCCGAAGCGTACTTATGACAGCTCCACAGCGACTCACCGACCGCAAACGCGAAGCCATTATTCAGGCGTCGATTGCCGAATTCCGGGCCAATGGTTTCGAGGTCACCAGCATGGACAAGATCGCCGCCACTGCCGGTGTGTCCAAGCGCACGGTGTACAACCATTTCCCCAGCAAAGAAGAGCTGTTCGCCGAGATTCTCAATCAGTTGTGGGCGCGCATCAGCGCCGAGCAGACGGTCAGCTACAACCGCGATCAGCCACTGCGCGAGCAACTGCGTCAGATGCTGCAGGCCAAAGTGCAGATGATGGCGGACGAGAATTTTCTGACATTGGCACGGGTGGCAATTGCCGCGACGATTCATTCGCCCGAGCGTGCGCAAAACATGGTCGAGCGCATGGGTGAACGCGAAGAAGGCCTGACGGTGTGGATTCGAGCAGCGCAAGCCGATGGCCGCTTGAAACCGGTTGACCCGGAGTTCGCTGCGCATCAGTTGCAGGGCTTGCTCAAGACCTTCGGGTTCTGGCCGCAGATGTCCATGGGCCGCGCCGCCCTCGATGCCGACATGCAAAACACCGTGGCCGAATCGGCGCTGGACATGTTTCTGGCGCATTACCAGCGCTGAAACGCGCTCTGAATCCCCCCTCTCCTGCGCGAGCCCTCCATTAAATGGCTCGGAAGGACACTGATTATTCCCGTTGGAATAAATGACAATGTCCGACAATCGACCGACGGACGGTCGGCCTGAAGAAATATACTGCAAAGTATTTCAGGATGAATTTCGCGCAGGGCCTCATGGAAAACCACCGCGGCAAAGGCTTGTCATTCGCCCGACGCATTTACCTGCCACGGGCCATCGGGCTGGGCGTCGGTTTTTTCAGCGTCGGCGCCGCGCTGTATCCGCTGGGCTTGCCGAGCTGGATCTGGGCATTGCTGTTGTTCAACGGTTTTGCCTGGCCGCATCTGGCTTACCAGATCTCCACGCGTGCGGCGTTCCCCTATCAGGCCGAGCGACGCAATCTGCTCTATGACTCGATGTGCGGCGGTTTCTGGGCCGCGTGTTTCCAGTTCAATCCGCTGACCACCGTGACCATCCTGTCGATGATGACCATGAACAACGTCGCCGCCGGTGGCCATCGATTGTTCGTGTTCGGCGCCCTCGCCCAACTCGCTGGTGTGCTGTCGGGCTGGGCGATCTTCGGTTTCAAATTCAACCTGACAATGACGCAGACGCAAGTCTGGGCCTGCCTGCCGATGCTGACGCTGTACCCGTTGGCGCTGGGCATGGTCTGTTACCAACTGGCGATCAAACTCTCGCAACACAAGCGCGCGCTCAGTGCCCTCAGTCGCACCGACAGCCTCACCGGCCTGCTCAACCATGGCGCGTGGAAAGACCTGCTGCACCTGAAGTTTCAACAGTGCCGGCAACACAACACCGCCGCCACGCTGGCACTGATCGACATCGATCACTTCAAGGGAATCAATGACAGCTACGGGCATATCGTCGGCGACGCGGCGCTGCGCCAGTTGAGCAAGGCGCTCAAACACGTGCTCGATGAGTACGAGTTGGCCGGCCGATATGGCGGTGATGAGTTCTGCGTGATTCTGCCGAGCCTGCCGCTGAACAAGGCCGAAGCCGTGATGGAGCAGTTGCGGGAAGCCTTGCAGCGGTATCGCCACCCCGATGTGCCCGAGCTGCGAGTGAGCCTGAGTATCGGTTTGGCGCGGTATCAAAACGTGTACAAGGACGCACTGGATTGGCTGGATGATGCCGACAAAGCGCTGTATACCGCGAAACACAAGGGTCGTAACACCATCAGCGTAGCCTTGAGCCGCCCCGTCACTCAGGACGCTGGCGCCTGAAAACTTATACAAAATTGTAAAAAATTACTTTCTTGTACAAGTTTATGAAGTTTTGTATAAGTAGCCATCTGCCAGCCATGGAACGCTGGCATTGAGCAGTCACCGCCGAATGCCACCCTGCGTATTCGGCCTGCAAGCGCGGGAACAGGGACTGAATCACCCACTCGTCCCTTCTTCCAGAGTATTGCGAACATGTTTTTCAACCGTCACAAAGCTGCCCTCGACGAACTCCAGCACACCCTGACCGAACAATCCGGCCTGCTCGACGCGATCAATCGCTCGATGGCAGTGATCGAATTCAATCTCGACGGCGTGGTGCTGCGCGCCAACGACAACTTTCTCAAGACCATGGGCTATGCGCCCGAGCAGGTGATCGGTCAGGCACACCGGCATTTCTGCACGCCCGAATTTGGTCGCAGCGCTCAGTACAACGAGTTGTGGTCACGTTTGAAAAATGGTCAGTTCCAGTCCGGCACGTTTGAGCGGGTCAATGGCCAGGGCCAGCCGATCTGGCTCGAAGCCAGTTACAACCCGATCAAGGATGCTTCCGGCCGCGTGGTCAAAGTGGTCAAGTACGCCATGGACGTGACCGCCAGGGTGCAGCAGGAAAGTGACGCCAATGCCAGGTTGCAAGCGATTGACCGGGCGATGGCGGTGATCGAATTCAATCTCGACGGCAGTATTCTCACGGCCAATCAGAATTTTCTGACACGCATGGGTTACACCCTCGCCGAGCTCAAGGGCAAGCATCACCGTTTGTTCTGCACCGCCGCGCTGGTCAACAGCAGCGCCTATCAGGATTTCTGGCGACGCTTGAACCAGGGCGAATTTTTCCACGGGCAATTTGAGCGCGTCGACAAACGCGGGCAAACGGTGTGGCTGGAAGCCAATTACAACCCGGTCTACGACGCTGCGGGGCGGTTGTGCAAAGTGGTCAAGTTCGCCTCCGACGTCACCGCGCGGGTCGAGCAGCACGAACAAGATGCACGCAGCGCCAGCGCGGCCTATCACATCTCGGTGGCGACGCGAAAAGTCGCTGAACAAGGCACTCAGGTGATTCAGCAGGCCGCCAGTGAAATGCGCGAAATCGCCGATGACATCGCGCAGTCTTCAACCTTGATCGCCCAGCTGGGCGAGCGCTCCGAGCAGATCACCGCCATCGTCAACACCATCCGCGCGATTGCCGATCAGACCAATCTGCTGGCGCTCAATGCGGCGATCGAGGCCGCGCGTGCCGGTGAGCAGGGTCGCGGTTTTGCCGTGGTCGCGGACGAGGTGCGGCAACTGGCGGCGCGCACCAGCGGGTCGACGGCCGAGATTTCCAACATGATCGGTTTGATCCAGAGTGAAACCCGCCAGGCGATCAAGAGCATGGACGGCACCCGAGGTCGTGCGGCGGACGGCGTCGAGTTGGCGAATCAGGCGGGGACGGTGATTTTGCAGATTCGTGATGGCGCCAGTGAAGCGGTGGAGGCAGTGAGCATGTTTGCCAACGAGCGAGCGCCGGGGTGATGTCGGGGGCTGCCAGGTAGATCGCGTCGCCGCCATCGCGCTGTAGGAGCAAGGCTTGCCCGCGAAGAGGCCGCCCACCACAACGCAGGGCTATAGTGACTACACGTCCACGCCCTGCCGAGTACCTCATGACCACTGAAAAACCCGCAACACCTGAAACAGCCCCCGTCGATCACCTGCGCTTCCACCGCCCCCACGCCCACCTCGCCACCACCTTCGGCAACGACACCTTCGCACTGCGCGCCGAGGCGTTTGCGCGGTTCTTCGGTACGCCGACGTTTCTCGGTGCGCAAACCCTGATCGTGCTGCTGTGGGTCAGCCTCAACGTTTTTGGCGTGACCACATTCGACGTCTACCCGTTCATCCTGCTGAACCTCGCGTTCAGCCTGCAATCGGCCTACGCCGCGCCGCTGATCCTGCTCGCACAAACCCGTCAGGCCGCGCGCGACAAGGCGCAGGCGGATGCCGACGCGTTACACCGTGAAGCCCTCGCGCAGGCCAACACCGAGCGTCAGGCCCAAGCCGCGCAGAACACCGCGCAACTGCTCGAACTGCTGCAACAGAACACCCGTCTGACCGAGATGACCAAGAGCCTGACCGAACGCATCGAGAATCTCACCAGCGAGATGCATCAGCACATGAAGCAAAACCCGCAACGCTGATCAGGGCAAGCGTAATGCCCGTCCGAGTTCATCGAACAACGTCACCACCGAGCGCAACGCCCGGCAGTCCGGACGGGTCAGCAACCATAACGCCGTGTCATAACCGTGCAGCGGTTCGCCCAAGGCTTGCAAACCTTCGTTGATCAGAAAGTCCGGCAGCGCCGCTACACCCAACCCGGCGCGCACCAGTTCGGTGACGGACAACATGCTGTTGCAACGATAACTCGGTGTGACACCGGGCAATTGCTGGCGGCGCCAGGCGATCGTCGGGTGATCGGGCAGGAAGTCGTCCGGGGCAATCCAGGTGAGCGCGGCCAGATCCGTCGCGTCGACATTTTGCAGATAACGCGCACTGGCGCAGACCCGGTAGGAAATCTTCGCCAGTTGCCGTCCGACCAGGTGTTCTGGCGGTGTCCGCGTCAGGCGCAAGGCAATGTCGGCGTCGCGGCGGCTGAGGTTGGCGAAATCGTTGGACGTGCTCAATTCGATCGTCAGCGCTGGGTAGTTGGGCATGAACCGCGCCAGCGCCGGCAGCAGCAAGCTTTGCAACACCGAGTCGGTGCAGGTCAGTCGCACCGTGCCGCTGATCACTTCACCGCCCTGCTCTACCCCGATGCGCGCAGCGTCGAGCGCCTGCTCGGCGCGTTCGGCCTGTTCGGCGAGGGTTTGCGCGAGCGTGGTCGGCAGGTACCCGGCGCGACTTTTTTCGAACAGTTGCTGGCCGAGGGACGCTTCGAGGCGCCGCACCGCGCGAAATACCGTCGAGACGTCTACTTTCAACAGCTGCGCAGCGCGGGCCAGAGAGCCGCCGCGCACCAGGGCGAGGATCAGGGCCAGATCGGGATAATCGAGTTGATAGTGCGTCGCTGCATTGATCACTTGGGGAAACGCCAATATTGAGTGCGTGGACGCCAATCTATAGTGAGCATCGGCAGCCGACAATCGCGTTCTTTCTGAGCCAGACCCAAACCCTGTGGTGAGGGGATTCATCGATACATTCAAGATAAGGAATTCACATGGACGCTGTTTCCATCGCCCTGATCGGCGATTACGACCCGCAAGTGACTGCCCACCAGGCCATCCCGGTGGCCCTCGGTCTTGTCGCCGAACACTTCGGCCAGACGCTGCAATTGGAATGGCTGGCCACTGATCAGATCCACGCCGATACACCGCTGCAACACTTCGACGGTTTCTGGTGTGTCCCCGCCAGCCCGTACAAAAGTGAAGCCGGCGCCCTGCGCGCCATCCGTTTCGCCCGCGAGCAACAACGCCCGTTCCTTGGCACCTGCGGCGGTTTTCAGCATGCCGTGCTGGAATATTCCCGCAACGTTATGGGCTGGGCCGATGCCGAGCATGGCGAGACGTCGCCCGAATCGGCAAGGGCGCTGCTCACGCCACTGACTTGCTGGCTGGTCGAAGCCGTCGACGGCATCCATCTGCGGCCCGGCTCGTTGATCGCCAACGCGTACGAAACGTCCGATATTCATGAAGGCTACCGCTGCCGCTATGGCGTGAATCCGCAGTTCGAACGCGAGTTATTGAGTAATCGATTACAGGCTGTAGGACACGATTGCTCGGGAGATTTACGCGCGATTGAACTGAAGGGGCATCCGTTTTTTGTCGCGACGTTGTTCCAGCCGGAACGCGCCGCCCTCAAGGGCCAGATGCCGCCGCTGGTGCGGGCGTTTGTCGAAGCTTGCAGGGGGCCGCGCTGATGAAGCCAGAGGGCGATTATTTTGCGGTGATCTTCACCTCGACCCGCACTGAGGGTGACAACGGTTATGCCGAAGCGGCAGCACGCATGGCCGAACTGGTGCGCGAACAACCTGGTTTTGTCGGAGTGGAGTCGATTCGCGGGGCCGATGGCGTCGGCATCACCGTGTCGTACTGGCAGAGCGAGGCGGCGATTCTGGCGTGGCGACAGCATCCTGAGCATCGGTTGATCCAGGCGCGCGGGCGCGAGCTCTGGTACTCGGCGTTTCATACGCGGGTGTGCAGGGTTGAACGCGAGTATGCGTTCGTGAGTTGAGTGTCATCGTGTATTGCGGGGCCCCCATCGCTGGCAAGCCAGCTCCCACAGGTTCTGTGAGCGCCGCCAATCTCTGTGGGAGCTGGCTTGCCAGCGATGGGGCCCTGCCTGTCACCGCAGATTCTCAGCCGTGCACCAGACTGCGCTGCGCCACAATCTCCGGCACTTCAACCTTCTGCATATACACCCGCAACGGTTCGGTGATGTTGATGCGCTCATCAATATTCTGGTCCAGCAGCAACTGGATTCGCTCTCGTTTGAGCGTCATGGTCTGCTCTGATGCCTGCGCCCAGACAAATTCACGGGTAGGCATGATGCCGTCATCGGCCACGTCCATGCCGAACGAATCTTCGCTGAAACGCACGATGTATTGATTGGTTTTACGGTTGAGGCCGACAAAGCCTTTGAGGTCGTCGGCGGCCTGGCAGATGAGTTGGGAGGTGATGCGCATGGTAAACCTCACGAAAAAGGATCGATGGTTTACACGCAGGGCAACTGCACGGCGCGCCCTCTGCCGGGACGTCTGCCGAGGGCAAGCGTACTGTAAACGGCGACACAAAAGTGCAGGAAAAAACGCTTTTAATACGTTTATGTCGGTCTGGCGATAGCACGCAATCGTTTCAATTGTTAAAAGGTACGTCTTTGAAACAGACCCGCGAAAGGATCTCGAACATGCCCGCCACTTTCACCAAAAGCGCACTCTTGCTGAGCCTGTTACTCGGCCTCGGTCAGGCGCAGGCCGCCAGCCATGCTGAGCCCAACGTTGTCGCAGCGGCTCACGGCATTCCGCACCCGGCGGTGATCGCCCACCGTGGCGCGTCCTTCGATGCACCGGAATCCACCGCTGCCTCGTACAGACTGGCGCGTGATCTGGGTGCCGATTACCTGGAAATGGACTTGCAGCGCAGCAAGGACGGCGTGCTGTTCGCCCTGCACGACAACAACCTGCAACGCACCACTGACGTCGCGACCAAGTTCCCGGATCGCAAGGACAGCCCGGCCAATGCCTTCACCATGGCCGAACTGAAAACCCTCGACGCCGGCAGCTGGTACAACGCCAAATACCCGGATCGCGCGCGCCCGTCCTATGTCGGTCTGAAAATTCTGACCCTGGATGAAATCATCGACATCGCCCAGGCCAATGCACAGCACAAACCGGGCCTGTACATCGAGACCAAGGAGCCGCAACTGTTCCCCGGTATCGAGCACGATCTGAAAGAGAAACTGCAGGACCGTGGCTGGCTGAGCCCGGCTGGCTCCAAACTGGCGAAAAGCGCACTGGGCGTGGGTCAGGGCAAGGGCAAAGTGATTCTGCAAACCTTCGAGAAAAACAGCCTCGAACTGCTGCAGAAAGAAATGCCGCAAGTGCCGAAGATCCTCCTGTTGTGGGTCGGTGAAGGCGGCATGGACGCGAAGTCCAAGGTGACCTTCGCCGAGTCTGGCGAGAAGGACAAAAACGCCTACTACGGCAAGCAGGAACCGAAATCGGAAGCCGAGTTCAAGCAGTGGATCGACTACGCCAAGGCGCAGGGTGCAATCGGCACCGGACCGTCGGCGAAACTGACCCACGGCGGCGATCAGAGCTATTCGGATCTGGTGCAGCCGTGGATGAACAAGTACACCCACGATCAGGGTCTGTTGGTTCACGTTTACACGGTCGACGAGCCGGTGGACTTCGAGAAAGTCATGGCTGCCGGTGTCGACGGCATCTTCACCAACCGCGCCAGTGAACTGTTGAAGTTCTACAAACGCCCGGCGGCCGCCAGTGTCGATCAGCTGTTGAAGAACAATGGTTACTGAGTGACCGCACACACCGAGTGGACAGGCCGCCTCTGGCTGGGGCACGACTATGGCCTGATCCACGGAGTGTCGGGGCGCACCGCGCCCCATTCACACTATGCCCACCAGATCATCCTCGCCCCTGAGCGACCGGCAACGGTATGGCTCGAGGGCGAAACCGTCAGCACCTCGCAATTGCTGATCGCCTCCAACACGCGCCACGCCATTATCGATGCTCCGGATCCGCTGTTTACCGTGTATGCCGAACCGTTGATGTTCGCCGCGCCAACATTGCGCGAAGCGGTGTTCTGCGCCGAACTGTCGCTGCCGGCATTGGATCAAGCGCTACGCCAATGCCCGCGACGTTCGCTGAGTGATCCACGGATCGCACGGGCGCTGGCGGCCATCGACGCCTCGCTGACAGACAAAGTCGCCGCGCGGGCGGTGGCCGACACGGCGAATCTGTCCCTGAGCCAATTGCAACGGTTGCTGGTCGATCACGTCGGCTTGCCCGTGCGCCGGTTGGTGTTGTGGCGGCGCCTGCGCATGGCAATGGCGTCTGTACTGGCGGGTGATGCGGTGACCATCGCTGCGCACAATGCAGGCTTCGCCGACTCGGCGCACTTCTCGCGCAGCCTGAAAAAACTCTTCGGGGTGACCGCGCGCCAGGCCTTGCAGCACATCGAGCTGCATCTGCTCGACTGACTCAACGACGCAGCGCGGCGGGCACTGGTGGCTCGCGATTTAGCGTTACCGTGGCTAACGGATCAAGCAATTGCGCGACGTAGTCACGGGGAAAATCCGCTCGACTGCCGATCCCCAGATCGCCCGGCCCGATTCGATAATTCTCGGTATAAAACGCGGTGCCCAGCAGCCAGTCCCACAGGGTGAAAAACAGGCCGAAGTTGACGTCACCGGCGCGTCCGTACTTCATGTGATGAAAACGATGCAGTGGCGCCCAGGCAAAGATCCAGCGCAAATATCCGGGGCGCATGTCGACGTTGGAATGTTGCAGCAGCAGTTGAATCGCGATGGCGAACGCCAGCAGCGCCGCCACTGGCGAAGGAATGCCCAGCACCAGCAAAGGCAGCAGCCCCGCCGACGCTTCCAGTAACTGATGCAGCGGATGCTTCATCAAGCCGTTGAAACCATATAAACGTTCAACGCTGTGATGCACCGCATGCAATCGCCACAGCCACGACACACGATGACTGGCGTAATGCATCAGGCTGATGCCTGCATCGGCAATCAATATCGCCAAGCCCAGTTGCAGCCAAAGCGGCCAGCCTTTGGGCCATACGCCGTCAATCGCCAGCAGTGCGACCAACCCGGGCAAGGCGAGCAATCCCAGCGCACTCAAGGCCTCGTTGACCAGCGCATGCAGGATATCGCGCCGCCGATCACCGGCCGCACGGTTCCAGCACACCTCATAGGGCAACGCCCATTCCGCCGCGAACGACACGGCCAGCGCCAACCCAAACAGCGGCAACAACGCCAGCGTCGAGACGTCGCTCAGCCACACCCCGGCGCCAATGAAGCCGGCCCAGAACAGCGGCGCATACACGCCTGCAAAGATACGTTTCATCTGCACCTCCATTGATCGAAGGCACAGCTTGAGATGTTCCGTTGTGCGGCAATTGAACAAACGACGCAATCGAGCGCGGTGTTTTTAAGGGTGAGTTAAGTTGCGGTGATTAACCTGAACTCACTCAAACAGCACACCGCTCCGACAAACATTAAAAGGATTGAACCGATGAAAACCTTGACTGCCCTGTTTACTGCCGCCGCCCTGACCCTGACTGCTGGCCTGGCCCAGGCTGATGTTCGCGTCGACCAGATCCCTGAACTGGTCAAGTCCGGCAAGATCAAGTCGCTGGAATCGATGAACGCCGAAGCGCTGAAACTGCACCCGGGTGCGACCATCACTGACACCGACCTGGATAACCACTTCAACGGTTACGAATACGAAGTCGAGCTGAAAACCGCTGACGGCAAAGAGTTCGATGTCGACTTCGACGCCACCACCGGCAAGGTGCTGAGCAACAAACAAGACACTTGATCGCCTGAATGAAAACACCTGCACGGTGATGAGTCGTGCAGGTGTTTTTTTGTTTTTACGAGGTCATTTAGAGGGTCATTCCAACACGTTCGAGAAAGACGAACTCGTACTGCTATTGAACGAGTGAACTTCAGCGCGAATCGTTTTTGAAGCGGCCACTACTCTTTCTTTCTGGTCTTCATTGAGGACAACAATTTTATAGCCAAAGTCGACCGTACCGACGACTTGATGCAGCTTCGACTTATCCAGAATCACATGCACGACAAAATGATCGCCTTCGCGGTAAACATGTCGGGCAACTTCGGTTTCGCCCATCGTAACGACGATGACTTCACCGAGTACAAAATCACGAGCTGGAATGGCAACTCTAGGTGTCAGGACATCAACTTCATTTGAATAGATAACTGTCTTTTGCCCCGCGACAAGACTCATTGGTAACAATTCTTCGGCCATTGCCTTTCTCCTGATAAGTTCGCAAATCACCATGCCCTGATCCGCCGGCATGTCAGGACTATCAGGCGCAGGCCGAAGACCGTCTACTGTCAGAAATTACAGGTGCAGACTCTTTCAGGCGTAAAGCCGCCGATAAAGCGACCAACGGTTATGCCGTTGTGCTGACCAGCGAGCCCGAGGTGCTGCTGTCCGAATCCTGCAGCGCCTGCAGCAAGGCCGATGTGGCGGTTTGCAGCGAAGCCGAGGTGCTGGCGATCTGCGCCTGAGCGGCGGCGACGTCGGCGGCTTTGGCCTCCGAGCTTTCCTGCTTGGCCTGCGCCGCTTGCAGCGCTTGCTGTTGTTCCTGCAATTGCTTTTGCAGTTCGGCGATCTGCTTGCGCAGTTCTTTCACCGAATCCGATTCTTCGCTGCTGCTGGAACTGCTGCCACCCGAAGGCGCCGCGCCACCGGCCGCTTTCGGTGCGTCGGTGGCAGCCCCAGTGCTCGAAGAGGCGGCGGTTGCCGCGTCTTCGCTGACGTCGCTGATTGCGGTTTTGCTGGTCGAGGTGCTGAGGGTCTGGTTGATCGAAACAGAAGTGATGCTGACCATGGGAGTGCTCCAATGCCGGTGATAGATAACCGGTCATCGACCATGGCCGCCGCAAGTTGAGATCGACTGTGTAGCGACTCGGTATCCAAACCGGTACACAGTCAAAGGGTCACGCGCTCAGGCGTGCAGTGACTTCGTTCAGTTGCCCCGACAACCCGTGCAGGTTCTGGCTGGCGCTTTCGGTGCGCTGCACGTTGTCGAGGTTGGTGCTGGCGATCGAGGTGATCTCGGTGAGGTTGCGCGAGATATCCTCGGCCACCGAGGTCTGCTCTTCGGCAGCAGTCGCGATCTGACGGTTCATGTCGCGAATCGCTTCTACCGCGTGGGTGATGCGCTCCAGCATTGCGCCCGCCTGGGTCACTTGCTCGACGCTTTCATCACTGCGCGACTGACCGCTTTCAATGGCTTGCGCCGCGTCGACCGCACCGGTCTGCACGTTCTGAATGATCTGGTTGATCTCGATGATCGACTCAGCGGTGCGTTGGGCGAGGTTGCGCACCTCATCGGCGACCACCGCAAAACCACGCCCGGCTTCACCGGCGCGCGCCGCTTCAATCGCAGCGTTGAGTGCCAGCAAGTTGGTCTGCTCGGCAATGCCGCGAATCACTTCCAGCACTTTGCCAATGCGCCCACTGTCCGCTTCCAGACGCCGGATGACGGTCGCGGTGTTGGCGATTTCGCCGCGCATCTGCGTGATCGAATGGATGGTGCTTTGCATGACCTTTTCACCCTGCTGGGCAGACTGGTCGGCATCGTCGGCGGCACGCGCGGCATCGGCGGCGTGACGTGCCACTTCCTGCGCGGTGGCGGACATTTCGTTCATCGCCGTGGCCACTTGATCGGTGCGGTTGAACTGCTCGTTGGTGCCACCGGCCATGGTCGTGGCGATCGCATTCAACTCGCCGCTGGCGCTGTCCAGATCGCTGGCGCTGCGTTGCAGACGGGTGAAGGTTTCGGCGAGGAAATCACGCAGGGTATTGGCCGCAGCGGCGAGGTTGCCCAACTCATCCTGGCGGTCGCTGACCACGCGTTCAGCGAGTTTGCCGCGACTCAACTGAGTGACGTAGTCGATGAGCTTGCGAATCGGCTCGACCAGATTGCGGTTGACCAGCCACAGGCTCAGCAGGCCGATCACCACGCCCGAGGCGAGCATCACCAACAGACCGAACAACACCGTGCGGTCGGCCTCGGCACTGATCAGCGCCGATTGCTCGGTACCCTGCTTGCGCAACTCGGCGACCAGTTCGCTCATCTGGTCGCTGGCGGCGCGGTCGACACCTTTGACGGCGTTGTCGCCTGCGCTCGGATCGCCACCGGCAGCGACGTAGGCATCGCGGCCCTTCTGATAGGCGCTGCCCAACTGACGATGTTCTTCACGCAAACGTTCGATGCGCGATTTCAGGCTCGGCTCGATGCCTTTCTGGCTGGCCAGTTCACCGAGAATCTTCTGTACATCGCGCTGACGGTCTTCGAACTGGCTCCAGTACTTGGCCAGGTCCGCCGGTTGTTTGCCGCGCAGCAAAACGTTTTTCCATTCCTGCACCTGCACTTTGAATTGCAGGTTGGCTTCGTCGATCAGTTGCGAGGTGTGCAACGGGCCGGCGATCAACTGGCTGTAGCTTTGCACGCCGTTGGACAGGAAATGGAAGCAGGCCAGCGCGATCAACAACATCGCCAGCAGGCTGCCGCTCAGCAGGGCGAGAATTTGCGCTCTCAGGGATTTTTGCAGCATCACAGGTACTCATGACAGGGATGAGGCACGCCCAAAACGGGCGTGAAAAGTGGCCGGACTTCCCTGTCGGCGAACCTTGGCTCGAGGCCAATGGCGCGCAAGCTAACTCACCCGTGATCGGCGCGCCAGAGCGCTTCTTGAGATTTCCCCGACCGCTGGTAATGCGTTGATTTGACGTCATTTTGCTGTCACACAAACGTCATGTGACATTGCGATGATGCCGCTCAGGTGAACCTGAAATTCCCGCGCCAGCCGCCCTCTTCGCAGCGAGCCTTCATGAACCACAGCCTCGATATCAGCCATCGCGATCCTGATCTGTTTGGCCTGCTCTACGGCTTTCGTTTCCTGCCCGGCGAACGTGGCCGCGAAGTCGATTCGGCGACGGCGTTGCGCTGTTTGCAGGACGACAACGACAGTGGCGAATTTCTCTGGCTGCATCTGAACCTGGCTCACGCGGCGTGTGAGCGCTGGATGAAAAGCCATCTGCAATTGCCCGAAGAATTTTTCGAAGCACTGCACGAAGGTTCGCGTTCGACGCGCATCGAACATGTCGACTCGGCGTTGCTGGCGGTGGTCAACGATGTGGTGTTCAACCTCAGCAGCATGGTCTCCTCCGACGTGTCGACGCTGTGGGTCTGTGTGCGCAGCAAACTGATCGTCAGTGCGCGCTTGCAACCGCTGCATTCGGTGGACAAATTGCGCTCGTCGGTGAAGGCCGGCGAGCGCTTTCGTTCACCGTCGGAACTGCTGGTGCATCTGCTCCGTGATCAGGGTGAAGTGCTCACGCAGATCGTGCGCAAGACCAGCCTGAGCGTTGACCAGGTCGAGGACGAATTGCTCTCCTCACGGCTGTCGACCAACCGCGCCGAACTCGGTGCCAACCGCCGGGTGTTGGTGCGCTTGCAACGGTTGCTGGCGCTGGAGCCGGGCTCGTTGTTGCGTCTGCTCAATCGCCCGCCGCCGTGGTTGCAGAAGGAGGACGTCAAGGAGTTGCGCAAGTCCACCGAGGAGTTTGCGCTGATCATCAACGACCTCACGGCGCTGGGTGAGCGGATCAAATTGCTCCAGGAAGAGATCGCCGCCAATCTCAACGAACAAAGCAACCGCACACTGTTCACCCTGACCGTGGTGACAGTGCTGGCGTTGCCGATCAACATCATTGCCGGTTTTTTCGGCATGAATGTCGGTGGCGTGCCGTTGTCGCAGGATCCGGAAGGGTTCTGGATATTGGTTGCGCTGGTGGCGACGTTTACCGTGATTGCCGGGCGTTGGGCCTTCCGTAAAAGAGGCGACTACTGACGTCTCCACACGCTCGTTCCCACGCTCTGCGTGGGAATGCATCAAGTGACGCTCTGCGTCACAGGGACGCGGAGCGTCCCGGGCGGCATTCCCACGCGGAGCGTGGGAACGAGCAGAAGACCGACGGTTGCGCTATTCATCCAAACACTGATCTGTCGCAGTCTCTCTGTAACATTCTGCAATGATCATGGGCGACACTCCTTCCCTCGCTCAGGATTGTCCTCCCATGGCTACTCCCTCCCTGACCGCCAGCTCGGCTTCCGCCGCCAGCGGCCGGCCGGCGCTCGACAAGAAAACCGGGCCGTTCACCTACGTGATTTTTTTCGCCGTGCTGGCGATGGGGATGCTGTTCACCGCCTACAGCCTGATGCACGACATGCACGAACTCGGCACGGTGGTCACCACGTGGACGCCGTTCCTGCTGCTCGGCGTGGCGCTGCTGATTGCGCTGGGCTTTGAGTTCGTCAACGGTTTCCACGACACCGCCAATGCCGTCGCAACCGTGATTTATACGCACTCGCTGCCGCCGAACGTCGCCGTAGTCTGGTCGGGGTTTTTCAACTTCCTCGGTGTGCTGCTGTCGAGCGGCGCGGTGGCGTTCGGCATCATCGCGTTGCTGCCGGTGGAGCTGATTCTGCAAGTCGGATCGTCTGCCGGGTTCGCGATGATCTTCGCCCTGTTGATCGCCGCGATCCTGTGGAACCTCGGCACCTGGTGGCTGGGTTTGCCGGCGTCGTCTTCGCACACGCTGATCGGCTCGATCATCGGCGTCGGTGTGGCCAATGCCTTGATGCATGGCCGCGACGGCACCAGCGGTGTCGACTGGGCGCAGGCAACCAAGATCGGTTACGCGTTGCTGCTGTCGCCGCTGGTGGGTTTCGGTTGCGCCGCGTTGTTGCTGCTGGCGTTACGCGCGTTCGTGAAAAATCGCTCGCTGTACAAGGCGCCGGAAGGCAACACCCCGCCGCCGTGGTGGATTCGCGGTTTGTTGATCCTGACCTGCACCGGCGTGTCCTTCGCTCACGGCTCCAACGACGGGCAGAAAGGCATGGGCCTGATCATGCTGATTCTGGTTGGCACGCTGCCGATGGCCTACGCGCTGAACCGCACCATGCCGGAAGAACAATCGCTGCAATTCGCCGCCGTGGCGCAAGTCACCCAGCAAGCGCTGGTGAAAAGTGCACCGCTGCCGACGCCGGCCGATCCGCGCGCAGTGCTCTCCGACTACGTGCGCAGCAAGGACGCCACGCCGCAACTGATTCCCGCCCTCGCCGCCCTCACCGGGCACATCGGCGAAGAAGTCAGGGGCTACGGTTCGCTGGCGAAAGTCCCGGCCGAAGCCATGGGCAACGTGCGTAACGACATGTACCTGGCCAGCGAAAGCATTCGCCTGATGGACAAGAACAAGGTCGGCAATTTTGACGCCGACACCAGCAGCAAGCTGCAACTGTTCAAGCAACAGATCGACAACGCCACGCGGTTTATTCCGCTGTGGGTGAAGATCGCCGTGGCCATCGCGCTGGGGTTGGGCACCATGGTTGGCTGGAAGCGGATTGTGGTGACGGTCGGCGAGAAGATCGGCAAGACCCACCTGACGTATGCGCAGGGAGCTTCGGCGGAAACCGTGGCGATGCTGACCATTGGTGCGGCGGACATGTTTGGTTTGCCGGTGTCGACGACGCATGTGTTGTCCTCCGGTGTGGCCGGGACCATGGTCGCCAATGGCGGCGGCTTGCAGATGAGGACCATCCGCAATCTGTTGATGGCGTGGGTGCTGACATTGCCCGCCGCGATTCTGCTGTCGGGCAGCCTCTACTGGCTGTTCACCCAAATCTTCTGATGATTCCCCTGTAGGATTCTGATGATTCCCCTGTAGGAGCTGCCGCAGGCTGCGATCTTTTGATCCTGTTTTTAAAGATCAAAAGATCGCAGCCTGCGGCAGCTCCTACAGTTGGATGGGTGGTATTGGTTAGAGGGCGGAGCGAATCAGATCGCCGAGCCAGTCCATGAATACCCGTACTCGCAGAGGTAAATGTCGCTGCCTGGCATAGAGCAATGAAATACCCATCGCCGGCGCGGTGAATTGCGGCAACACCGTCACCAACTCGCCATTGTCCAGATGCGGCTGCAACCCGGTTCGCGGCACTTGCGTCAGACCAAACCCGCCCAGGCACGCCGACTCATAAGCGTCAGTGCTGTTGACCGTCACGCTGCCGGCCATCGGCAAGCGTTTCACCTGCCCGCCCTCCTCGTACACAAACCCTTCCGAACGCGAACCCAGCACGCCGACGTAATGCACCAGCCGATGCTGCGCGAGATCCTCCAGCGTCTGCGGTACGCCATAGCGCGCGAGGTACGCAGGGCTCGCGCAATTGACCATCGGGAAATCGCCGAGGTGCCGCGCCACCACCGATTGATCCGGCTGCGCGCCGATTCTCACCACGCAATCAAAACCCTCGCTGAGCAGGTCGACGCGGCGGTCGGTGCTGCTGATTTCCAGTTCGAGGTTCGGATGGCGATCCATGAATAGCGGCAGGCTCGGCATGACCAGACGCCGCGCGAGAATATTCGGCAGGTCGACACGAATGCGCCCGGTCAGCGACGCTTCGTCCTGACGAAACAAGCCTTCGATCTCGTCCATGTGCGAGAGCAGGTCTTTGCTGCGTTCGTACAACACCAGACCGTCCTGCGTCGCCTGCACCTTGCGCGTGGTGCGTTGCAGCAGGCGCGTGCCGAGCAGCGCTTCCAGCGCTTGCACATGCTCGGACACGGTGGAGCGCGGCAGCCCGAGATTTTCCCCGGCGAGGGTGAAACTCGACAGTTCGCTGACCCGCACGAAGGTGCGCAGCAGTTCCAGTTTGTTCATGGCGGGCCTTTGATTGTTCGGATTAGCCGATCAGTGATTCCGATTTCAGTCTGTTTATCACCTCTCAGCGGATAAATAAACTGAGTCCCATCACCACCACTCACCGCAATCGAGGTAGTCCCATGAACCGCAAAATCGCATTGATCACCGGCGCCAGTCGTGGCTTGGGTAAGAACGCCGCCCTGCACTTGGCTGCCCAAGGCATCGACATCATCGGCACTTACCACAGCCGCGCCGATGAAGCGCAGGCGCTAGTCAGCGAACTGCAAGCACTCGGCGCCAAAGCCATGATGTTGCAACTGGACGTTGGCCGCAGCGAAAGTTTTGCCGAGTTCGGTACTCGGGTTGAGCAGGCGTTGCAGCAGACCTTCGAGCGTCAGCGTTTTGATTTCCTGATCAACAATGCCGGGGTCGGTCTGCATGTGAGCTTCGCCGAGACCAGCGCCGAGCAATTCGACATGCTGATGAACGTGCATCTCAAAGGGCCGTTCTTCCTGACTCAACAACTGTTGCCGCTGATTAACGATGGCGGCCGGATCATCAACATTTCCAGCGGCCTCGCGCGTTTCACCATCCCGGGCGCCAGTGCTTATGCGGCGATGAAAGGTGCGATTGAAGTGCTGACCCGTTATCAGGCGAAAGAACTGGGCGCACGGCAGATTGCCGTGAATACCCTGGCGCCCGGTGCGATTGAAACCGACTTCGGTGGCGGTACCGTTCGCGACAATGCGGCGGTGAATGCGATGGTTGCCGACAACACCGCGCTGGGTCGTGCCGGCCAGCCGGATGACATTGGCGGGGCATTGGCGTTGTTGCTGTCGCCGGGTGCGCAGTGGATCAATGGCCAGCGGGTTGAAGCCTCCGGCGGCATGTTCCTCTAACTCACCGCACACACCTCCCCCTGTAGGAGCTGCCAAAGGCTGCGATCTTTTGATCTTGCTTTATAAGGGCAAGATCAAAAGATCGCAG
>NZ_AKJD01000153.1 GCF_000282515.1 Pseudomonas sp. GM80
GCGATCTTTTGATCTTAAAAAACAACATCAAAAGATCGCAGCCTGCGGCAGCTCCTACAGAGGTGTGTTGTCAGTGCTGGCGGCGGCCGGGTTTGAAGCTGTGCTGGCTGTTGATCCACACGGTGGCCAAGGCGATCAGGGACAGAATCAGCAGTGCCCACGGAAACGACATTGCCCCGGCCCGATCCAGCAACAACCCGCCAAACAGGCCACCCCCGGCAATCGCGACATTCCACGAGGTGGTGAGCATTGCTTGCACCACGTCGACATGTTCGCCGGCCGAGTCCGCTGCCGAGGTCAGCAACAAGGTTGCCGACCCACCGAACGACAAGCCCCACACCGCCATGCAGGCATAAATCATCGGCGGTGACGGCGCAGCCAGCGCCAGCACCAGCGCCGTCAGTGCAAACACCGCGAGGCTGATCAGCGTCAGCCAGCGCAACCAGCGATCCACCAGCAGACCGATGATCCAGATGCCGCCCAGCGAACACAGACCGAACACCAGCAGCACCAGATCGACCCGGTCGGACAGCCCGGCCTGCATCAAAAACGGCGCAATGTACGTATAGAGAATGTTGTGCCCGAGCATCCACGTCAGCACCACGAACAGTACGGGACGCACGCCCGGCAGGCGCAGCGATTCGAGCAGCGGCAAACGCTCCTCGCTGGATTGCCCCGGACGATCCGGCACGGCGATGACGATCCATGCCGCCAGCACCAGAGCCAGCGCCGACATGATCCCGAACGACGCGCGCCAGCCGATCAAATTGCCCAGCCACGTGCCCGCCGGCGTGCCCAGCGACAGCGCCACCGGTGTGCCGAGCATGGCAATCGCCAGCGCCCGCCCCTGTTGATGCACGGGAACGATGCCGCGCGCATAACCGGCCATGATTCCCCACGACAACCCCGCCGCCATCCCGGCCAGAAAGCGCGAAGCCAGGGTCAGGCCGTAATGGCTGGAGAACGTGGTGACCGTGTTGAACAGCAGAAACCCGCCCACCGTCATCAACAGCACCCGCCGCCGCGGCCAGCCGCGCGTGGCGACGGTCAGGGGAATCGCCGCGACAATCGAGCCCAGCGCATACAGGGTCACCAGTTGCCCGGCGAGCACTTCGCTGACGTTGAGCCCGGCGCCAATTTGCGGCAGCAGCCCGGCCGGCAGGGTTTCGGTGAGGATGGCGATAAAACCGGTCATGGCGAAGGCCAGCAACGCGGCGTAGGGTAATTTGTCCGTCCGAACGGTCGGGTCGACGCGGCTGAAATCGGCGCTTGCGGGGTCGGTCATGACAGGGGCGGCTCCATTTTGACTCAATTATGACGGATGATTGTATACAACTTATCCCCGTGCCACGCCACCCACACCGTAAGGACTGACAAAACGCCGAATCCCTGTAGGAGCTGCCGAAGGCTGCGATCTTTTGACCTTATAAACAGCAAGATCAAAAGATCGCAGCCTTCGGCAGCTCCTACAGGGGAAAGATGTTTGCAGACCATCGCGGATGGTTACTGCACCGGCAGGAAATTCAGGAACAGCAGGCTCTGCGCGTAGTTGAGGCCGATGCGCCGGTAACGCTCGTCGAGCATCTGCGTGATCAGGTCCAGGCGCGCGACGATTTTACCGAACTCGGTGGCGAAGCTCAGGTTGCTGCCCTCCTCCGAGATCTCGTTGGAAAACAGCAGCGGCTGGCCGGCGGTGTTCTGCCGCTGGGACAAAATCCATGTGGCTTTTTCGATATTGCGTGCGGCGTTGTGCACGAACGTCGGATTGATCGCATCGGTCATGTAGAACTCGGTGCGATTGCCGTGGGCGGTGACCAGCATGCTGCCGATGGCATAGATGAACGCGCCGACACGATCACCGAGAAACTCCGGGCTCATTGCATAGCTGAGCGCTGCGAGGTCCTTGCGCCCGCCCAGCACCGGCAGCGGCTGTTGCTGCTCGACGGCCAGCCGCACCTGTTTCACGGCGGCATGGATATTGAGAAAACCGGACTTGCGCAACTCGTCCGGGTTGCGCAAATACAGCTTGGCCTGCAAGCGGTAAAGACTGTTGAGGTTGTCGCGCATCGCCAGGGTGGCCATGCGGTCGACGCTGGTCTGCAAGAATTCCTGCGGTTTGCCCTCACGCATCTGGTTGAAAAAACCGTTGCCGTCCTGATGGCTACAACCGCTGAACAACAGCGACGACAGACAGGCAAGCAACAGGCACGGGCGACGGACAAACGCAGTGATCAGGTCAAAAGCTCTGGGCATGAATTCTCGAACAGGGACATTCCTGTGCGGCGGGAGTCACCGCATCCTTGGCCATGGATAGAGCCACCGATTGCGAAAAAGTGCAGTGCGGCAGGCAATCAGCCGACTTCCGGCGACTTCCCTTGGATCATTTAGTCAGTCTTTATTATTGAAATAAACGATTCATCAGCTATAAATCTCCACTACACCCACAAATAGCATGACTAGTTACCATGTAGGAGCTGCCGAAGGCTGCGATCTTTTGACTTTGATTTTCAAAAGCCAGATCAAAAGATCGCAGCCTTCGGCAGCTCCTACACGGGATCGCGCCGTTTTTGAAAACAACAACAAGAAGGAAGGTCAACCATGCTTCAATCACGTCACCTGCTCTCCGGCCTCGGACTGTCCCTGATGATCGCCACCCTTTCCGCCCAAGCGGCGGGCCTGACCGCCGAACACAAAGCCTTCGGCAAAACCAATGACGGCACGCCCGTCGAGCAATACATCCTGCGCAACAGCCATGGCATGCAAGCCACCGTCATCACCTACGGCGCGACCCTGCAATCGCTGAAAGTCGCCGACAAGCACGGCAAGTTCGACGACGTGGTGCTCGGTTTCGACGATGTGCAGGGCTATCAGAAAGGCACTGCGTACTTCGGCGCAACCATCGGCCGCTTCGGCAATCGCCTGGCCGAGGGTGCGTTCGAACTCGACGGCAAGCGCTATCAAGTACCGCAGAACGACAAGACCAATGCGCTGCACGGCGGCACGCTGGGCTTCGACAAAAAGGTCTGGAAAGCGCAGGAAACCAAGGACAAGGATTCCGTCGGCGTGACCCTGACCTATCTGTCGGCAGACGGTGAAATGGGCTTCCCCGGCAATCTCACCACCGAAGTCACCTATCGCCTCACCGACAGCAACGAACTGCGCATCGACTACAAAGCCAACACCGACAAACCGACGGTGCTCAACCTGACCAACCACAGCTACTTCAACCTCGCCGGCGCCGGCAATGGCGACATTCTCAAGCAGGTCGCGACCCTGTACGCCAGCCATTACACGCCAGTGACGGCAAAACTGATCCCGACCGGTGAATTGGCGCCAGTGGCCGGGACACCGATGGACTTCACCAAACCGACGGCGATTGGCACGCATATCAAGGCTGATCATGAGCAGTTGAAATTTGCTGAGCCGAAACAGGGTGGTTTCGATTTCAACTGGGCGCTGGATACCAAGGGCGATATCGGCAAAGTTGCTACTGAAGTGAGTGATCCGCAGTCCGGTCGCGTTCTGCAGTTGTTCACCACGGAACCGGGCGTGCAGTTCTATACCAGCAACTTCCTCGACGGCACGGTCAAGGGCAAGGGTGGCAAGGTTTATCCGCACTGGGGGGCGTTTACCCTGGAGACTCAGCACTATCCGGATTCACCGAATCAGCCTAACTTCCCGAGTACCCGCCTCGATCCGGGGCAGACCTATGCCCACAGCGTGATACTGAAATTCACCGCAAAATAACCCGCCTCCCCCCTGTGATGAGTTGAGTTACCTGTGGCGAGGGGATTTATCCCCGTTGGCCTGCGCAGCGGGCCCAAAATCAGACAACCCGGTTTAACTGATACTCCGCGCTGAATGGTTTTGGGGCTGCTTCGCAACCCAGCGGGGATAAATCCCCTCGCCACAATGTATTTCAGCCACTTCATAAAGACTCCTGATCTGGAAGCTTTCGGAACCCCTGAGCTATCCTGCTGCCCACTAAAAGGTATCGACACATTCAGCAAGGAGGTTTGCATGCGTACCCTCGAATTGGCCGGCGTGCAGGTGCCGGTGATTGGCCAGGGCACCTGGCGCATGGGTGAGGATCGTTCGGCGCACAAGCGTGAAGTGGCGGCGCTGCGCACCGGCATCGAGCTGGGCATGACCCTGATCGACAGCGCTGAAATGTACGCCGAGGGCGGTGCCGAATCGGTGGTCGGCGAAGCGATTGCCGGTCTGCGCGATCAAGTGTTTCTGGTGAGCAAGGTCTACCCGCACAACGCCAGCCGCAAAGGCATCCCGCAGGCCTGCGAACGCAGCTTGCGCCGGCTCGACACCGATTACATCGACCTCTATCTGTTGCATTGGCGCGGCCAGTATCCACTGGAAGAAACCGTCGAAGCCTTCGAACGTCTGCGTGAGGACGGCAAAATCGGCCGCTGGGGTGTGTCGAATTTCGACGTCGACGACCTGGAAGAACTCTCCAGTTCGGCCTGCGCCACCAATCAGGTGCTCTACAACCTCGAAGAACGCGGTATCGAATTCGATTTGCTGCCGTGGTGCCAACACCAGCGCATGCCATTGATGGCCTACTGTCCGATCGGTCAGGGCGGCGCCATGCTGGCTGAACCGGTGCTGAACCAGATTGCCATTCGTCACGGCGTGACCCCGGCACAGGTTTCGCTGGCGTGGATTCTGCGTCAGGATGGTGTGATTGCGATTCCCAAGGCTGTGCGACCCGAACACGTGCAACTCAATGCACAAGCGGCGCAGCTGCAACTGGAGGCCGGGGATCTGGCGGCGCTGGACCAGGCGTTTCAAGCGCCACAACGCAAGCAGCGGCTGGCCATGGTCTGAGCCGCCGACTGGCGAGGGCTTCGCGATGAGAAGCACAGATCAATTGGATCCCTTCAACCTTCAGCGTTTCGTGCTGGCCCAGGATTCGGTGTTCGAACGGGTGCAACGCGAACTCGAAGACGGCCGCAAACGCAGCCACTGGATGTGGTTCATCTTCCCGCAGTTCGCGGGTCTGGGCGGCAGTGAAATGTCCCGGCGCTTCGCCATCGGCTCGGCCGAGGAAGCGCAGGCCTATCTCGAGCATGAATTGCTCGGCGCCCGCTTACGCACGTGCACGCAACTGGTGCTGAATGTACGCCAGCGTTCCATCGCGGAGATTTTCGGCCATCCCGATGACCTGAAATTTCACTCTTCGATGACGCTGTTTGCCCAGTTCACTGCCGACGGCAGCCTGTTCTCGCAAGCACTGGAACGCTACTTCCACGGCATTCTCGATGAATGGACGTTGCAACTGCTCGACTCAAAACAGGCCCAGTTGCCCACCGATCAGGGTTGAGAAATCGTCGTCGACAAACGGCAGAATCGCGTCCGCCACCGGTTGCAGTTGCCGGGTGATGTAGTGGTCGTAATCGATGGCCGCGCGGCGCACTTCCAGTGGCTCGGGGCCGGCCAACGTGATCACGTAACTGATCCAGCCGCCGTTCTGATATTGCCGTGGCCGTCCGTGTTGCGCGTTGTAATCGTCAGCCAAGCGCGCCGCGCGCACATGCGGCGGCACGTTGCGTTCGTAATCGTCGAGGGTGCGGCGCAGGCGTTTGCGGTAAATCAGCCGATCATCGAACTCACCGGCCAGCGTCTTGCGCACATAGTCGCGCACGTAATCCTGATACGGCTTGCGCTGGAAGATCCGCTCGTAGAGTTCCTGCTGAAATTGCCGGGCCAACAGCGACCAGTCGGTGCGCACGGTTTCCAGGCCTTTATAGACCATTTCATCGCTGCCATCGGCGCGGGTGACCAGACCGGCGTAGCGCTTCTTGCTGCCCTCCTCTGCGCCGCGAATGGTCGGCATCAGGAAGCGTTTGTAGTGGATTTCGAATTGCAGTTCGAGAGCGCTTTCCAGGCCATATTCATCGCGTACATGTTCGCGCCACCAGTCGTTGACGTGCTTGACCAGCGCCTGACCGATCTTCGCCGCTTCGTCCTGACCATGCTGGCGACGCAGCCAGACAAACGTCGAATCAGTGTCGCCATAGATCACCGCGTGGCCCTGCTCTTCGATCAGCTGGCGCGTGCGCAGCATGATTTCGTGACCGCGCAGGGTGATCGACGAGGCCAGCCGCGTATCGAAGAAGCGACAACCGCTGGAACCAAGCACACCGTAAAAAGCGTTCATGATGATTTTCAGTGCCTGCGACAGCGGCGCATTGTGCTCGCGCTTGGCGGTCTCACGGCCTTCGGCAACGCGCGAGACGATCGACGGCAGGCAATGGCGGGTGCGCGAGAAGCGTGCGCCACGGAAACCCGGCACTGAATCGGCGTCGTCGGGGTGTTGCAAGCCTTCGATCAGGCCGACCGGGTCGATCAGAAACGTTCGAATAATCGACGGGTACAGACTCTTGTAATCGAGCACCAGCACCGATTCGTACAGCCCCGGCTGCGAGTCCATGACGAAGCCGCCGGGGCTGGCCTGTGGTGGATTGGTGCCAAGGTTCGGCGCGACAAAACCCTGTCGGTGCATCAACGGCATATACAGATGCGTGAACGCCGCCACCGAGCCGCCGCTGCGATCCGCCGGCAACCCGGTGACGCTGGCGCGTTCGAGCAGGAAGGTCAGCAGTTCGGTCTTGGCGAAGATCCGCGTGACCAGTTCGCAGTCCTTGAGGTTGTACTTGGCCAGCGCCGGTTTGTCCTCGGCGAACATGCGGTTGATTTCGTCCATGCGCTGGTACGGATTGTCGATGGCCTTGCCTTCGCCGAGCAGGGTCTGGGCGACGTTTTCCAGACTGAATGACGAGAAGCTCCAGGTCGCCGAACGCAGCGACTCGATGCCATCGATGATCAGCCGCCCCGCCGCCGAGGCGAAGTAGTGATTGCGGCTGCCGTGTTCACGCCACTGCATTTCTTCGCCGCCACGGCCGATTTTCAGCGGCACGCCTAGGCGCCGGGCGTGTTCGTGGAGGATGCGCAAATCGAACTGCACAACGTTCCAACCGATGATCGCGTCGGGGTCGTGGCGGGCGAACCACTCGTTGAGTTTCTTCAGGATGACAGTGCGCGAGTCGCAGTATTCGAGGTCGAAATCGACAATGCTGGCGTCGCCGTTCGGCGCGCCGAGCATGTACACCTGACGCTCGCCACAACCTTCGAGGGCGATTGAATAGAGCTCGCCGGTTTCGGTGGTTTCGATGTCCAGCGAGACCAGCCGCAGCTTCGGCCGGTAATCGGGCGCGGGCTTGAGGTGGGCGTTGTGCAGGATGCCGTCAGCATCGGCGGTGCCGCTGAAAAACACCGGCGCGGTGATGAAGCGCTCCATCAGGTAGCGTTCGGGTGGGCGCACGTCCGCTTCGTAGACGTCGACACTGGCGCGATTGAGCGCGGTCTCCAGGCGCATCAACTGCCCGTGTTGCTGGCAATACAGGCCGAGTACCGGACGATGTTCGAAATCCTGCAGGGCCAACGGGCGCAGTTCGACGTTTTTTTCGTCGTGCAGCAGGCGTTCGGCCGCTGCGCGCTGTTCGGCGGGAATAAACGCCACTGACGGCTGATGCGGCAGGCGCACACGGCGCGGCCCGGCGTCGGTCGCCAGCCAGAACTCGACTTCGGTGCCGGCCGGCGTATCACGCCAATGCCGGGTCAGGACGAAGCCCTGCGGTAAATCCACCACTGCAACCTCGGGTACTGAAACAGAGGGGCATTCTACGCTGCCCTTCCAGCGCCCGCGTTTTCAGTTTGGAATACTTTGTGATGAGAGGGTTTATCTGTGATGAGAAGATTTATCTGTGGCGAGGGGATTTATCCCCGTTGGGTTGCGAAGCAGCCCCAAAACCATCCGACACGGTGTATCAGGAAAACCCGGTTGTCTGTTTTTGGGCCCGCTGCGCAGGCCAACGGGGATAAATCCCCTCGCCACAGAGGTTCATCTTTCATCGGGTGATGGGCATTTTGTTTGGAAATGACGTTTTTTGCGTGTTATCTGCCGCTTTGCCACCTTGCCCTGCGCGCTTGCGTCTACGATGCTTGGATAACAACGACAACACCTGAGTAACCGCCATGAAGACCGTCGCCCAACTGCTCAAGCTCAAAGATCAGAAAAATCAGGAAGTGCACCAGATCAAACCTGATCACATGGTGCTCGAAGCGCTGATGAAGATGGCCGAGAAAAACGTCGGCGCCTTGCTGGTGGTCGAAGACGATAAAGTGGTCGGCATCATCAGCGAACGGGACTACGCGCGCAAACTCGTGCTGCATGGCCGCTCATCGGTGGGCACACCGGTACGCGACATCATGGTGGCGAACGTGATCACCGTGGACACCCATCAGACCGTCGATACGTGCCTGGGCATCATGTCCGACAAACGCCTACGGCACTTGCCGGTGGTGGAGAACGGCAAGCTGATCGGCCTGCTGTCGATTGGTGACCTGGTCAAGGAAGCGATTGCCGAGCAGGCCGAGCTGATCAAACAGCTGGAGCAATACATCCGCGGAGAATAAATAGCAAAAACACTGTGGCGAGGGGATTTATCCCCGATGGACTGCGCAGCAGGCCCTGTTTCTTTGGGGGTGCTTCGCGCCCCATCGGGGATAAATCCCCTCGCCACAGGGCTCACTCCTACATTTTTTTGCGTGGTGGGTTCAGGCTGGCCAATGCCGGGCGAACACCGGTGCCAACACCGGATGTCGATCGATTCTCTGTAGCCACGCATAGAAGCCCGGCCGCGTCTGGCGCAGATGCTCGCGGCTCCCCGCCCAGCGCGTCACCACCGCCGCCAGCACATCAAGCGCGCCCGGTGTTTCGTCATCCAGGTACAACTCGGCGGAGAACTGGTCGGCAAACACCTCCCAACTCCAGTGCAAACGCTCACGCGCGCCGGCCATCAGGTTTTGCCGCGACGCTTCGTCGGGCATCAGCAGCCAGCGCTCGGGGTAATCGATGACGCCGATCGCCGCATAACAGTTGCTGACGATGTAGACCATGCCGCGAATCGACTGGTCTCGATCAGCCGCCTCAACCGGCAGCAGGCCCGATTGTGGAAACGTCAAGCCGAGGTGAATCAGAATAGCCGCGCTCTCGGTCAGGGCGCTGCCGTCGGGCAACTGCAGGGTTGGAATCTGTTTAAGCGGATTGAGTTTGGCCAGCGCTTCCGCGGCCTCGGTACTGGCTTCGATGTCGATGAAACGGTAGGCGATCTGGCACAACTCCAGCGCCGCTTCAATCGCGGCTGCGCCCGAATTCCTGTGCCCGTAGAGCTGGTACATAGCCAATCCCCCGAATTAAGCCTTTGCCAAGGGTAGATGGTGGCAGGCCCGGTGTAGAAAAATTCTGCGTGTGTATCGGTTTTGGCACGTTTTTCCCATGCACTCGCGACTTGCGAATTCAATCCTCGCAAAACAGCGCTGGCGGTGCCCATCCCGCACCAAGAGCAATCATCGAACGCTATCCGCGTTCTTGTAAGGTGCGATACCGAACCAAAAGTTCGTGTATCCGAGCTGGCAACAAGGAGTTCACCGCGTGAATCTTCAATCGTTCTGCCGCATCACTGCCTTCGCTTCTCTTTACGCCAACAGCCGAGTTCACCTGAACAGCACCGGCCACCTGCGCGTTTACTGTATTACCTGAACCCAACTGACCACCACTGTGTTGGCCGATGAGTTATTCGCCGAGCACAGCGTATTATTTATTTTTTAAATACAACGCTGATTATCATTGCGCAAGCCATGTATTAATCGGCCCTCAGCTGAATTGTCAGACAATAACTTCAGCTGCTTTTTATTTGCACCAAAAACGCACCAGCGACTGTAACTAAGCAACGATCGAAGTATTGATTTCATTTAAACAAGAACAAGGAACACACCCCGTGACCCGCTAAAACATTGACCCGCACCAAATCAGTCCGCCGCGCACCAGCAAGTGCCCCGACCGACACGAGAACAGCCGCTCTGCCTCGCCAATCCGCGAGATAGAGCGCACGGCCAGACTCGCCCATCAAAAACCCTCGGCGTACGGGGCGACGGGGCTGTATGCGCCGAAGTTCAACAAGGCAGCCAACAAAACTTATATAAATGCGACATGGGTAACATCAATGAAATAACCCACCTACATTCCAGCAACATTTGGCACAGCGGTTGCAAAACACAAACCGAACACTCCTGTAGGAGCTGCCGCAGGCTGCGATCTTTTGATCTTGATATTGATCTTTAAAGAACTGAATCAAAAGATCGCAGCCTTCGGCAGCTCCTACATATAGAACAACACCAGGGAATGGGTAATGAACCGACGAAGTCAATGGCGCCAAGCCAGTAAGTTTGCACAAGCCTTGTTAACCGGATAGTTCAACTATCGGCTTCTGCACACCTTGAAGAAAGTTGCACCCACTCACTCGAATATCTCCTGGATATTCGGACGGCACCTTATTGCCCTTCATCAACCCGAGGGAGCTTTAATGAACGATGCGGTAAAGCACAGAACCCTGCCGGGGCCGTTGCGGCAAGCACCGGTTCCGCCGCCACCGGGCAGGCCGGCGTTTAAAGCCAATACCTCGCAACCCGGTGGTTTGAACAAACAGCAAATGGTCTTGTTGGTCGCTGTGTCGGCGCTGATACATGTCGGTGCCTGGTGGTTTCTCCAGCAATCGCAAACCGAGCCGCTGCCGACACCGCCACAGATCCCGGAAATGACCGTCGAGCTGACCAGCCCGACGCCACCGGCACCGCCCACGCCCGAGCCGCCGCCACCGCCGCCTCCCCCGCCGGAACCTGAACAACCGGTGGAAGACGAGGACGCGGTCAAGCCGCCACCCAAACCGGTGGAGAAGCCCAAACCAATCGAAAAACCGAAACCGGTCGAGAAGCCAAAACCGGTAAAAAAGGTCGAGCCACCGAAAGCCCCACCCGCGCCGGCACAACCGGCTGCACCCGCTGCACCGGCCACCCCGAGCGCGCCGCCAGCGCCTGCCGCCGCGCCAGGCCCGGTCAAGGAGTCGGCAGCCGTTTCCGGACTCGCCAGCCTCGGCAACCCGCCGCCGGAATACCCGTCGCTGGCGCTGCGGCGCAACTGGGAAGGCAGTGTGGTGCTGCGCATTCAGGTGCTGGCCAACGGTCGCGCCGGTTCAGTGACGGTGACCAAATCCAGCGGCAAGCCGCAACTGGATGACGCCGCCGTCGCCGCGGTGAAGAACTGGAAGTTTATCCCGGCCAAACGCGGTGACACGCCGATCGACGGCTTCGCCACGCAGACCATTGATTTCAAATTGCCGCAATAACCGAACGCTCAATCAACGCACAACCGAATAACGCAAGCGAGGTATCACCATGAACGATTTGTCTTCGATGATTGTCCCCGGCGTGCTCTGGGGTCTGGTGCTGTTTTCCGTGCTCAGCTGGGCGATCCTGCTGGTCAAGTCGGCGCAGTACCTGCGCCAGAAAGCGCAGAACAAACAGTTCAGCAAAGCCTTCTGGGGCGCGCCGGATCTGCTCACCGCCGCCGAACACGCCAGCCAGTATCCGGGCGCACTGGCGCGCATCGCCAGCAGCGGTTTCGAAGCGTTGCTGGTGGAGGATTCGCCGCGCACCACGCAACAACTGGCGCACACCATCAACCGCTCGGATCGCCTGGAACGCAACCTGCGCCAGCAGATCCAGAAGGAACGCCGCTCGCTGGAAAACGGCCAGGCAATCCTCGCCAGTATCGGCAGCACCGCGCCGTTCATCGGTCTGTTCGGCACCGTGTGGGGCATCATGGAAGCGCTGAAAAGCATCGGAGAAACCGGTTCGGCCAGCCTTGAAGCGGTCGCCGGGCCGATCGGTCACGCGCTGATCGCCACCGGTGTGGGTATCGCCGTCGCGGTGCCGGCGGTGCTGATCTACAACTTCTTCCTGCGTCGTCTGAAGCTCGCTTCGGCGGACATGGATGACTTCGCGCACGACTTCGACGCCCTCGCTTCGCGCAGCGCGTTTTCCATCAGCCGTCAGGCCATCGCCAGCAAAACCACAGCCGCCGTGCGGGAGGCCAGCTGATGTCGTTCTCTACTCAAGACAGCGATGAAGTGCTCAGCGAAATGAACGTCACGCCGCTGGTCGATGTGATGCTCGTGCTGCTGGTGGTGTTCATCGTCACCGCGCCGCTGATGACCAACGCGATCAAAGTGAATCTGCCAAAAACCGACGCCGTCGCCCCCGCCGAGAAAAAGGATCCGGTGGTGGTCAGCGTCGATCAGGACGGCAAGTTCTATCTGGCCAAGACCGAGCTGGCCCCGGAATCTTTGGAAGCCAGCCTCAAGGAGGTCAAGGCCAAGGATGCCGAAGTGCGCGTGCAGTTGCAGGCCGATTCCGCCGTCAATTACGGCCAAGTAGCCAAGGCCATGGCGTCGATCGAACGCTCGGGCATTACCAAGATTTCGGTGATGACCACCCACTGAGTACGGTGCCGGGCGCGCAGTGAAAGACGCGCCCGCCACCGCCCGCTGAATCCTGTCGCAACCAGCCGACCGAAAAACGCCACGCGTCTTCGGAGGGGATCGGCTTGCTTGAAGAAAGTGGTTTTCCGCACGCGGTATCACCGAAAGCGGAGCAATGAGGGGCTCACAAGGCCAATTCGATAACGTCTGAAAAGTCGGAAATAACCATGCTGATGAACACTCCACGCTTCACGCTCAAACCTTTGGTGGCCACGATTTCTCGCCACCGTTTTGTTCCGTTGTATCTGGTGGCCATGGGGATGGGCGCCGGGACCGTGCAAGCGGCCGAGGACGACAACGCCGCCGTGCCCGCTGCAGCCGCAGTAGTAGCACCGACCACGCAACTGCAACGGGTCGAAGTGACGGGTTCGGCGATTCGCCGGGTCGATGCGGAAACCGCAGTGCCGATCACCATTCTCAAGGCTGACGAGCTGCGCAAACAGGGCGTGACCACCACCGCCGAACTGGTCCAGCGCATTACCGGCAGCCAGTCGCTGAACAACAGCGCCGGCTCGGTCGGTGCAGCCACCGGCGGCGCTTCGTTCGCCGACATGCGCGGCATCGGCGCGAACAAGACGCTGGTCTTGCTCAACGGTCGCCGCCTGGCCAACAACGCCTTGTCGGGCACCAACTCGGCCGGCGGCGCGGTGGATCTGAACATGATCCCGTTTGCCGCCATCGAGCGCGTCGAAGTGCTGCGTGACGGTGCCTCGGCCCTGTACGGCACCGACGCCATCGGCGGCGTGATCAACTTCATCACCAAGAAATCCATGACCGACGGCCAACTGACCCTCGGCGGCGAAACCCCGACCCACAGCGGCGGCGGTGCGACCAAGGACATGAGCGCCAGTTGGGGCTACGGTGATCTGGAGGAGGACCGCTTCAACGTCCTCGGCGTGTTCAACTACAACAAGCAGCAGAACCTCGACGCCAACGATCGCTCCTTCGCCCGTGACTACGATCCCGGTCGAGGTCTGGATCAGACCTCCGGCACCGCGTTCCCCGGCAACTATAGCCAGAACGGCAACGCCACCAACCCGCTGGCGAACAGCAATTGCAACGGGCCGAACCTGGTGGCGCGCGACGGCCTGTGCCGCTTCAGTACCCGCGAATACATCGACCTGGTGCCGCAGACCGAGAAGACTTCGTTCTTCGGCAAGACCACCGGCAAACTGGCCGACGATCACAACGTCAATCTCGAATACTTCTGGTCGCGCAACAACAACGCCACCTCGATCGGCCCTGCACCGCTGACCGGTCTGAGCCTCGACGGCTCGTCGCCCTACTACCCTGGCAACGGCATCACACCGGGGCCGACCGACTTCACCCTCGACCCGACCCAACCGGTCGATGTGAACTGGCGAGAAACCGCTGCCGGTCCGCGTGAGTCGAAAGATCAGAACACCAGCCAGCGCTTCTTGCTCAGCTTCGATGGTCTGGTCGGCGGTTGGGATTACAACGTCGGCGCCTCGTACAACCAGAACAAAATCGTCTCCAGCGTCACCAATGGCTTTGTCAGCGATCAGGCGATGATCGACGGTCTGGCCAGCGGTTTGCTCAACCCGTTCGGGCCGCAGTCCGCCGCCGGTCAGCAATACATCGATCAAGCGGCTTACCACGGCGCCTATTCCACCGCTGTTGGCCGTGTGGCCGGTTTTGACGGGCGCATCAGCCGTGAAATCGGTGACTGGTTCGGTGCCGGTCCGTCCGGTCTGGCGCTCGGCGGTGAATACCGAAAAGAGAAATTCCATCAGGACTTCGAGGCGTTCGCCGGTGACATCCAGAGTCTCGGCATCGACCCCAACGGCAGTGTCGAAGGTGACCGCAGCGTGAAAGCCGCCTACGCGGAAATCAACGTGCCGGTGCTCGACAGCCTCGAACTGTCCGCCGCCGTGCGCCACGACAAATACAGCGACTTCGGCAGCACCACCAACCCGAAATATTCGTTCCGTTATCAGCCGCTGAAAGAGCTGGTGGTGCGCGGCGCGTACAGCGAAGGCTTCCGCGCGCCGTCGCTGTACGAGCTGTACTCGCCCAACAGCATCACCTTTACCCAGGGCTACTACAACGACCCGGTGCTGTGTACCGGCGGCGTGGTGCAACCCGGCGGTAACGGCGGCCGCGATTGCGGTCAGCAGTTCCTCAACCAGATTGGCGGCAACCAGGATCTGGCCCCGGAGAAGGCCCGCAACGTGACCTTGGGCTTCGTTTATCAGCCGATCAACAACCTCTCGGTGGGTCTCGATTTCTGGTGGATTCACATTTCCAACCAGATCCAGCCATTCCCGGAATCCACCGTGTTTGATCAGGCCGGCTCCTACCCGGATCGCTTCGTGCGCAACGCCGACGGCACGCTCAATTACATCGTTACCGGCAACGCCAACCTTGGCATCGTCGAAACCAACGGTATCGATGTGTCGCTCGACTATCGCTTCCCGAACACGCCGTACGGCCAGTTCGGTCTGGGGCTGCAAGGCACTTACGTTGACGAGTACGACTTCCAGAGCACCATCAAAGGCCCGTTCACCGACAAGGTCGGCGACTTCCAGGGTGACGGCGTGATCGCGCGCTGGAAACACAACCTCACCGGCAGCTGGACCTTCGGTGCGGCGCGGGCGTCGCTGACCAACCGCTTCACCACCGGCTACAACGATTACGACCGCGACACTCATGCAACCGTTGCGTCGTATTCGGTGTGGGATCTGTCGGCCGGTTACACCTTCAACAAGGTGCTGGATGTCGATGCCGGGATGAAGAACATGTTCGACCGCAACCCGCCGTTCTCCAACCAGGCCTACAACTTCCAGAGCGGCTATGACCCGCGCTACACCGACCCACTGGGCCGCACCTTGTTTGCGCGCATGACGTACCACTTCTAAAGAACGTGCACCGCAAAACCCTTGTGGGAGCTGGCAAGCCAGCTCCCACAAGGGTTCCGTGACCATTCAAGGGTTTTTGGGAGTGATTTCATGAGTTTTTTGCGCAACATGGCTGCTTTGCTGCTCGGCAGTGCTTTGCTGTGCACCGGCACTTCGGCGCTGGCCGCTGGCAGTTATGCGCTGACGGTGTACGGCGAGGCGCCGAAGTATCCGGCGAACTTCCAGCATTTCGATTTCGTCGATCCGCAGGCGCCCAAGGGCGGTTCGCTCAGTCGTGCGTCGATGGAAATCGGCGGGTTCAACTACATCAGCCCATACGCCGATCAGGGCATTTCCGTGGTGCAAGTCAACGACTGGGTGTATTCGCCATTGGCGTTCCGTTCGCTTGACGAGCCCTACACCGTTTACGCACTGGTCGCGCAGCAGATCGAACGCGATCCCGATGGACTCTGGGTGCGTTTCACCCTCAATCCAAAAGCACGTTTCGCCGACGGTACACCGATCACCGCCGAAGACGTGCGCTACACCTTCAACCTGCTGATGACCAAGGGCAGCCTGAGTTATCGCCAGCAGTACGCCGACGTCCAGGACGTGCTGATCGAAGGCCCACGACAGGTGCGCTTCACCTTCAAGAACAACCTCAACCGCACCCTGGCGCTGGACCTGGCGACCATGCGTGTGGTCCCCGAACACTGGTGGCAAACCCGCGACTTCGCCAACGGCGGCGGTTTCGAGTCACCACTGGGCAGCGGCCCGTACCGCGTGAGCAAGGTCGACGCCGGGCGCAGCATCAGTTTTCAACGCGATCCGGACTGGTGGGGCAAAGACCTGCCAGTGAGTCGCGGAATGTACAACTTCGACACCCTCACGGTGAATTTCTACGGCGACACCGACGTCGCCCGGCAGCTGTTGCAGGCCGGCGCGTTCGACTACAACCGCGAGTTTTCCTCCTCCGGTTACGTGGTCGGTTACGACAGCCCGGCGTTGCGCGACGGCCGTTTGCAGCAGTCGATTCTGGCCCCGGAAAAACCCACCGCCGCCCAAGGCTTTGTGTTCAACCTGCAGAACCCGATTTTCCAGGATCGCCGCGTGCGTCAGGCGATCAGCCTGCTGTGGGATTTCGAGTGGACCAACAAGCAGATGATGCGCGGCTTCTATGTACGCCAGAACAGCTTCTGGCCGAAGAGTGAAATGGCCGCCACCGCTCTCCCTGATGCCGAGGAATTGAAAATCCTCGAACCGCTGCGCGGGCAGATCCCCGACGAGGTCTTCACGACCGTGTATGAAGCGCCGAAAACCGATGGCAGCGGCTATATCCGCGACAAGCAACTGCAAGCGCTGAAACTGCTCGCCGAGGCCGGCTGGACGCCGCAACACAATCGTTTGGTCAACGCTGCCGGCGAGCCTCTGGAGTTCACCTTCCTCGACGGTCAGGGCGGCTTCGACCGCATGCTGCTGCCGTTCAAGCGCACCCTCGCGCAGATCGGCATCACCCTCAATCTGCGCCGTATCGATTCGGCGCAATACGTCAACCGCCTCAACGCCCGTGACTACGACATGATCGTCACCAGTTTCCCCCGTAGCGGCGATCCGATCGTCTCCCCCGGCCGCGAGTTGTACAGCCTGTATGCCTCACAAAGCGCCACGCAAATTGGCAGTTCCAACTCGATGGTGCTGGCCAATCCGGCGGTCGATCAACTGATCGACGGGCTGGTGCAGGCCAACACCCGCGAAGCCATGGTGCATTACGCCCGCGCCCTCGACCGGGTGCTGCAATGGGGTTACTACATGATTCCCAACTACTACTCCAAAGGCACGCCAACGGTGTATCAAAACCGCTTCGGCATGCCGCCCGTGCAACCGGCCTACGACGAAGGCCTCAACACCTGGTGGGAGGTGTCGAACAAGGCGTTGACCAGCCAGCAGATGCACAGCCAACTCGCGGGAGGCCAGTGACATGTTGCGTTATCTGAGTCGACGTTTGCTGCTGATCATCCCCACGCTACTGTGCATTCTGGTGGTGAATTTTCTGATCGTGCAGGCCGCGCCAGGTGGCCCGGTCGAGCAGGCGATTGCCCGCTTGCAAGGCTTCGGCGGGCACAGCATGGGCGGCGGTGGCGAGGTCGCCGCGATTGGCGGCGCCGGGCGCAGCAGCCGTGGTCTCGACCCGGCGCTGATCGAGGAAATCAAACACCATTACGGCTTCGACAAACCCATGCACGAACGCCTGTGGCTGATGCTGAAAAACTACGCGCAGCTGGATCTGGGCAGCAGTTTCTTTCGTGGCGCCAAGGTCACCGACCTGATCGTGCAGAAGCTGCCGGTGTCGCTGTCGCTGGGCTTGTGGGCGACGTTGATCACTTACCTGATTTCGATCCCGCTGGGCATTCGCAAAGCGATCAAGAACGGCAGCGCGTTTGATGTCTGGAGCAGCACGGCGATCATCATCGGCTATGCGATGCCGGCGTTCCTGTTCGCGATTCTGCTGATCGTGGTGTTCGCCGGCGGCAGCTACGTCAATTGGTTCCCGGTGCAAGGGCTGGTCTCGGATAACTTCGACAGCCTCAGCACGCTGGGCAAGCTCGGCGATTACCTCTGGCACTTGGTGCTGCCGGTGACGGCGCTGGTGATTGGTGGTTTCGCCACGCTGACGATTCTGACCAAGAACAGCTTCCTCAACGAGATCAGCCGCCAGTACGTGATCACCGCGCGGGCCAAGGGTTTGACCGAGCGCCGCGTGCTTTACGGCCACGTGTTTCGCAATGCGATGTTGCTGGTGGTGGCCGGTGTGCCGTCGGCGCTGATCGAGGTGTTTTTCGCAGGCTCCCTGCTGATCGAAACCATCTTCAACCTCGACGGCCTCGGCCGCATGAGTTACGAAGCGGCGGTGTCGCGCGACTACCCGGTGGTGTTCGGCGCGCTGTTTCTGTTCACCCTGTTCGGCCTGTTGATCAAGCTGATCGGCGACCTCTGCTACACCCTGCTCGACCCGCGCATCGACTTCTCGGCGAGGACTGCCTGATGTTCACTCTTTCCCCTCTCGGCCAGCGCCGCGTGGCGCAGTTCAAGGCCAACCGCCGTGGACGCTGGTCGTTGTGGCTGTTTATCGGTCTGTGCCTGATTTGTCTGGGCGGTGAATTGATCGCCAACGACAAGCCGCTGGTGATCCGTTACCACGACGGCTTTTACTTTCCGATCCTCAGCGATTACCTGGAAACCGATTTCGGCGGCGAGCTGCCGTTTCAACCGGATTACGCCAGCAGTTATGTACACAAGCTGATCGAGGATCAGGGCGGCTGGATGCTCTTTCCGCCGATCCCGTTCAGCTATGACACGGTCAATTACGACCTTAGCGAACCGGCACCGAGTCCGCCGTCATCGAGCAACTGGCTGGGCACCGATGATCAGGCGCGCGACGTGTTGGCGCGGGTGATTTTCGGCACGCGGATTTCGATTCTGTTTGCACTGATTCTCACCGGCATCAGTGCACTGATCGGCATCGTTGCCGGGGCGTTGCAGGGTTATTACGGCGGTTGGGTCGATTTGCTCGGGCAGCGCGTGTTGGAGATCTGGTCGGGGCTGCCGGTGCTGTACCTGCTGATCATTTTGTCCGGGTTTGTCTCGCCGAGTTTCTGGTGGTTGCTGGGGATCATGGCGCTGTTTTCCTGGCTGGCATTGGTCGATGTGGTGCGCGCCGAGTTTTTGCGTGGGCGCAATCTGGAATACGTCAAAGCCGCGCGAGCACTGGGTCTGACCGACAACGAGCTGATGTGTCGGCACATCCTGCCCAACGCGATGACCTCCACCCTTACCTACCTGCCGTTCATTCTGACCGGCGCTATTGCCACGCTGACTGCGCTGGATTTTCTCGGCTTCGGCATGCCGGCGGGCACCGCATCGCTGGGCGAACTGATCGGTCAGGCCAAGCGCAATCTGCAAGCGCCGTGGCTGGGGCTGACGGCGTTTTTTGCCTTGGCGCTGATTTTGTCTTTGTTGGTTTTTATTGGTGAGGCTTGCCGTGATGCATTTGATCCACGATCTTGATCCCCGGAGCTGACATGAACGACAACCTGATTGAAATTCGCGACCTGCGCGTCGCCTTCGCCGGGCAGGAAGTGGTGCACGGTTTGAACCTGGATATCCGCCGTGGCGAATGCCTGGCGCTGGTCGGTGAATCCGGCTCGGGCAAGTCGGTGACGGCGCATTCGATTCTGCGTTTGTTGCCGGGCAAGAACGTCAGCAGCAGCGGCACGATCCGCTACAACGGTGTGGATTTATTGCACGCCAGCGAGCAACAAATGCGTGGCTTGCGCGGCAACCGCATTGCGATGATTTTCCAGGAGCCGATGACTTCGCTGAATCCGTTGCACACGGTGGAAAGGCAGGTCAGCGAAGTGCTGGAGATTCACAAAGGCCTCAAGGGCCGCGCTGCGCGTGAACGCACGTTGGAGCTGCTGGAACTGGTCGGCATTCGCCAGCCGTTGCAGCGCTTGAAAGCCTATCCGCATCAGCTTTCGGGTGGGCAGCGGCAACGGGTGATGATTGCGATGGCGCTGGCCAATGAGCCGGAACTGTTGATCGCTGACGAGCCGACCACGGCGCTCGACGTCACGGTGCAGCAGAAGATTCTTGAGCTGCTGATCGAGTTGCAGCAACGCCTGGGCATGTCGCTGTTGCTGATCAGTCACGATCTCAATCTGGTGCGGCGCATCGCGCAGCGGGTGTGCGTGATGCGCCAAGGCGAAATCGTCGAGCAGGCGGATTGCGAAGCGCTGTTCCGCGCACCGCAGCATCCTTACAGCCGCTTGTTGATCGAGGCTGAACCGAGTGGTGCACCGGTGCCGAGTGAGTTTGAGCACAACCTGCTCGAAGTCGATGATTTGAAGGTGTGGTTTCCACTGCCCAAGGCGTTGTTCAGTCGCCAGCAGGATTACATCAAAGCGGTGGACGGCGTCAGTTTCACCCTGCAACGGGGCAAGACCTTGGGGATTGTTGGCGAGTCCGGTTCAGGCAAATCGACGCTGGGTCAGGCGATCCTGCGACTGGTCGAGTCCGAGGGCAATATCCGTTTCGGCAACAAGCAACTGAGCCTGCTCAACCAGCGTCTGATGCGGCCGTTGCGGCGGCAGATTCAGGTGGTGTTTCAGGACCCGTTCGGCAGCCTCAGCCCACGGATGTCGGTGCAGCAGATCATTGCCGAAGGCTTGCTGACCCATGGCATCGGCACTGAAGCCGAGCGCGAGGCCGCAGTGATTCGCGTGCTGGAGGAAGTCGGCCTCGATCCGCAAAGCCGCCATCGTTACCCCCATGAGTTTTCCGGTGGCCAGCGCCAGCGCATTTCCATCGCCCGCGCATTGGTGCTGGAACCGGCGTTGATTCTGCTCGATGAACCGACTTCGGCGCTGGATCGTACGGTGCAGAAGCAGGTGGTGGCGTTGTTGCGCCAATTGCAGATCAGGCATGGGCTGACGTATTTGTTCATCAGCCATGATCTGGCGGTGGTGCATGCGCTGGCGCATGACTTGATGGTGATCAAGGATGGCAAGGTTGTGGAGCAAGGCTCTTCACGGGAAATCTTCGCCGCACCGCAACACCCCTACACCCAGGAACTCCTGAAAGCCTCCGGCCTCGCGATCCCCCGCAAAATCGCGGAAATTGCCGAATCCCTGTAGGAGCTGCCGCAGGCTGCGATCTTTTGATGTTGGTTTTAAAAACAGGATCAAAAGATCG
>NZ_AKJD01000154.1 GCF_000282515.1 Pseudomonas sp. GM80
CCGGCGGCCGCCGCTTTCCCCAGTGTTAACAGACTGGTCACAGTATCCTTGAGGTGGCCCACTGCGGCGGAGTAATCTCCTCTCCTGTCCGCTTGCGATGCGTCATAGATACTTTTCATCATCTGAACAGCTACCACTACCGTACCGATGGGTGGCACAACCAAGCTGATGAGGTTCGCGACTTTCATGACGTTATCGTAAATCAGCCCAGCGACCACTTCTTTCAAGCTTGTGGTTCTCTCGTCGATATCACTCAACACACGACGCACCCTCTCATTGTGAAAGGTATAGAGATCTGGCAGTTTGGCTCGACTTTGCGTTTTAACGGGAGGCCGACTATCAACGGTGGCCACAATGCGGTCAAAATATTCATTGATGACCGCTTGATCTACCAGCAAAATCCGACCTGAGTAATAATCCCTGAACGGCCCGTACCGAAAACGAATGGACTGGATAAACTCTCCAACGGGACGAAATGTAGCCCGATCGGGAGCATCGGGCGTGTAGAGATAATCATAAAACTCTGCGCCCAGCTTGAGACGAAATATATAAACGCCTTCCACTGTACGATCGCTTGCCGCCATCAGACCCAACGGCCCGATATTGAACTTGTACAACCCCTCGTCACCTTCTGAAATATTATCGGCAATAGAAAGATAGCCACCGCTTTCTTTTAAATCGTCAATGACACGCTGAAGGGCAGTTAATATTTCAGGCGATATTCTGCCATCAATGAAATCGGAGACGGCGCTACAATGCATTTGGCAGCGGATTTTTTTTGCATGCACTGCACGCTTGAACGCGTAGCCGGCATCGCCTTTATCCAAGTACACCTTCTTAAGCATTTCGGTATAACGATCACCCGGACGAAATGTCTTGGACAGCGCTGACAAGTGGCGAATATCCAGCTCAGCCATCACGGGGTGGCCTCCCGTAACAAAGTACTTGGGATCATCTTTTGTTGCATAGGCAGGATGAGATGCCTCAAACGAAATCCCCTCCAGCAATAGATCAGTAATGCTTTTACGAAACTCGACTGTCTGAACCATGATCAGATCAGGATTAACGTCGACAACACGTCCCTTGGAACGCAATATAATCTCGATCTCTTGCTTGATCAGGTCGTAGGTAAACCGTTCAAATGAAGGAAAACCATTTTCGCGTGCGTCTACAACCGAAAGCGCCTTGAGCTCTGTGGTCAAACGGGCATAACGCTTACGACCGTTATTTCCCAGAAACCGATAGCCAATCGGAGCAATTGTTTTGTGCAACGCAACTTCTGCACGATAAGCAATAGGCGCATAATCGGACAGAAGCTTCATCCCGCCGGCAAACAGATCAGCAAATCGGTTATCCAGTTCGTATTTATAATGCACTTTTGCGCGATCAGTACCCATCAGCTTTCCGGCGTCATTCAAATACTCCGGGTGAATCAACGTTTCAGCATAGTTTCGGTCTACGCTCAAGGCCGCTTCGAGCCACCGATTCATCTCATACATTTCAGGGAATTTTTGAAACTGAAATTTCCCCTCAGGTGTTTTCAGAAACAGCAGAAACCCGTTATGAATTCCCGCAACCATAAAAACAAATACTTCTTTCAATGCTACCGATTGATTTTTTATTTTCAGGCCGCGAATAAGCACCGACGGATCGCCAGCCAACCCGCGCTGTACTACTTCTGCCTCCTTCTCACTGTAATACCCGCTGTTACGAGCAACAAAAAGAGCGAACTCCATTTGGCTGTTGAGGTAGTCGCGATAGGCCTGCTGAAATCCGGCAGATGTAGAAGCCGGGAGACTGGCTACAAACTCCATGCGCAGGCTTCGATTGGTCAACCATTGCTCGAGTGCATTGACGGACAAACGGCTGCCTGGCGGTGTGCGTTTGAGGGTGATATTAGCCCTGTGACCGTCGTCATGCAGACCGACCACTAAATACTCGGTCAGTGTTCTGCTCTCTTCCTGCTCTATGGTGCGTCCGCCCACCTGCAATTTGTAGGAACTGTGGACCTGGATCACTTCCGGATCCAGCGCTTCACCCAGCGCGCTGTCTGACCATGCAGCGAAAGACCGCAACACATAGTCCTTGAAGGAAAAACATTTATCAAATTCAGCCTTATAGATGACGTCGTATCGTTCCATCGACTCTTCAAGTTCAGCGTAACGTTTTTGCACAACTTGAGTTGCAGACTTCAACCACAGTGGCCAATCGGTACGCTTCAAGTCGGCGAACAACCGATTGAATCGAGTCTCTATAGCGTGACGCATGACTTGCATATTTTGATTATTTTGCAACTCGGAAATTAATGTTCCAGCAAAATTCTGGCGATTTCGCAGCCGACTGGCTGCGCTTTCAACCTGGCCTTTCAGGTGGGCATCTACGCCATTTGAAATTACGCTTCCAGACATTTTAAGGCATTCAATTTCAATCGTCGGCGAGGCCTGGCGAGCTTGCAATTTTTTATATAATTCGGTGCTTCTACTAAAATATTCAAAGCCATATTTTGGCGTATGCACGACATAACCAGTGTCTTCATTAATCCATTTCATTTCCGAACCCGCACGTTCGGCGTTGTCCAGAACGAAACGTGGCCCTGGCCCGCCCAGATAATCCTCATCGGGTTGCAGCCTTACTTCAAAAGCACCCTGACTCTTCGCGGCGTTTAACAAATGAGCGAACCGCCCTCCTAGAAAGTCAGGCACCGCACCGGTCATGACCGAAAGCGATAACTCAGCTGTCAATACCGAGGCGTAAGCCTGATGAAAAATTTGTGTATTGGTCAATAAAGGCGATTCAACTGCAGTGGCTTTTGCGGCGGCCGCCCAATATCCAGCGAGTTCTTCCTGGAGCGTGTTTTCGAGTTCGCCGGAGAGGCTCGACACCAGACTTTCAACATCGTGAATACTGAACTCTGGCACTTTGAATTTATCACTGAACGTGTCGGCAAGATAAAAAACTCCATCCCCACCCACGACATATCCTGGCTGTACATTATTATCCAGGCAGTAGAGCACCACTTCGCTCAGCGTCCCTGAGGGCCGCCGCTTGCCATCAGCCTTCAAACTCCCTGTATTAATATAGACATTGTCAATGTCCACTTTTTTGCGCCTCTGCACCAACTCGCTTTCCAGCATTTTCCTGACAATCAGTTTAACGTTGGGCGCCCCATCAACGACGGCAAAAAGTTTATTTTTCGCAATAGTCGCCTTTTCCCATTCTTGAGCCCACGTTACCTTTTCACCTTCCGAATCGCGCATCAGACTTGTGAACATCTTGCTCATGAAAACTCCTTGTCGACTTAACCCAGGCTACAGAAAAGCAGCCACTTTGGATTGTCGCAAGGTAGATTCTTTTTTGACTGGCGAAAACAGCCAATAGATTTCAAAAAATATTCACTTCAACAATTGAACAACAGTTTACTTACTGCAAAAGCTATAGAAACCCCAATGACTTAGCCTTCGCCACAGCTTGGGTCCTGCGCTCTACGCCTAGTTTCCCATTGATTCTCCTGGCGTGAGTTTTCACCGTATGCAATGAAATATAAAGTTGCTCGGCAATTTGCTGATTGGATGCTCCCTGGGCAATTAACCGCAGCACTTCAAGCTCACGGCGACTCAGCGCAAGTTCATGCATTTCTTCCGTAAACGGCGAATTACCATCCGTCATCACCTGCGATGCGATATTGGTATCTCGGCGTAACTGCCACTCTCGCAAGGCCTGATGCAAGTGACAGCGCTCGACTAATAGCTGTGCCCGTTGAAAAGCTCTTTGCGCTAAAACATGATCGCCGCTCGACTCGGCCAGTTGTGCTATTGCCAACTGTAATTCAGTTTCCATGTTCAACATTCCCTTCGCCTGGGCCTGTTTTAACAGTTGCTGAACCTGAGCAAGGCCATTTTCCGCGGGCGAAAGTTTCATACAGGCGCAGGCCAACAGATACTCGATGCGCGCAATCAATTCCAGGGTGGCGGGGGGAGCCTGACGTGCATGCGGTCCACGGTAGTGGCGCAGTAGCCGTCCCAGTGCTTCTTGCGCCAACTGCGGCCGCCCCTGTTGCAACCAGAACTGGCTGCTGACCTGCAGAAGCACACCACGATAAACCGTGTCCGGTATCTGCCTTTGCTGCATGACCCTTTCGGCTTCGCGCAAGCGCTCGAACGCCAGCGCGTAATCGCTTTTATTTGCCGCGAGTTGCGCTTGTCCGAGATAGCCGTACAACACACGCTTGTCATGACTGCGCAGGCAATCCTCAAGGCCTTTTTGAAACAGTTCCGCCGCCTGAGTCTCGTGCCCCATGCACAGGGCCAGCCGCCCTCGGCGCAGAGAGATTCTGCCAAGCAGTGGTGTCGGTTGATCCGCCCGCGCGCGCAGCAACTGGTCGATGGCCAGAAGCAGACTCTCGGCCCGAGCCGGCGCCCCTCGTTGTTCGAGCAATTGTGCGTGATCGAGCTCGAGCAAGCCCTCGAACAGCAGCGAACCCTGGGCCCGAGCCAGGCACAGTGCCTCGCGGTTGATGGCGTGGGCCTGCTCCAGTTCACCGCACAATAACGCTTGCTGGGTCTGTCCGGACAGGCATAACAAACGAACCTGCCATGCGTGAGGAGCCAGTGCGGCCAACGCTTCTCGAAAGTGCTCGCGCGCAGGCTCCATTTGCCCTTGCAAGTGCAGTAGCCAGCCTTGTTGCGCCTGCCACCGCGCAAGTAATTGCTGCTCGAGTTGAGCGCTAGGCTGTGGCATGAACCGTGACAGGTGGCCGATACACACCGCGGCGTGTTCAAAACGACCGGCGAAAAGCGCCGCTGCGGTCATCAGCCCGATTAGTTGCGGGGTGGCCAGGATCAACTCCTGCCCATGACACTCCTGCAATCGCAACAACAGCACAACCGTTTGATCCTCGAACAGATCTTCGAGGCTCAAGTGCTGCAACAGACTCACCGCTGTCTCGTATTCATCAGCCAGCAGCGCCTGTTCAAAGGCGGCGCGCCAATCCTGGGCAGCGGTAAACCACTGGCAGGCACGCCGATGCCATGAGCGTCCGGCAGGCCAGTGTTCTTCACACATGATGCGAGACAATGGCGCGAATACTTGCAACCAGTCCGCAGACTCATGCCACGGCTCGATAAAGCAGCCAAGGACTTGCAACGCGCTCAAGAGCGGCGCGCCCTCACCGGCACCAAACAAGTGTTCACACAGCTCGGTGTTGAAGCGCGGTAAATGCGCCAGTACACGCCATGCCTCAGCCTGCTCCGGAGTAAGGCCGCTGAACAGTTCGTGCTGCAGATAGTCCAGCAGCGTGTCGACGCGTTGCCGGGGGAGAATGCCTTGCGACTCATTGCATTTTTGCAACAGCGCCATACGTGCCCCGGCGCACCAGCCGCCGGTGCGCTGGACAATCCGAGTGGCGACACTGCCAGCCTGTTCCGGCGGCAAGTGGCGCAACGCTCCGGCGACCTCCTCGTGTGTAAGTGCCAGCGTCGCCTGTTCACACTCGTACAACTCATCATTGAGCAAAAGCCGCGGCCAATTGCATTGCGGACGACGTCGGGTGCTCACCCACCAGGTCAGTGCTGGACTGCTGACTGCCAGCAGGCGATCAAGCAAGGCATCCAGCAGCGGATCCGGCAAACGGCAGTAGTCGTCGATAAACAGCCAGGTGGGTCTGGACCAGAACGTCAGCATCGCGATCAACCCGGCCTCATCAATGCTTTCGGGCAGCCCCAGCGCATGCGCCAGTCGCTGGCATAGCTGCATGCGGTTCAACATGACGCCAGCCAACGGCAACCAGGCCCGTTCACATGATGCTGGCGCCTGCAAAAAGCATTCGGTGAGTAACGCAGTTTTACCACTGCCGGCGGGTGCGCAGACGAGCCGGACTCGCGCCATTGAATCAAGCAATGGCTGGCTCAATCGAAGACGCGGCTGATGATGGGAAGAAAGCCTGGGGAAAAATCCGCGGCGATCCAGGCAAGAAGTCATGGCAGTCATCGGGTCAGCCTTTTTATCGTTATGCACTCACCCTAGCCCTCTGCAGGCACCTTGTTGACGAGTATTCAGCGCGCTGATTGGCACCCATAAAAAAGGCGACCGGGTGGTCGCCTTTTGCCTTCCAATGTATCCAGAACTTTACCGCACGCCTTCGGCGCGCAAGGCCGATGGTGTGTAATCCGCCGCCTTGGCTTCGAAGCCGAATTCGTAACTGTGCTTCTCTTCGTTCTTCATGCCCAGGGCAATGTAGCGACCGGCGATGATGTCGTAGAGCGCTTCGAGGGTGTAAGCCTGTGCCTGATGCTCGTAGTGATATTCAGAGTGCCCCTCGGCCACGCGCCACAGTTGGCCGCGCCCGTCGTAGTGATCGACCAGTGCGACTTGCCAGCTGTCCTCATCGATGTACATGTGGCGCTTGGCGTAGATGTGCCGCTCGCTTGGTTTGACCGTACCGATGACTTCCCAGACACGGTGCAATTCATAACGGGTCAGGTCCTGATTGATGTGCCCGGCCTTGACGATGTCGTCGTATTTCAGGCTTGGCGAATCGAGTTTGTAGCTGTTGTACGGGATGTACATTTCCTTCTTGCCGACCAGTTTCCAGTCGTAGCGATCCGGTGCGCCGGAAAACATGTCGAAGTTGTCCGAAGTACGCAGGCCATCCGCCGCCGTGCCCGGGCCGTCATACGCCACTTGCGGCGCACGACGCACACGGCGCTGACCGGCGTTGTAGATCCACGCCAGACGCGGCTCCTTCACCTGATCGAGGGTCTCGTGCACCAGCAGCACGTTACCGGCCAGACGTGCTGGCGCGGTCACCGACTGTTTGAAAAAGGTCAGCACGTTGGCGGCTTTTTCCGGATCGATATCCTTGATCAATTGCGGCACGGCGATCTCTTCCTCGAAGCGGATCGGCGTGTAGCTGCCGTTGGTCTGCGGGGTCACCTGAGTGATGATGCGTTTGACGTTGCCGCCGTGATAACGGGTGATGTGGTTCCACAACACTTCGACGCCGTTCTTCGGAATCGGAAACGCGTAGTAGCGATTGCCGGTGAAATTGGCCAGGCCATTACCGTCGTTGATCGTGGTCACATTGAGCGCGCTGCGCTTGGCCGATTCGTAGATTTCCGGCGGTACGGCGACGGTGCGGTGGGTGGTGTAAACCGGAATTTTGTAGGTTTGCGGGTAACGCTTGAACATCGCCACCTGACCTTCAGACAGCTTGTCCTTGTACTTGTCGACGTTGGCCGGGGTGATGGTGAACAACGGTTTCTCGTTGGCGAACGGGTCGGCGAGGAAACCTTTGCTGTCCACCGCGGCGGCGTTTTTCGGGATACCGCCGGCCCACGCCGGAATCGAGCCATCGGCGTTGCCGGCCTTTTCGGCGCCGAGCGGGGTCAGGCTGGTGCCGAGTTTGTTCGCTTCATCCGGCGACACTGCCGCCATCACGTTGGCCGCCAGCACACTCAGGGCCAGCACACCACATTGCAGAATCATTTTGCGCATTGCAGTCATCCTTCTCGGGCAGATCAGAAGTTCACGCCGAAGCTCAGGGCCACGAAGTCACGGTCTTCGAGGACGTTGTAATCACCGCCGAAGAAGTCGGTGTAACTGAGGCTCGCGGTGTAGGTGTTGCGGTAGTCGGCATCGACGCCGACGCTGATCGCTTTCGCGCCTTCGTTGAACAGGCCGTTGGGCCCGTAACCGGCGACGTCATGCGACCACGACAAGTTGGGTTTGAAGTTGATCCCGCCGACCACGTTGGCGTAATCGAGGATCGCCCGGGCGCGGTAGCCCCACGAAGTTGAAGTGACGAAACCGTCGGTGTCGCCGCCGAAACCGTACTGGCCGTACACCGAGTCGCGGCCATAACGCAGTTGACTGCGCGGCTCCAGTCCGCCGACATGCACCACCGCCGCTTCGCCGACCACGGTCAGACGTTCTGCGCCCAAGACCTGATCGAAGAAGTGCGTGAGGGTGCTCTGGATTTGCGTGACTTCCTTGCGGCGGTAGCCCTTGTTGTCCGCGCCCGGCGACGTCGTCAGCGGCGAGGCCGCACCGCCGGCAATCGGGTTGAGCAGCGCCAGCGTCAGATCGTTGGTGTTGACCTGCACCGGCGCGTTTGGCCGGTAGCTGACCTCACCAGTCCACGCAGTACCGGTTGGCAGGGTGGTGGAGAAACTCGCGCCATACAGGCGAATGTCTTCCGGGTATTCGAGGTAGTACTGGCCGCGCCCGAGCATCACGCTCTGCGCCAGACCCGAGCCGCTGCCAGGCGCCAGACCGTTGGCAATACCGACCATCCCCGGCAACGCCGCAAGTGTCGAAAGCCCCGCCGTGGTGGTGCCCACCGTTGGCGTGCGGCTGTGATAGTTCATGAAATAGAGGCCGTATTCGGTGTCCTCGCCGAGCCAGCGCAGCGCCGTGCCCCACTGCCCGGAATCGCGCGCGTCGCGGTCGCCGCCCCGAGGGATCACCACCCCTTCGCGAGTGACCTGAATGCCCTGACCGAAGGCCTGGGTCAGCGGCACCAACGGCGCGATTGCCGGATTGCCAACGGTGTAGCCGTTGTTGCAACCATCCGCCGCCACATCGACACCGAAGAACGTGCCGCAGTTGTCGAGAACGGTCTGATCCCACTCCAGTTGATAGAAGCCCTCAACCGTCAGCTGATCCGTCAGGCCTTGCGAACCGAACAGCATGTTCACCGGAATCAGGCCTTCCTTGATCTCGGCACCGGGACGGCGAAATGCGGAAACGTCGATCGGGTTGATGCTGTTGATCGAGTTGCCGATGAACGTACTTTCGCCCCAGCTCACCACCTGCTTACCGGCGCGCACAGTGCCCGGCAAATCAGCGATGGAATAGTTGTGATAGACGAAGGCATCGAGAATCTGCGCGCCGGACGACTTGGCGCCTTCCTTGCGACCGCTGTCGCTGATTTGCTTGAACTCGCGGTCTTCGTCCTTGAGCTCGAAGTCGTACCAATACTTGCCGCGCACAAACACACCGGTGTCGCCGTACTTCAGTTCGAGGTCGTGAATGCCTTTGAAGATCTTCGAAAAGGTCTCGCCTTTCTTGAAGTTCAGGCGCCCGTCATCACCCGTGGAAGATTGCCCGGTGCCGCCGTTGACCGTGCCGACCAGCGACTTGTCGGCATCGCGCAGGCCCCAGCTCGCACCGATCGACAGCGACGAGTCGAACGTCCCTTCGATTTCGCCGATGTTGAAAGCGACCGCTTGCGCCTGGGCACAGCAACCCAGAGCCACCGCAGCGGCCAGCGCTTGCGGCGTGAAGATGGCGCGCATTGTTGTTTTTGTCATGCGTCTTCCCCGGTGAGTGACAGAAGACCCCACCCTACTGCCGCCGGCACGGGACGATAAGCGCACCAAGGAGGTATTCGCGCTGTCGCTCGAAAGGATGAATGCCCGCACAGGACGGGGCTTTGCGCGATTCATCCGTGAGCTGGATGGACGATCATCAGCGCAACCCATGGTGCATGCCGGGGCGCAGCGACTGTTGCACGCCCCGCAACAGTGCATGTCTGGAATCGCTATTTTTCCTACAGGCCGAAGTGCTTATTCTGAGCGGGCTTTCACGGGATACGCCGAAAAGCGCCGAAGCACTGGCCATGAGCAACTCTGGCCATTGCTGACAGATTTCAGATGAATCGACGTGTTCGGTTTATCGCCCCGGTGTTCACTGACGTTGATTTGTAGCTCCTTGATCCAACGTCTTACCTTGGCCGCTGCGTTTGCAGCGGCCTTTTTTATGGGCGAAGAATTTTGTACAGCGGGGATTGCTGGAGGGGACGACAGGACTCAGGCAAATCCTGTCGCTTGATGCAGTGGAATCAAAGCGAATACTTCTGCAAATTCGCCATCATTTCCTTCAGCGCTTCAATATTGTCCTTCGGATGCGCCGCCCCTTCGAAATCGCAAATCTGCTGCCAATGCGCGGCAACGTCCTCAGGCGAGAAACCCTCCCGCGGATCGAATCCGGCACCCAGGCTGCGTTCCCAACGCACCTTGCCCATCCAGCCACCGCCGACTTCGAACAACCCGGAAGTTTCCTGGCACTGCTCGCTCGCCAAGTACACCACCAGCGGGCTGACCAGTTCCGGTTTCAGTTGTTCGAACACTTGCGGCGGGATCAGGCCTTCGGTCATGCGCGTGCCGCCGGTTGGCGCGATGGCGTTGACCAGAATGTTGTTCTTGCGACCTTCGATGGCCAGGGTGCGGGTCAGGCCGTAGAGGCCGAGTTTGGCCATGCCGTAGTTGGACTGGCCGAAGTTGCCGTAGATGCCCGAGGTCGAGGCGGTAAAGATCACGCGGCCGTAGTTTTGCTCGCGCAGGTGTGGCCATGCGGCGCGGGTGACTTTGTAGGCGCCTTCGACGTGGACGCGGTAAACCAGATCCCAGTCGGCGTCGTCCATTTTGTGGAAGGTCTTGTCGCGCAGGATGCCGGCGTTGTTGACCACGACGTCGACGCGGCCGAAGACGTCGAGGGCGTTTTGGACCAGTTTGTCGCCGTCGGTGACCGAGTCGTGGTTGGCTTCAGCCGTGCCGCCGGCTTCGCGAATTTCGGCGACCACGCGGTCGGCGGCGGAGGCATTGGCGCCTTCGCCCTGGGTCGAGCCGCCGAGGTCGTTGACCAGCACTTTCGCGCCTTGCTTGGCGAACAACAGTGCGTGGGCGCGGCCAAGGCCACCACCGGCACCAGTGACGATCACGACTTTATCTTCGAAACGCACAGACTCATTCATCGAGGCAACTCCAGCAGGCCAGTATTGACGCTGAGTGTCAGGCACCGGGCGTGGTGTCACAACGAACAGGGCTGGGGCTGAATGGTGTGCGATAAGGTTGGGGGATAGTCAGGATTGAAAAGCAAAAGATCGCAGCCTGCGGCAGCTCCTACAGGGATCGGTGCAGGAGCTGCCGCAGGCTGCGATCTTTTGATCTTCAGGAACAGGCGACCTTGCGCGGCGGCAGCACCTGGCGTTCGCGAAATTCCAGATAGTGCTTGAGTACCTGCACCGGCGCCTCGGTTTGCGGATAGTGACCAATGCCCGGCAACAACACCGTATCCGCATCCGGGATCAACTCGCGATAGCGCTCGACCATGTGCGCACCGGAGATCGGGTCGACTTCGCCATCGATCACCCGCATCGGCACGTCGCCCCGCTGCATCGCCGCGACCCAACGATCACGCTGCACCCGACGCTCCGGAATGTAGCTGATCAGTTTGTGCATGATGCGCGGCCCGCGATTGCTGTCGACCAGGCTCCAGAAATCATCCAGCTCACTTTCCGTCGGCCGGGTTTGCGGGCCGAAGATCTGGCGGAAACTTTTCACCAGCGCATCGCGGGTAAACGCGCGGCCGATCATCCAGCCCAGTGGACTCAGCAACAGTTTTTGCATCAGTACCGGCCGATGGGTTTCCGGAAACAGGCCACCGTTGAGGAACACGCAACTGGCTATCTCGACCTGCTCTTCGTAGTGCCGCGCGAGCAATTCCTGCGCAACACTGTCGCCATAATCGTGCGCCAGCACATGCACCGGTTGCTCAACCTGCAAATGCGCGAGCAATGCCTGCTGCAAATCCGCCTGTTCCAGCAAGCTGTAGGTGTGATTGACCGGCTTGGCCGAATCACCAAAACCGAGCATGTCACAGGCGATCACGCGATAACGCTGAGCCAGTGGCTGCCACAGGTAATGCCAGTCCCAACTGGCGGTCGGAAAGCCATGGATCAGCAACAGCGGCTCACCCTGCCCGGTCGTCCAGTAACGGATCGGCTGGCCACGAAAGACAAACGTCTGGCTGCGTTTACGCCAGACACACAGAGGAATCTCGGCAAGAGGCATTAGAGTTTATATCCCGGGTCTTGTTTATCGAGTTTGCGCAGCAGCGCCGGCCAGGCCAGCGCGCCACCCATACCTTGAGCACTTTTGGTGACGCCGGCGATCATCGCTTTGGCGCCTGCCAGGATTTGCGGTTCGATAGCGATGAGTTCAGCACCACCGGTCTGCGCCATCACCTGAATGTCGCAGGCGCGCTGGAAGGTGAACATCATCAGAAAGGTGTCGGCGATGGTGCTGCCACAGGTCAACAGACCGTGATTGTGCAGCATGAGGAAATTGTTCTCGCCGAGATCGGCCTGCAGGCGCGCCTTCTCTTCATGGTTCAGCGCCACGCCTTCATAGGCGTGATAGGCCAGGCTCGACAGCACGAACAATGATTGCTGGCTGATCGGCAGCACGCCCTGCTTTTGCGCCGACACCGCGACACCGGACGCGGTGTGTGTGTGCAGCACACAAACCACGTCGTGCCGTACTTCGTGCACGGCGCTGTGGATGGTATAGCCAGCGGGGTTGATTTCGTACGGGCTGTCCATGAGTTTGTTGCCGGCCTGATCGACCTTCACCAGGCTCGACGCGGTGATCTCATGGAACATCAGACCAAACGGATTGATCAGGAAGTCTTCGGTGCCCGGCACCTTGGCGGAAATATGGGTGAAGATCAGATCGTCCCAGCCATGGGCGGCGACCAGACGATAACAAGCGGCAAGATCGACACGGGTCTGCCATTCCGCAGCGCTGACCTGATCTTTGACATTAAGGGACGATTGGACGGGGGCTACGCTCACTGTATGCACCTCTGCGTTCTTATTGTTCTGCACGTGTGAGCAGTCTAGTCAGGCGCAGGCAATCGCGTAGTTGCATTGGCAGCCAGCTTGATGACTGACCGAGTCAGCCCAGCAAACAGCCTGGATCCGCGTCAAAGCAACGACGCCAACAAAGGAGCTGCGAACAGGTTGAGCAAACCGGTGAGGACCATCACCAGCCCGGCGACAGAGCCTTCTTCGCCGCCCACTTCATGCGCTCGGCTGACGCCGGCACCGTGCGCGCCCACCCCAAACAGCGCGCCACGCGCCAGGGCACTGCGCAACGGCAGCCACTTGAGCAGCACGCCGCCGAGCATCGCCCCGAACACGCCGGTGAACATCACGAACACCGCGGTCAACTCCGGCACACCGCCGAGGTTTTGCGCCAGCGGCATGGCGAACGGCGTGGTGATCGAACGCGGCACCAGCGACATCGTCACCGAACTGTCGAGTGCCAACGCTTTGGCCAATCCGAACGAGGTGCCGATCGATGCCGCGCTGCCCGCCACCATGCCCAGCAACAACGCCGACCAGTGCCGCATCAACAAACGCCGTTGCTGCCAGATCGGTACGGCGAAGGCCACGGTCACCGGGCCGAGTACCAGCATCAGCCAATGGGTGTTGCTGGAATACTCGGCATACGCGGTATGCAGCGGCACGGCGAGCACCAGCAGCAACGCCGGCACCAGAATCAGCGGCGACAACACGTAGCGACCGGTGCGCCGATAAATCCAGCGGCTGAACAAGTACGCCAACAAGGTGAAAGCCAGCCAGAACATCGGCATCCATTCAAGCTTCATGGGAACGCCTCGCGCGCACGGCCAATTCCACGGTGAACGCGGTCACCAGCATCACCATCAAGGTACTGGCGGCGATCACCAGCAAAATCCGCCAGCCGTCGTTGCGCAGCAGCGCGCCGTAATCGAGCAGGCTCATCAGCGCCGGAATGAAGAACAGCAGCATCTCGGCCATCAGCAATCCCGCGCCCAATTGCAGCGCCGCTGGTTTGACCCAGCCGAACGCGAAGGCCAGCAGCAACAGCGCCATGCCGATCACGCCGCCTGGAATCGGCCATGCCAGCCACGCGGCGAGTTGGCAGCCGAGCAGATAGAGACCGAGCAACACGGCGAGTTCGACGAATAGACGAGAGAAATGCTTGATATTTGCGACATTCATGAGATGGGCTCCTTACAGAGGCCTATTTTACGAAGCCACCTGCCATCCCTGAAGCGAATTGTTAGACTCAAAGCCATTCCAAAACGGAATCAGGCATATGGAATTCAAACAGCTGCGCAGTTTTGTCGAAGTCATGCATCAGGGCGGTTTCACCCAAGCGGCGAAAACCCTGCACATCAGTCAATCAGCGGTCAGCAAGCAAGTCGCGCAACTGGAGCAGAGCCTCGGCACACCGCTGCTGGAACGCCTCGGTTCACAGTTGCGCCTCACCGCCGCCGGCAGCGTGGTGCTGCAACGCGCCGAAGCGATGCTGCGTTTGCGCAATGAGTTGCTGGTCGAGCTGGACGACCTCAGTCATCTGGCCCGTGGCGAGTTGCGACTGGGCCTGCCGCTGTTGGGCAGTGACGCGTTGTTCGCCGGATTGTTTGCCGAATATCGCCGGCGCTACCCGAACATCAGCGTGCAATTGCTCGAGGGCGGCAGCCGCAACATCGAGCAAGCCGTGCTCAACGGGGAACTGGAGTTGGGTGGCAGTTTGTTGCCGAAGGATCCGCAATTCGACTGTCAGCCGTTTTGCGACGAGAAACTCGATGCGCTGCTGCCCGTCGATCATCCGTTGGCAGATCGCGGCGAGATCGGCCTAGACGAACTGGCCGATACACCGTTCCTGCTCTATCAGCGCAGCTTCGTGCTCAACGATCGCTTGCTGCAGGCATGCCAGCAAATGGGCTTTACGCCGAAGGAAGGCGGGCGCAGCGGTCAGGCGGATTTTCTCGCGGCATTGGTGGCAGCCGGGCAAGGCGTGGTGTTGTTGCCCAGCGTGGTGGCGCGCGGGCTGGTGCGGCCAGGCGTGGTGCGCCTGACCTTGCGCGCGCCGGATTATCTGCGCTGGGACATTGCCTTCATCTGGCGTCAGGGCGCCTATCTGTCGAATGCTGCGCAGGCGTGGCTGGCACTCCTGCGCGAGCGGCCGATCAGCCCTTGAGGGTGTCGATCAACTGCGCCAGCCAAGGCTCGGCGTCGGTTTCCGGGGTGACGCTTTCGCTGGCGTCGATGCGCAGCATGTCCTGCACCTCACGCACACCCAGTTCGCCGAACAGTTCGCGCATCTGCTCGCCACCGCCGCAGAAGGTGTCGCCATAGCTGGCGTCGCCCAAGGCGATGACCGCGCCCGGCAAACCGCGCCACGCTGCTGGCAGTTGATCGCGGATCGCCGAATACAGCGGTTGCAGGTTGTCCGGCAACTCGCCCATGCCGGTGGTCGAGGTCACCGCGAGGAAGGCTTCGGGGCCGAACGCTTGAATGTCGGCCAGGCTGGCGCGCGAGTTGTAGAAGGTCTCAAAGCCAGCGGCTTTCAACAGGTTCTGGGCGTGGCGGGCGACTTCTTCGGCGGTGCCGTAGACCGAACCGGAGAGGATGGCGACTTTCATCAATCTGATCCTGAAACTGAAAAAATGAGCGGCGATAGTAGCAGCCCAGGCTGCAAGCCTGCGATTGGATCTCATCTACCGATAATGGCCAGTAGACAGCGCCGACGGTTCTTCTAGAATGCGAGCCTTCGGCCAATCTGAACGGACTCACAGATGATCAATGCCAGCCTGCTGCAAATGGTGATCAACGCGTCTAACGACGGCATCGTCGTAGCGGAACAGGAAGGCGAGCAGGACACGATCCTGATTTACGTCAACCCGGCCTTTGAAAGAATGACCGGCTACAGCAGTGAAGAAATTCTTTATCAGGATTGCCGCTTTCTGCAGGCCGGAGACCGCGACCAGCAAGCGCTGGCGGCGATTCGCGAGGTGTTGCGCAGCAAGGGGTCGTGCCGGGAAATCCTGCGTAATTATCGCAAGGACGGCACGCCGTTCTGGAATGAGCTGTCGCTTTCGACGGTTACAAACGCTGACGACGGGCTGACCTATTTCGTCGGTGTGCAAAAGGATGTGACGGTTCAGGTCAAGGCTCAGCAGCGCGTCACACAGCTCGAAGCCGAGGTTGCAGCCCTGCAAGCAGAGCTGGCCGAACTGAAAGCGACGAACGGTTCAAACAAAACAGCGAACTAATTGTCATTAACTACAATCACCAATGACTTTGTAACTATATCTTTCGAGTTAGCCATGCAGCGCGACGCCCTCCTCACTCAGGATGAGCTGGATTTCATCCAGACCATGCAGCACAACCCGCAGTTGAACGTGCGGGATGCGACGTCGAGTCTGCTGGTCAATGGCGGTTCGCAGATCCGTGATCTGCTCACGCGCCTGGCTGCTCACGAGCAAGTGACCATTCAGGCCAACTTCGAAAATCAACAGATGACGTTCCCGCTGCATCTGGTGGAAGACGAGTTCCACGCCCTGCATTTGCGCCTCGGTGTGCCGAGCATTTACGAAGATGGTCCGATGGTGCGGCCATGGCGACTGACGCTGGAAGAGCCGGTGGCACTGGAAAACGCCAAAGGTCAGCCGGGTGTGTTGTGGGTGCACGAGGTGTCACACAAGGGCGTGCTGGTGGAAGTGCGCAACAAGACCAAACCGCCAAAACATTTCGCCCAGTGGTTCAGCCCGTCGGGTTATGAACGAATCGCCCTGCGCGGCCATTTCGAGCGGGAAACCGAGCAAGGTTTCTTCGCCTACGAACTGAGCCAGACCGATGCGGATGAAACCGAGCGCCTGCGCCAGTTCATCCTGCAACAACACCGCCTGACCCACCCTGCCCTGCACACCTGAGTTTCAGGTATCGAGTTTCCCCGCGAGAAATTGCGACAAGCGCTGACGCATGGTCGCGCCTTCATTGCCCAGGCAACCGATCGAAGACCCGGCCAGGCTGTCCTGCGCCAGGTCCGCGGCATCGCCGGCCAACAACACCTGACAATCCAGACTCAGCGCCAAACGATTCAAGCGGCGCGGCAATTCGACGGTCGGGGCGTGATTGGAAACCAGTACCAACGCCTGCGGCTTGATCTTTTCGCAAACCAGCGTCAACTCATCGAACGGCTGACCGCTGGTCAACACCCGCACGCCTGATTCGCTGCCGCTCAAAAACAATGCAGCGACCAACAATTCCAGCTCCCGACACTGACCGGCCAGCGCACCGACGACAATCTTGCGCGGCTGCGCGCTGCGTAACGCAATGATGCGCTGCAGCACGCGTGTTCGCAGGTAGCCGTCGAAGAACAGCCACTCACTGGTTTGCCCGAACGCCTCTTGGCGCTGCAGCAGTTGCCGCCACAACGGCAGGAGAATGTCCTGAAACACCACGGGTAGCGAGTAGGAAGAAAAGATCTGGCCATACACCCGATCAAGCTCAAGGTCATCGAATGAGCTGACCGCACGCTGCACCTGATGCTGCCATTGCAGGTAATCGGCCTGCACCAGATCATCGGGAATCAGGTGCGCGAGGACTTTCAACGGCTCGGTCTTGGCGAGAATCTTGCCGACCTTGCTGACGGCCACGCCACGGTCGATCCACTCGACAATGCTGCGCACACGCTCGATATCGGTCATCGAATAGAGCCGATGCCCACTTTCGGTGCGTGTCGGCTCAATCAAACCGTAGCGTCGCTCCCAGGCACGCAGCGTGACCGGGTTGACGCCGGTCAGTCGCGACACTTCGCGTATCGGAAAGAGTTCTTCGCGCTCGAGCGCAACAGATACCTGCGCAGCAGGGCTTGCGTCCGTCATGACGGGCATATTGCGGTCAATGTCCATTTGATTGAGTTGGATCCCATTCTAGCTGCAATGCCTCATTCAGGTTCAAGCGATGAAATGCGACGAAAGTCGCTGGTTAAATCGCGAAATTCAGGAATAATCCTTGCTTGTAAAAACGCAGGCCACCACCCCGGCCTTCGTCTGGCGAAGCCCCTACCCGGAGCGACGCATAAGCAATACGGAGATACACAATGTCTACTTCCCCCGTCACGCTGATGGTTGCGCGTCGCGTCGCCGACGGCCGCTATCAGGATCTGATGGCCTGGCTGCGCGAAGGCGAGCAACTGGCCACCGACTTTCAAGGTTATCTCGGCTCTGGCGTGCTCGCTCCGCCGCCCGGCGATAACGAGTTTCAAATCATCTTCCGCTTCGTCGATGAACAGACCCTGCATGCCTGGGAGCATTCGGCTTCGCGCACGGCCTGGCTGGATCGCGGCAGCGATCTGTTTGCGCACCCGAAGGAACATCGGGTCAGCGGCATCGAAGGCTGGTTCGGTGCGGTCGGTCAGCGGCCGCCACGCTGGAAACAGGCTGTAGCGATCTGGCTGGCGTTCTTCCCGGTGTCGCTGCTGTTCAACTTCGTGCTCGGCCCGCTGCTCGCTGATATGAGTCTGCTACCGCGAGTTTTTATCAGCACGCTGTGCCTGACGCCACTGATGGTTTACTTCTTTATTCCGTTGTCGACGCGGTTGCTGGCCAATTGGTTGAACAGCGTTCCAGTGCGACGGTTGCCGGCGGAACCTTCTACGCAGAATCGGTGAAAGATCGCAGCCTCGTTGCACTCGTCAGCTCCTACAGGAATGTACGCAATCCAGTGTAGGAGCTGCCGCAGGCTGCGATCTTTTCAGGCACGTCGCTGTTATAGTTTTTGCTCCACCCGCGACGCGAGCCGTTCATGTCCACTTCCGCAGCCCCGATCCTCATCACCGGCGCCGGCCAGCGTGTCGGTCTGCATTGCGCACAGCGTTTGCTGGAAGACGGCCATCGCGTCATTTTCACTTACCGCACTGAGCGCCCCGGCGTGCAAACGCTGCGAGACCTGGGCGCCATCGGCCTGTTCGCGGACTTCGCCAGCGAAACCGGGATTCTCGCCTTCATCGCTGAACTGAAAAGCCATACCGACAGCCTGCGTGCCATCGTGCACAACGCCTCCGAGTGGCTGGCCGAAACGCCGGGCAGCGAGGCCGAAGCCTTCACCCGCATGGTCAACCTGCACATGCTCGCGCCCTACCTGATCAACCTGCACTGCGCCGATTTGCTCCAACGCTCGACACCGGCCGACATCATCCACATCAGCGACGACGTCACCCGCAAAGGCAGCAGCAAACACATCGGTTATTGCGCCAGCAAAGCCGGGCTCGACAGCCTGACGCTGTCCTTCGCCGCCCGCTATGCGCCGGCAATCAAGGTCAACGGCATCGCGCCGGCCCTGCTATTGTTCAATCCCGACGACGACGCGGCGTACCGCGCCAAGGCCCTGGCGAAATCCGCGCTGGGCATCGAACCCGGCAGCGAAGTGATCTATCAGAGCCTGCGCTATCTGCTCGACAACCCTTATGTCACCGGGACGACCCTGACCGTCAACGGCGGACGGCACGTCAAATAACGCTGCCCCGCGAGGATGTTGCATGCCACTTTCCCTGCCCGAAAATTACCGCGAAATCCTCATTGGCCTCGGTGAAGATCCTGAGCGTGAAGGACTGCGCGACACCCCGGTACGTGCGGCCAAGGCCATGCAATACCTGTGTCACGGTTATGAGCAAAGCGTCGACGAGATCGTCAATGGCGCACTGTTTGCCTCCGACAGCGACGAGATGATCATCGTCGCTGACATTGAACTGTACTCATTGTGCGAACATCATCTGCTGCCCTTCATCGGCAAGGCCCATGTGGCTTATATTCCGACGGGCAAGGTTCTGGGATTATCGAAAATCGCGCGGCTGGTCGACATGTTCGCCCGACGCCTGCAGATTCAGGAAAACCTCACCCGGCAAATTGCCGACGCGGTGCAACAAGTCACCGACGCTGCCGGCGTCGCCGTGGTCATCGAAGCCAGGCACATGTGCATGATGATGCGCGGCGTTGAAAAACAGAATTCGACGATGAACACCTCGGTCATGCTCGGCGCCTTCCGCGAGTCGAGCAACACCCGTCAGGAGTTCCTGCAATTGATTGGACGGAGCAAGTAAATGCCACAACTTCAACCGGGAATGGCGCGCATCCGGGTCAAGGATTTGCGCTTGCGCACCTTTATCGGGATCAACGAGGACGAGATCCTCAACAAGCAGGATGTGCTGATCAACCTGACCATTCTGTATGCGGCCCAGGAAGCGGTGCGTGACAACGACATTGATCACGCGCTGAACTACCGCACGATCACCAAGGCGATCATCGCCCACGTCGAGGGCAACCGCTTTGCGCTGCTTGAACGCCTGACGCAGGAGTTGCTCGATCTGGTGATGAGCAACGGTTCGGTGCTGTACGCCGAAGTCGAAGTCGACAAGCCGCATGCGCTGCGATTTGCCGAATCGGTATCGATCACGCTTGCAGCGAGCCGCTAGCTTCAAGCTTCAAGCGGCAAGCTGTAAACTTCGGTTCACCGCCACCCATCTTGCAGCTTGAAGCTCGTCGCTTGAAGCTGTCTCGCAGAGATTCCCATGAACGAGCAACAACGCCTCGAACTCGAAGCCGCCGCCTTCCGCCGGCTGGTCGCCCACCTGGACAGCCGCAAGGACGTGCAGAACATCGACCTGATGAACCTCGCCGGGTTCTGCCGCAACTGCCTGTCGAAATGGTACAAGGCCGAAGCCGACGAGCGCCAGATCGAGGTCAGCCTCGATGACGCCCGCGAAGTGGTTTACGGCATGCCGTACGCCGAGTGGAAAGCCCAATATCAGCAAGAAGCCAGCGCCGACCAGCAAGCGGCGTTCGCCAAAGGAAAAACCCATGAGTGACCTGAACACCCTGCGCGCCAGCCTGAAGAGCGGCGAACACGTTTTCGCCGACACTCTGTCGTTCATTGCCGCCGGTTATGACTACCAGCCGCAGGCCTTCAACAACGGTGGCGTGGAAAACGCCGCCGGGCAGAACGAAGGTTCGTGCAAGACCCTGGGTCTGGCGCTGCTGGAGGGGCTGAGCGACGAAGAAGCGCTGCTGGCGTTTGGCGAGCATTATCGCTCGGTGGTGGCGACGCCTGAGGGCAGCGATCACGGCAATATTCGTGCTTTGATCAAACATGGTCTGGCTGGCGTGAAGTTCACCGCACAGCCCCTGACCCGCCGCTGATCAAGATCAAAAGATCGCAGCCTTCGGCACCGTGATCGTTCCCACGCTCCGCGTGGGAATGCAGCCGGGGACGCTCCGCGTCCCATCGGACGCAGAGCGTCCAGATGAGGCATTCCCACGCAGAGCGTGGGAACGATCATCACGTAGCTGAAACTCCGGGCACAAAAAAACCGGCCAATCTGGCCGGTTTTTTTGTGCCTGCGATCTTAGAACGAAGCGTTCTGCAGACCGTCCAGGTAACGCTCGGTGTCGAGTGCCGCCATGCAACCGGCGCCGGCCGAGGTGATGGCCTGGCGGTAAACGTGGTCAGCCACGTCACCGGCGGCGAAGATGCCTTCGACGCTGGTCGCAGTAGCGTTGCCGTCACGGCCGCCCTGCACCACCAGATAACCGTCTTTGAGGGTCAACTGGCCTTCGAACAGCGAAGTGTTCGGGGTGTGGCCGATGGCGATGAACACGCCGTCAACGGTGATTTCGTCGAAGCTGCCATCGTTGTTCTTCAGACGCGCACCGGTCACGCCCATGTTGTCGCCCAGTACTTCGTCGAGAGTGGCGTTCAACTTGAGGATGATCTTGCCTTCGGCGACGCGAGCGTTGAGCTTGTCGATCAGGATCTTCTCGGCGCGGAAGGTTTCGCGACGGTGGATCAGGGTCACGGTGCTGGCGATGTTGGCCAGGTACAGCGCCTCTTCAACAGCAGTGTTGCCGCCGCCAACCACAGCCACTGGCTTGTTGCGATAGAAGAAACCGTCGCAGGTCGCGCAGGCCGAAACGCCTTTGCCCATGAACGTTTCTTCCGACGGCAGGCCCAGGTAGCGAGCGCTGGCGCCGGTGGCGATGATCAGGGCGTCGCAGGTGTAAGTCGCGCTGTCGCCGGTCAGGGTGTACGGCTTGGCAGCGAAGTCGACGGCGTTGATGTGATCAAACACGATCTCGGTTTCAAAACGCTCGGCGTGCTCGCGCATGCGCTCCATCAGCACTGGGCCGGTCAGACCATGGACGTCACCCGGCCAGTTGTCGACTTCGGTGGTGGTGGTCAACTGACCGCCAGCCTGCATGCCGGTGATCAGCAGTGGCTTGAGGTTGGCACGGGCCGCGTATACCGCAGCGCTGTAACCGGCAGGGCCGGAACCGAGAATAATCACTCGCGAATGACGGACTTCAGACATGACCTGCTCCTGTTGACCGGGCCGAAAGACAGACCCGGATCGCCGGACTGCCGGCGAGAATAAAAAAGGACTGTGGATGACCTTGGGGAAGGCGTGAGCTCGACAGTCCTGTAAAAAGTTGGGTGCAGCGTATCGAGGGGGGCAAGATTAAGGAAATACGGTTTAACAATCCAGCTCATAGGTCGACTCTATGCCGACGCACTGACGAGCTGAACGTCCGGCGATCCGAATCACTCCTCCACGCCGACAGCGTATTTTGCCGACTGCTGCGTTTAACGTTGGCAGCTCTCGGCAAAAATCGCTTGCTGGGGATAACTCGGACACTACAAAAAAATCACTTCTCTTAAAGGGAAAAACTTCCGGATTCCAGTACCTCAATTTCCCTGTAATTTTAATAGCCACTATATAGCCATGATGCGCAAGAAGTTGCGCAACTGCCCATAATAAAACACCCGCCAAAACCGCTACAGACCTTACAGCCAAAGGCCTGCAGCCAAGTGCGCAAGAAGTTGCGCAGTACTGCGCAACTTCTTGCGCACTTTCCGCGGTTTTTCCGTGTCCAACTAATCTGCATGGATGAGGTACTTCACTTAAATCCTTGATCCGAAATGACTATCGAATCACTGGCATGAAAGTTGATATCTCAGAACTTACACGGACAGGCAATCGTGCCTGTTTAACGTGTCATTTCAAGCAAGGAGAGCATTCCCATGGCAACACCAGCGTACATGTCGGTCACTGGCGAAAAACAAGGTCTGATCACCGCCGGCGCGTTCACCGCCGACTCGGTTGGCAACACCTTTCAGGAAGGCCACGAAGACCAGGTCATGGTTCAGGCTTTTACCCACGACGTGATCATCCCGCGTGACCCGCAATCCGGTCAGCCAACCGGCCAACGCGTGCACAAACCAGTTGTGATCACCAAGGTCTACGACAAGGCTTCGCCGCTGCTGCAAGCTGCTCTGACTTCGGGCGAGCGCATGAGCGAAATCGTTATCCAGTGGTACCGCACTTCCGCTCAAGGCACCCAAGAGCACTACTACACCACCAAACTGGAAGACGCGATCATCGTCGCCATCAACAACAAAATGCACAACTGCCAGGACCCGGGCAACGCGCACTTCACGCACCTGGAAGAAGTGCAGTTCACCTACCGCAAAATCACCTGGACCCACGAAGTATCCGGTACTTCGGGTTCCGATGACTGGCGTGCTCCAGTCGTTTAATCACGGCTGATCGCTTCACACATCGACCAGCCTTGCTGGTCGATGTGACGGATGTCTTGCAGCGTTGATGGGCGGGCCCTCTTTCTCACCTGACCAAGGAACAGTCCAATGCGTCAAAGGGATTTGAAGTTCACGTTTTCCGTGTTGTCAGGGCAGATGGAGTTCGAGGTCGTAGAGTTCACGCTGGAAGAAGCCGTGTGTGAACCGTTCCGACTGACCATCGAGTTGGCCAGCCACAACCCGAACATCGATTTCGGCAAGGTTCTCGATCAGCCCTCATTACTCACGATCTGGCAAGGCGGCACGGCTGTGCGCCATGTCCACGGGCTGGTGTCCAGCTTCACTCAAGGCAAAACCGGCTTTCGCCGCACGCGTTATCGCGCCGTGGTCGAACCGCATCTCGCCCGCCTCGCCCTGAGTTCCAACTGGCGTATTTTTCAGCAGAAAAACGTCCCGGACATCATCAAGTCAGTGCTCAGCGAACACGGCATCCTCGACTATCAGCAACACATCAACGGCGAGCATCTGCCGCGCGAATACTGCACTCAGGTCGGCGACACCGACCTGTACCTGTTCGATCGGCTTTCCAGTGAAGAAGGCTTGTTCTATTTCTTCAAATGCAACGAAAGCACCCACACGCTGATTCAGGGCGACAAACTCTATGTGCAGGAGCGCATTCAAGGCGCTCCGGTGCTGTACACCACTGAACCGGCGGCGGACGCCACGCAGCCCGTGCTCTACGCGTTCAGTTACACCGAGAACGTGCGCACGGCCGAGCAGACGCAACGCGACTACACCTTCAAGCGCCCGACCTTCGACCAGCAACAGAATTTCACCGGCGATGACTTGCAACATCAGACGCCGAACTATGAACGCTACGATTATCCGGGTCGCTACAAGGTCACCTCGGCCGGCAAACCGTTCACCCAGAATCGCTTGCTCGGGCACCGTGGCGATGCACGCATTGCCGTTGTCGAAGGCGACGATCCGCGCCTGATCCCGGGGTTCTCTTTTCAGCTCAGCGGCCATCCCCGGGAAGATTTCAACCGTTGGTGGCGATCGCTGAGGATCACCCACAAGGGCATCCAGCACGCCAGCCAAGAGGAAGAATCCGCCGGCGCGGATGTCGGCGTGAGCTACGACTTCGTCGCCGAAATCGTTGCCGAAGAAACCGAATGGCGCACCCCGCCGATGCCCAAACCGATTATCGACGGGCCGCAGATTGCGACGGTGACAGGGCCGGACGGGGAAGAGATTTACACCGATGAATACGGCCGGGTAAAGGTCCAGTTCCCCTGGGACAGGGAAGGCAAGAACAACGAATTCAGTTCCTGCTGGGTGCGTGTGGCGCAGAACTGGGCAGGTGCGGACTGGGGCCATATGGCGATTCCGCGTATTGGCCAGGAGGTCATCGTCGATTACCTCGACGGCGACTGCGATCAGCCGATCATCACCGGTCGCACGTACCGGGCGACGAACATGCCGCCCTATCAATTGCCCAATCACAAGATTCTCAGCACTATCAAAAGCAAGGAATACAAGGGCACTCGGGCCAACGAACTGCGCATTGACGACACCACCAAGCAGATCAGTGCCGCCTTGATGAGTGATCACGGCAGCACCGCATTGCATCTGGGTTACCTGACGCATCCGCGGCCGAGCGGCGGTGAGCCGCGCGGCGAGGGTTTCGAGTTGCGCACCGATGAACACGGTGCGCTGCGGGCAGCCAAGGGGCTGCTGCTCAGTACCGAGGAGCAAATGAACGCCAGCGGCGGTCACCTCAATCGCGGCTCGGTCATCCAGGTACTGGAAGCGGCGTTGAAACTGGCCAAGGACTTGGGGGACTACGCCCAGGACAACCAGGGTGTCAGCCATGACAAGGCACCGCAGCAAACCCTCAGCGATGCCGTTCGCGACCTGGGCAACGGCGCGAACGACGAGTCGGGCAAGACCAACGGTGGCAATCCGGCGATCGCCATGAGCGGTGAAGCCGGCATCGCGGCGGCATCCCCCAAGAGCATCACGGTGGCGGCGGGTGAGCATATCGACACCGTTGCCCAGCAAAATCAGCAACAGACCTCGGGGCAGAAGTTTGTGCTCAATGCCGGGACCGACCTGGGGATGTTTGCCCACAGCGGCGAAATGCGCCAGATCACCCATCAGGGCGCGATGCTGTTGCAGGCGCAGAAAAACAATATCCGCCTGGAGGCGGATCAGAGTGTGGAAGTCAGCGCCAGCAACCAGCACGTGCTGGTGTCGGCCAAAGAGCACATCACCCTGATGTGCGGCGGGGCCTACATCACCCTCAAGGGCGGCAATATCGAACTGGGCATGCCCGGCAACCTGATCGTCAAAGCGGCCAAACACAGCCTGCTCGGTGCGACCAGCCTGGAAGCCGAGCTGCCGAAATTCAAAGTCGGCGATACCCAGCGGCGTTTCATGCTCAAGCAAATTGACGGGACGTCGGCGATGCCCAACATGCCGTACAAAATCACCCTGTCCAATGGCGAAGTGGTCGAAGGCGTGACCGACGCTCAGGGCGCCACGCAGTTGTTGCAGAAAGACGTGATGAGCATTGCCAACGTCGCCATGCTCAAGCCGCCCGCCCCGGCAGCGGCAGGCGCGGCGGGAGGAGGCGCAGGGGCAGCCGCCAGTGCGGCCGGTGCTGGTGCCGCTGACGAGGCGGAGGAAATTGTGCAGTTTTTTGAGTTCAAGGACGACCAGGGAGGCCCCGCGCCGCACCACTTCAAGGTGATGTCCGCCGGGGAAGTCGTGGCCGAGGGTTCCGGTGAGCGCACGCCGGAATTTCCTGCCGACCTGCAACTGGAACTGGAATCGTGGCCGGTGAAGGACAACCAAAATGCCTGATCTCATCACGCCACAGGTGCGCAAGCTCGCGGCCATCGGATACGGCGAAGCTTCGACGGACAACAACCCGCAGGAAGTGCGCGGCATTTGCTTTACGGTGACCAACCGCATGCGCGCCTGGGAGCTTGCCGATGTCGACAGCCTGCTCAGGGAGGCCGGCAGCGGCTACGTCGTTGCCACGAAGGGCAACAATGTCCGTTACAACCAACTCATGGCGGCTTCGGAAGCGGCCATCAACGCCGACCCGAACATGCGCTCGGCGGTAGAGAGTGCACGGGATGCGCTCGCCCAGCGCGGCAATGATCCCTCCAACGGCGCGTATTGGTGGGACGGTGTCGATATCAAACAGTCGACCAACCCCCGCCATTCTTCCGGGTTCCACTACGGCTCCCCCTCGCACAACATCTTTGGTGTGGCGCAAGTCACGAAGCCGGAAAAAATCACCTATTGGACCCAGTTCAACAAAAAGACCAACACGATGGTAAATACCCGTGAGCGGGGTCGTTATACCTACAAATACCTGTCCACTGCTGCCATCGGCAAAACGATCTTCTGGACCACCAATCCGGAGTACATCAAGGCATCCGGCGCCAAGGGGCATCGATGAGCAAAGTCACCCGTTGTCTGAGCCTGTTTCTCGTTGCGAGCCTGCCCCTTCTGGCGCAGGCCGCTCCGGTACAGTTCACCGATTACCGTGCGTTCTATCAATCGTTGGGCGACAACCTGTTTGCCGGGCCCGGCAGCGAACTTGCCATGCCCTGCTCGGAATCGCCAAGGCATTGCCTCTGGGCCAACGCCATGCGCCCGGCGTTTGAAGGTTTTGAGGATGCACAGTGGAGCGCGCCCGACGGACTGAAGCTCGACCCGCCCAAAGGCACCCCCGTCATTGTCTTGGACGGAGATGCGCTGACAGTCGGCAAACAACGTTGGCCGCTGCGCGAGGCGGTCAACTTCGCCTCGCCGCAATGGCCCGTCGATGACCCCATCGACCCGGAAAACGTGGCTAGCGCAACGACCTGGCGTCAAGGCGCCTCAACGTGCCTGGAGTTGCATTACGTCAGCAGTGGCTACGGTAGTCGCTACCCCCAGGTGTTGCTGGTACACGGCCAGCATCTCTACGCGTTACCGCGACTTTTCTCCTCGTGCTCGGCCATTCGCAAGGCGCCCGGCAATCAGTTCAGCTATCCGGAAAATACCTACCTGGGGGCAGAGTTGGAAAACAACCCGACCGGGCTACAAGTGGATTACCGGGTACCCAACGCGAAAAACCCGGTGGCGCAGTACCTGTTGCACTTCCCGAATCAGGGTGATCCCTTCGTATTTGAGGCGCAGCGCCAATAGGCGCCAGCGGACACATCCGTCATGACCGTGCCCGCACGCGTCGAGACCAACGGAATTTTCAAGGAGGAAATGGGCGATGACTGATCCTACCCAGCCGAAAAAGATCGCTTCCAGCCAATCGATCACCATGCCCAGCGGTGGCGACATCCACCTGATTCCGCCGCCACCGAAGCCCTGTGTGACGATCCTCGTGCACGGCGTCAACGACCTCGCGGGTTGCTACGCGCGTATTGAGCAGGGCCTGTGCGAGGGGCTGAACGAACGCCTCGATATGCCGCGCACCTTCCCCAACGGCGCGAACAACCCGGGTTACCTGTTGCCGGCCAGCTACACCGCGCCCGCCGATGATGGCGGCAAGGCCAATAACCCCGATGCCGTGTACTTCCGCCGCAAGGCCGGCGCCTCCAGCAACGGCAGCCAGCCGCGCAGTGTGGTGGTGCCGTTCTATTGGGGGTTTCGCGAGGAAGAAGCTTTCATTCAGAAAACCGAAGCGCACGGTCAGTGGCTGGACCGTGACGGCAACCGCCTGGACAAGGCCGGCACCAAGGAAGGCGGCCAGTTCGCCAACGCCACCACCAACCTGCCGGACATGTGGGGCAAGGGTTTCAACGGCATGCTGCTCGGCTTCATCTCGCTCGACAAAATCGGCGGCAAGCTGACTCACCCGCTGTTTTCAGCCGCCGGTCGGCGTTACATGGTGCTGGCCGCCATGCGCCTGGCGATGTTGATCAAGATCATTCACAAACGTCATCCAAACGATACGATCAACGTGGTTGGCCACAGTCAGGGCACGCTGCTGACACTGTTGGCCCACGCGTTCCTCAAGGAGGACAACGCCAAACCGGCAGACGGCGTAGTCATGTTCAACTCGCCCTACAGCCTGTTCCAGCCGAACATGGACAAGGTCCAGAAGTGGGGTGGGCAACAGACGACCGGAGCGCGCATCGCCACGCTCAACGGCATCTTGCAATTCATCGCCGGCAGCCCTAATCCGGTGCCGGCGCTGTCGGGCGTCGCCCTGAAAAACAAGCAGGGCTACGGAGCGATTGGCGGGCCTGGCTGGACAGGCACGGCCGCATGTCAAACCACGATCCGCGGAGAAAAGATCACCTTCAACGAGCGCGACAATCGCGGCAGCACCTTTCTCTATTTCACCCCTCAGGATCAGACAGTTGGCCTCAAGAACGTCCAGGGCATCGGTTGGCAGGGGATCGGCGAAGAGGTCGACGGCCAGCCAGCGCGCAAGATTCTTCCGCAACGTTTCCACCAACGGGTCTTTACCGTACGCAAACGTAACGGCGAGAAAGAACTCGTCGGCAAACACGTTCCTCCATACGTCTACCTGTTGCGTCAGGACAGCGAGCAACCCTGGGAAGACACCGGCCTGGGCTTCATGGACCGGATCCCCAATGGCAGCCTCGACAAGGGCGCCAGCGTAATCTTGACCGCGCCTCCATTGCCGGTGCCAGGCGACGTGAACTTTGCCAACGATGGTGTCGTTACCGCCCCCGGGGAAGACTCCAAAAGCGGGGTGTACCAGGTCAAGGACAAACTCGATCCCGTCGATGCCGCGATCGGCGTGGCCAATGGCGGCTGGGAGCCGGACAACCCACGTTACGCCGAAGCGGAGACCATGGAAGAAGCCCAGGCCTTCAAATACGGGCAAGACATCAAGAGCGTCGAAAAGGCCCGTAACGAGGGCAAGGAAGCCTCGGACTGCGCCCATGTGTTTGCCGCTCGGGCTCAAGGCAACGGCAAGGTTCTCGTCACGCGTGGGGAAACGCCTTATCAGGCACGTATCCGCCTGCAAGGCGAGGAATACTCGCTGGCGATGTCTTTCCACTCTTCCATCCCCAACAACCCTGAACACAGCCGCCAGGTGCTGGCCTATGACGTGGCGATCGGGGCCGGCGAATGCGTGGATGAAGCGTCGTTCTATGCGTATCTGTGTCGAGTGGCGGATTGGCGGCTGGACTGGGCCAAGACCGATGGCGGCGCCAACGCGCAATTTCAGGCAGAGAATGAAGATCCGGACGACTCCGTGGATCAGCACTATCAGGAGGAGGACGGTAAGAACCGCGAGTTGATTGACGCTACCGTGGCGTATCGCAAGACCGGCGCGTTACCCGCCATCAGCGACAACATGCCGAGCCTGGTGGCGACCCAGACCCGGACCGAACTCAGAAATGGCGAACCCGTGCGTTTTGGTGGAGCCCCTTGATGCGCTTTGATATTGCTCGTTTGTTTTGCACCGGCCTGCTCCTGACCAGCCCTCTGGTCCACGCGGCTGCACATCCATCGACGGCCAGCCGTTGCTTTGCCAGCGCGGCCTCACCCGTGACTGCCTATACCTCGGCCAAGGAGGCCGCCACCATGCCTGTTGATGCCCGTTACCGCGCCCCTGCCACCTCGCCGCGTCTGGACACGCTGGATGTGCTCGCCATTGGCCTGAGCCTCGACGTGTTCCGTCAGGGCCAGGCCTGGAAAGCCTTGCAGGAACAGAATGCGAAACAGACTGAAGCCCTCCACGTCGGCAGCATTCTGCCCACGGACCCGAAACAGTATCCGGTGGATGGCGACGCCAAAGACCTCGCCTATGACAAGCGCAAGGCTGATGCGCTGGAACTGGGCTTGCGCGACTTCGTCGAGAAGTGGCCGATCCCGACCCTCACGGTCGTGCGTGGCTGGAATCCCGACACACCGAACCTGCGTTACGCCCCGCAAAGAACCCGGGAAATGCTCTCGGGCATGGTCAACAGTTACCGCACGGAAGCGGGCCTGCACTGGCATCGCGTGCGCAATCTGCAAGATGGCGTGGTCTGCAGCGACACCCCGGAAGGTCTGGTGGAAAACCTCTTCAACCTGTTCGAACAGAACCCTGACCTCCCCGCTGTGCTGGTCTACAACGTCGAAGGCTTCAGCATGTCGTTCGCGCTGTCGGCGAAAAAGGCGCCGCTGATTGGCGGGCCCGGCCCACGCAAGCCGGGCGAACTCACCGACGCCATGGTCGCCATGGTGGTCGGGCGTCCCGAACGCGTCGAATGGCTGCGTTACTACGCGCAATTTGCCAAGGTCAACGAGAACAAAATCGACCCGGAATTCACCGGTTGGGGCGCGAGCAAACCCGCCGTGGAGTTCCAGCCATCGACGTTCATTCCGCAACCCTGGACCCAGCGTGCGTTCGAGCAATGGGATGCGCAGCCGGTGCTGGCCAAGCTGCATCGGCCGGTCACCGTGGCGCTGCTGCGGCCAGACAATGGCGAACGCCTCAAGCGTGACGCGCTGACCGCCAAACTCGCCGCTGGCTGGAAAGACGCCACCGACGGGCTCGTGCAGAAACCGGCGCGGGTGTTCTTTGACGGCGGCGCGAACACCACGCCGCTGGCGGAGTTGCTGCCGGCGCTCACTGCCGCCCACAGCCCGCTGGATCTGCTCGATTCGCGCGAGAGCTACGACCTCAATCAGCGCTTGGGCGATACCGGCTCGGCTTCGCCGTTCGTTGGTCTCACCCTCGCGACGATGGCCAGTTACCTCAACGCCGACACCAGTGTGGTCATGCCGATGCGGCGCCCGGAGCAGGCGACGATCATTGCCGTGACCTCGCCGACGCCCGGCAAAAAGCCAACGGGCAATGATCATTTCGGCGTCAACCTGATGCCGCAGACTGCGAGCACCGAGGAACCGTCAGCCGTGCCTACCGCGCATTCGGCGCCGAAAATGCCGGGCATCGAGCAGGATCACACGCTGGAAGAATTCCTCGCCGACCAGAAACCGAAAACCAACTGGATGGACGATCTCTAAGAGGCCTGCTGCCATGGACATCATTCGGCTCGGCGACTCCACCAGTCACGGTGGCACCGTCCTTGAAGCTTTCAGCCAGACAGACCTGAACGGCAAACCCATGTCCGGCGTTGGCCACAAGGTAGTCTGCCCGCTGTGCAAAGGGGTGTTCCCGATCACGCAGGGCAGTGCCCTGCTGGATGTCGGCGGCATTGCAGTCGCGCTGCACGGGATGAAAACCGCGTGCGGCGCCAGCCTGATCGCGAGCAACCCCAAGGGTGAGGCTGAAAGCTGAACCCAAGCGGTGCCGCGCGGAAACAAGGCTGGATCAGCGGTGTTTGTTCATGCCCGACCAGAGCAGCGAGGGCAGCGTCCGTGAGTCCAGCAACGCTTCATCCGTCGTCACCAATCGTGGAAGCACGTGCCAGGGATGGTTGGCACTGCGGTGATGATGCAGGTGCAGATTGATGTGATAAGGCCAGATGAAAAACCGCCCTGCGTGCCCGACTTTCCAGGCATACGTCCATTCCCGCCAACCGGGGGTCACGTCCGGCCCGCCGCTGTGCTCGGCGATGCTGCGAATTTTCTGCAACAGGGTGCCCAGGGTGGCCAGTGGCACAAACCAGAAAAAAACAATCAGCAGGATCGTCTGCGCCGACGTCTGCCAGGCAATCAACGATAAAAGGCCCAGCCAGATCACACTGGCCGCAAAGGCCGGGCCGGTCATCTTCGGTGAGGCTCCGCCCGCTGCCTTGTAGGCGCGCAGATTGCGCAGCGTGTTGATCAGCAACAGATCGCCGAGTATTTGTCGCAGCAACAATTTGCCGCTCAGCGGACGGAAATCCCAAGGCTGGCGGTGATACAGAAAGCGGCGCTCCGGGTCGTTGGCAGTACCGGTCTGTTGATGATGTTCGAGGTGCAGGGGCCGATAGAATTCCACCGGGACGAGACCCGGCACACCGATCGCCAGGTTGATCAGAAAGTCGTTGAGCCGGCGATGACGGGTCAAGTGATAGTGCGTCGCGTCGTGGTACAGGATGAACAGCGCATGTTGGCGCGTGGCAATCACCACGAAGGCCACGCCATACAAACGCCAGTCGTCCACGTACAGGGCGATGCGCAACGTCACGATGATGCACAGCCATTCCAGCAGGATCGCGGCCATGCTGCGCAGATCCACTTTCAGGCGCTTGAGCATGACGGTCATCAAGCCCGCCACGCCACCGATCGCGGCGCCATACACCACGTCGAGCAGCACGTGCTGACCCGTGGTCAACACGGTAATCCCCAGCATCACGCTCCACAGACTGAAGAGCCAGGCCGCACGGACGCGCAGGTAAGCAAGGACAACGCTGATCGCTACCGGCAAGGCCACGTGCCCACTGGGCGAGGCGGCCAACGGTGAGTCGAGTTGGTAGAACCACGTCAGCCACTGCGACGAGCTCTCCGGGCGCTCGATCATGGAGGGCCAGAACAAATGGCTCAGCAGGCAGGTGCCGGACGCCACGGCCGCGGCAAAAAAGGCTGGCAGCAACCATTCGCGGCGCCGCCCCAGCAGCACCAGCGCCGGCATGATCAGCACATAGCTCAGGTACAACGGCAAGGTGAAAGGCAGTCGAGCAATGTGCGCGTCAAAACCTGTCGGTTCAATCACTCGCACCGCGCCCATCGGGTAGTGCGTGACGAGAAAATACAGCGCGCCCGTCACCACGGTGTAGACCGCTAGCCAGAGGAACGGGCGTGTCACGATCGAGGTATCAAATTGATGACTGGCAAACATGGATGACATGAATAAGGCGCCTGATGGGTCAGAACACGTGCAACGTTTCCATACCGCCAAGAGCGGCGGCTTCTGCTCGGTTATGCCAGATTTTCAGCGTCAGTAAATGACGGCGACGAAAGGAAGTCTACGTTGCATTGACCCTTTCAACTCGCCAAACTCCAAACATCTTGCTTGCGATGCCGAGGGTCTCCATGCGTTTGAGCGCAACGTCCGTTGAATGCTCCGATCTGCATCCACATGAAATCAACCGGATGTTCGAGATTTATTCGGCGTCCTACTGCGACACCTCTCGCCCGCAGTTCGAACAGGATTTGCAGGACAAGACCCACTGCATCGTGTTGCGTTGCGCGGATCAGACCATCGTCGGTTTCACCACCCTCAAACGCTATGAGCGCACGTGGTGCGGGCGCCCGATCAGGGTGATTTTTTCCGGCGACACCATCATTGACCGCGAACACTGGGGCAGCCAGCAACTGGCCTTCGCGTGGATGCGCCTGGCCGGCGAGATCTGGCTGGAGCAACCTGACATTCCCCTGTACTGGTTTCTGATCTGCAAGGGCCACCGCACCTATCGCTATCTGGCCGCCATGGCACTGAACTACGCGCCCCGCGCTGGCGCCGTGACGGACTCTGCGGTTCAGGCACTGGCCGATTATCTGGCAGTGGATCGTTTCGGCGAGGCCTATGACCCGGCAACAGGCGTGCTGTCTTTCAAAGTGCCGCAAGGTCGGCTGACGACCGAGTTGGCACACGTCCCGGCGCCGCACTTGCGTCTGGATAACGTCGCGTATTTTCTGCAGAAAAATCCTCATTACGCGTCGGGCGATGAACTGGTCTGCCTGTGTGAATTGCACCCCGATAACCTGCGGCCCATGGCGCAGCGTCTGTTCGCCGCCGCACAACCATGCTGATCCGCCAGGCCTGTGCGGCGGACAACCAGCGACTGCTGGATTTTCAGGCGCAGCGGGCCATGCAGGGTGGTTTGCCAATGCGTTTCGATCGCGGGCCGGACTACTTTGCGCTGCACCGTTGTCATGCCAGCGACCATCGCACCTGGCTGGCCGAGAACGAGACCGGTGATCTGAAGGGCATCGCCAGCCTGGTGGTACGCGAGGGTTATCTTCAGGGTGACATTCAGCCCGTGGCCTATCTGGGGGATTTGCGACTGGTGCCTGATCGACGCCTGTCGCTGTCGTGGATGGCCGAGGTCAAAGTCCGTCTCGCCGCACTGACCGCTGAAACGGGGGTGCAGCATGCCTATTGCTGTGTCATCCGCGACAACCGTCTCGCCACACAATCATTGCTCGGCGGACGGCGCGCCAATCCACTCGGGCTGGCGCACTGGCGGGGTTACAGCAACGTCGCCGTGTATGCCCAGCGTGGCTGGGCAAGCACCCCGCGAACGCCGGACCACGTGCGCATCGTGCAAGCGCAGCCGTGTCACGCCGACGCACTCCGGGCGTTTCTCGACCGCGAGTCGGCAGCTCAGCCCTTCGGCAACGTCTTCAGCGAGGCGCAGTTTGCCAGGCGCCTGGAGACCTGGCCGGACTTCGGTCTCTCGTCATTTCTGCTGGCACTCGACGCCCGAGACAATCTGCTGGGCTGCGTCGCGCCTTGGGATGCCGGGCGGATCAAGCGCGTGGTGCTTGAGACCTTGCCGCTGCCCCACCAGGCTCTGCGCCTGGCGTTCAACACCTGTGCGCCGCTGTTGGGGCGCCCCGCCATTGCCGCGCCCGGCGAGGCGTTGCGCGACGTTTACCTGACCCACCTGCACGTCCGCCAACGCGACCCGCAGATTTTTGCGGCACTGCTGGACGCGGCGTGGATGCGCGTTCGCGGTCAGTACGCATTGATGCAACTGTGCCTGTATGACCATGACCCATTCTGGCTGGCCATGAAGCGCTATCGCGCCGTGTCCATTGCCATGGACTTGTACACCGCGCCTTGCGTAGGCAATGCCACGGCGTTGACGCCGCAGGATGCCGAGCGCATCCCGGGCTTCGAAATCTATCTGGTCTGAGCGCAACCGTGGACGACATCCAACAGCGTCAACCAGAAACGCGTGGCGTCAAAGCCACCGCCGCCCAGCACCGGTTGACCGTGATCGAGCCGGGGCAGGCAGATCTGCGGCATGCCCGCGATGCGTTGATGTTCGAGGTAAAACTGGCCGTCATGGGCGCAACCCGGGCGTCGCGCATTGAGGCGGGCATGATGGGTATCGAAGCGTGAACTGGGGACGGCGCTCCAACTGATCACGTGCAGGCATTGCACGTCGGCGGGCAGGTGTTCGAGCAGGTCGCTGATCTGCGGGTCGCGCAGACTGCTGATATCCCGTGCGCCAGCGGCCACCCAACGGGTTTTCGCCAGCACTCGGCGAACGCGATCGAACGGATAGTCGAGGTTCGACTGCCCTGCGCTGCAAGCCAACAGGTCATTGATGACCGTCGACGGACCTGTCGGTGGTTGCACCAGTACCACACCATCACACGCCTGGCGCAACTGTTTGTCCTGTGCCAATGCCGCGAGCGCGTCGAGCCCACCCTTGCTGTGCGCCAACACGACAAAGCGTTGCCCCTGCCTGAGTTGGGCCGTCAGCACCTGACTGATATGTCGACCCTGCGCCATGACGCCGCGAGAGGAACGCACGGGCATGCGCAAAACCGGATAGCCCAGGCGCCGCAACGTCCGCGCACAATCCTGAAAACAGCCGGGCAGCCATTCGGAAAACAGCCCGGCCACCAGCACCACCAACGTGTCCTGGGAAAGGCTGAGCATGGGCTTGTGCCAGCACGCGATAAATTGCTCCGTGCAGTCCAGCAATGCGTCGGGCGCGACGAATTCGGTAGCCGGAAAATGCCGTGGCCACTCGGCAAATCCCTCAGGTGTCCAGGCGGGGGTCATCGCCGAAGGCCCTTTCATGGTGTGCGCCCAGCGTATTCGTCGAGGGTTTGCCGCGCCGTTGCCAACGCTTCACGGGTGTCGAGGTGGTTGGGGTGAAACCCCGGAATGAACCAGGCCAGCCATTTCGGAAACACCCGGGTCAGCGGGCCGGGTCGGACGAATAACCAGCCGAGCAACCGCAGCCATTCGCGCCCGTTGCGGCGCTGCCCATCATTGCCTGCCAGTCGGTAAATGAAATACAGGACATCGATGGCAAAGTAGCCGGTCATGATCAGCATGACCCCGCAGCGCATCAGGTATCGCCGCAGCGGATTGCTCACCACCACGCCCAGCACATCGTAGGCGACGGCCTTGTGTTCGGTTTCTTCGATCGCATGCCAGCGCCACAGCATGGCCATCTTCGTATCGGCGCCTTCAAGGATCGCCGGATGACGCAGCAATTGATCGGAGAGGATCGCGGTGAAATGTTCCAGGCTGGCCGTCATGGCCAGGCGCATCGCCGGGGAGAATTTATTGCCCACCTCCTGACGACGCATCAGCAATTGTTCCAGCGCATCAATCGGTGCGCCTTGGGCCGCGAGCAGCCGGTTATACGCGCGATGTTCGCGAATATGCGACGCTTCCTGATACACGAACGCGTCAACCGCCTGGGCCAGCGCCGGATGTTTTTCGAGGGCTTGGCGAAAGTGCACGACACTGTCGATGAAGAGTTTTTCGCCGAGTGGAAACATGATCGACAGGCCATCGAAAAAGCGCGTGACGTGCGGCCAGCCACGATACCAATAGCGCGGAACCTGCTCATCAAGCGCGAAACGCATGTCGCGTCGAGGGATGTCTGCGCCAGCGGGTTTCGTCGCCGAGCGTCTGTTCAGAAGGCGTTTTAGATACGACATACAGTGTTCTGCGGTTCCTCGTTGCCCTGACGCGCCAGCAATTGATCATTAGCGACGCGATCAGGGCGGTATACTTTTTCGACTCGACCTATCAAGGAGCCCATATGCGCAGTTCCAGTGACATTTCGCAAACGCGTCGTTTCGACGTGGCCAATCTGTGCGTGCTGGCGCTGCAAACGCTGTTGTGGGGCGCGACCCTGACCTGGCTTTCCCACACGGAGGCGGGCGGGCTCAAATGGCTGGTGCTCATCCCGTTTTGCCTGGTCATGCAAGGTGTCTTCTCGATGATGCACGAGTCCTTTCATGGCCTGGCGCACAGTCGCAAGCCCCTCAACTACTTCGTCATGTGGTGGGCTTCTAGCCTGTTTGGCGCTTCGGCGACGCTGATCCATATCAATCACCTGGGTCATCATGTGCGCAATCGTACACGCGCAGAACTGGCCGACTTCGCGGTCGCGGATGAGTCGCTGTGGCGCAAGCGTATCGAGTACTACTTTGCGGTGCTTGGCGGTATCTGGCTGGCGGCGTTTGTCGGCAGCCTGTTATTGCCGGTGCTGCCGGCGCGCATCACCGACAAATGGTCGCAAACCGCAGAGGTCAACACCTACGCCGCCGCCTTCAAGGACTTCTCCAGCGCCGACTTCAAGCGTATCCGCGTGGAAGTCATCGCCAGTGTCGCCGCGTGGTTATCGATCGGACTCTTGCTGGGATGGACGTGGCAGGTGGTGCTCATCGCCTACCTTGCTTTCGCCTTTTCCTGGTCGTCGCTGCAGTGGGTGTACCACATGCGCACACCACTGGACGTCGTCGAGGGCGCCTATAACCTGCGGGCCCCGCGGCTGGTGCGCTGGGCGTTGTTGAACTTCAACTACAACCTGACCCATCATCGGCACTCGGCCATGCACTGGCAGCAAATGCATGCCGCTTCCAACCAGAAGGAAACCCGGCCGCTGTGGTATGGCTGGCTGCAGGTTTTCCTGCCGCCGCAGCGGTTACCCGATGATTTGTCGCAACTGGACAAGACCTACTTCTGATGAGCGCCAACATGGATGTGAAACGCGCGCTGTGGCAGACCTTCCTCGAGCACGCCAAGCCCACGCTCGATCAATGGCACGCGCAGCTCGAGCAACCGCAAGCAACGCAAGAACGCTTATTGCAGCGCCTGCTCGAAGCCAATCGTGATTGCGCATTCGGCCGCGCCCACGACTTTGCCCGACTGCAGGACTCGACGCAGTTTCGCGATAACGTACCGGTTCACACCTACGCGCAACTGCAGCCGTGGATCGAGCGCGCGCAACAGCAATCCGCAGCGATCCTGACCACCGACACACCACTGTTCTTCGAGCGTACGAGCGGTAACAGCGCGCTGCAAAAAGCGATTCCCTACACGCGCGCCTTCCTCGCAGAAATGCACAGCGCGCTGACCGTGTGGCTCGCCGACATGCATCGCCAGGTGCCGGGCATCAGTCATGGCTCGAGTTATTGGTCGATGTCGCCGCCCCTGCAAATGCCCGTGGCCGGGCCCAATGGCATTTGCCTCGGGTCGGCCAGTGATCTGGAGTATTTGAGCGGCAGTCATCTGGCCGGTCTGGCCGGGACGTTGCTGATTCCAGAGTTTAACGGTGCGCAGTCGCAATGGCGTCGCCAGACCCTGCTGGCCTTGCTGGCCGACGCTGATTTGAGTTTTATCAGCGTATGGAGCCCGACCTTTCTGACCAGCCTGTTACAGCCACTGTTCGACGCCGAAACACCCGAACAGCTGCAGACGTTTGCCTGGCTTGAGGCCGCCCTCCCCGCGCCGCGCCGCTCGGCGCTACGCCGCGCGCGAGCCCAGGGTGACTGCAGCGGATTATGGCCACGCCTGGCCGCCGTCAGTTGCTGGATGGAAGGGCCGAGTCGCCACTACTTCACGCAACTGGCCGCGCGTTTTCCGCAAACGCAGTGGCTACCAAAAAGTCTGTTTGCCACCGAAGGCGTCGTCAGTGTTCCCTTCGGCGACGGACCGGGCTGCCCGTTGGCGATCGGCAGCCATTATCTGGAATTCCTCTGTGAAGACGGCAGCCTGCGCCATGCGCATTCGTTACGCCTGGGGGAAACGGCGCAGGTGCTGCTGAGCACCGGCGGCGGCTTGTACCGCTACGCACTGGGCGATCGGGTCCGCGTCGTCGGCATGTCGGGGGCCACGCCACGGGTCGAGTTTGTCGGCCGTGCCACAGGCACCAGTGATCTGGTCGGAGAAAAACTCGATGAACACGTCGTGCAGAACCTGTTCGAGGGTTGCCCGGCCACCCAGGGCGGCGCCTGCCTGATCCCCGACGCCTATGCTTCGCCACCGCATTACACGGCGCTGGTGGCGATGCCCCGAGACCTTGATGCCAGTGCCCTGGCACTGACGATCGAGGCGGCACTGGCCGACGCCTTTCATTACGGCCAGGCACGCCAGCTCGGGCAACTGGGACCGGTGCAGGTGCGCCTGCTCGACGGCGGCGCTGATCAACTCGCGCAGCTGCTGCAACAGGCGGCGGAGTTGAGCGGCATCCGTGCGGGCGACTTCAAGCCGCGCGCACTTATCAATCGGCTGGAGACAGCTCAAGCCCTTCTCGCTCTGACGGACAGCTCATGTCGGTACCTTTGAACAACCTCCTCGAAACACCCGACGACGCGACCCTCGAACAATGGTATGTAGCCTGCGCACAAAAAGAACTGCGCAAAAACAAACCTTACCGGGCGAAGATTCTGGGTCTGAACCTGGTGCTTTTTCGTCAGCGTGACGGCCGGGTAGCGGCGTTGCTCGACCAGTGCGTGCATCGCGGCACACGCCTGTCGGCGGGCAAGATTGCCGACGATTGCCTGGTGTGTCCCTACCACGGCTGGCGCTACGACGCTGAGGGGCAAGTGGTGCATATCCCCAGCGTCGGCAAGAAGTCGTGCACTTCGACGCCCCCCGCGTATCGCTACCGCCAGCGTCACTTTGCGGTGCAGGAGCAGGACGGGCTGGTCTGGGTCTACACCGGCACGGGCGACCCGCAGAGCAAAACCGTGTTCAAGCTCCCGGTCTACGGCGAAAAACCCTGGCAGTCCTATTTCATGATCAACACCTTCGAGGCCGACGTCGGCAGCCTCGTGCAGAACTTCATGGACGTGCCGCACACTGTTTTTGTCCACGAGGGCATCTTCCGTTCCAGCAGCGGGCGGGCGATGGAAGCCACGCTCGCGTGTAAAGCGCAGAGCATCGAAGTGACGTACCACGATGACGGCGACAAGATCGGTTTGATGAACTGGCTGAGCAACCCCGACGGCGAGCCGCTGGTGCACACCGATCGTTTTTTTGCGCCCAACGTCACCCGCTGCGACTATCGGTGGGGCGAGCGTTCGGCATTCTTCATCATCAGTCAGATCACGCCCATCGATTCACGCCAGTCGCGCGTCTACACCTACATCGCCTACCGCTTCCGCCTACCCCGCTGGGTGCTGGGCCTGTTGCGGCCGTTGATTCATCTGTACACCCACATCGTGATTCGCCAGGACGTGAAAATCATTCAGGCGCACCGCCAAGGCCTCGACAATGTCGCCGATTTCAAACCGTGCAACGTGCAGGCCGATGCCGTGCATATCGGCGTCGACCAGCTATTGGCCGCCGTGAAACGCGGAGAAGCGCTACCGCCGGCACAACGCCGTGAATCGCGGATACGCTTCGAGCTTTGAGGGCGGACGCTGAACGATTCACTGACGAATAGCGTCCCTCTGATCTTGTTACAGTGAATGTCGATCGCTCTGCCGTGCTTTCGCAGCCTTTGCAAAGTCGGTAAGGTCGGCGCGTTTTCCCTTGCTCGGAGCACCTTATGCCCGCCCCTGTTCTGTCCGGCCCGCAATACCTGCGTGAAGGCCTCAAACTGGTTCTCAGCCCTGGCCTGCGCCTGTTCGTGTTGTTGCCGCTGGCGATCAACCTGGTGCTGTTCGTCGGCTTGATTTATCTGGCCGGCCACCAGTTCAGCCTCTGGGTCGATACGCTGATGCCATCGCTGCCCGAATGGCTGAGCTTCCTCAGCTACATCCTCTGGCCCTTGTTCGTGGTGCTGGTGGCGCTGATGGTGTTTTTCACCTTCACCATGCTCGCCAACGTGATCGCCGCGCCGTTCAACGGCTTTCTCGCGGAAAAAGTCGAAGTGGTGGTGCGCGGCACCGATGACTTCCCGGCGTTCAGTTGGGGCGAGTTGATCGAGATGGTCCCACGCACCCTCGCCCGGGAAATGCGCAAGCTCGGCTACTTCCTGCCACGGGCAATCGGCCTGTTCATTCTTTCGTTCATCCCGATGGTCAACATCATCGCCGCACCATTGTGGCTGCTGTTCGGCGTGTGGATGATGGCGATCCAGTACATCGACTACCCGGCGGACAACCACAAACTGGGCTGGAACGAAATGCTCGCCTGGCTGCGCCAGAAGCGCTGGCAGAGCATGAGTTTTGGCGGCATCGTTTATCTGGCGCTGCTGATTCCGGTGGTCAACATCCTGATGATGCCGGCGGCTGTCGCCGGGGCGACGTTGTTCTGGGTGCGTGAGCGTGGTGCCGAGAATCTGGTGACTCAGCGCTGAACCGGCAACAGAGCGCGCGTCACAAATCCATCATCCGAACGTAACAGCCACGACATGGCCTCAGTTGACACTGAGGTCATGACGACAGCTCTACACATCACCCTCATCAGCGAAACCTTCCCACCGGAAATCAACGGCGTGGCCAATACCCTTGGCCGCTTGTGCGATGGCTTGCGCGCGCGCGGGCATCAGGTGGAACTGGTGCGCCCGCGTCAGGCCGGTGATCCGCAGCGCAGTGAAGATGATGCGCTGCTGCTGTGCCGAGGTTGGCCGCTGCCGGGTTATCCGGGGTTGCAGTGGGGGCAGTCGTCGATGCACAAACTGCTGCGGCGCTGGAAGCGCCAGCGCCCGGATGTGCTGTATATCGCCACGGAAGGGCCACTCGGCCTGTCGGCGTTGCGGGCCGCGCGGCGTTTGGGGATATCGGTGGTCAGCGGGTTTCATACCAACTTTCAGCAATACACCAGCCAGTACGGTCTCGGTTTGCTGACCCGGATGCTCACGCATTATCTGCGCTGGTTTCACAATCGTTCAGCGCTGACATTGGTGCCGAGCGTCAGCCAGCGGCTGGAACTGGAGCGGCGGCATTTCGAGCGGTTGGCGTTGTTGTCGCGAGGGGTCGACAGCCAGTTGTTTCATCCAAGCAAACGGTTGAACGCTTTACGTGAGCAATGGGGCCTCAACGAGCGCGATATCGCGGTTATTCACGTAGGACGCCTCGCTCCCGAGAAAAACCTCGGCCTGCTCAAGCGCAGCTTCGAAACACTGCGCAGCACTTATCCACAGCGTCATCTGAAACTGATCATCGTCGGTGACGGGCCGCAACGCGTGGCGCTGGAAAAGGACCTGCCCGAGGCGATCTTCTGCGGCGCACAACGTGGCGAGGCATTGGCCGCGCACTATGCGTCTGGGGATGTGTTTGTGTTTCCGAGCCTGACCGAAACCTTCGGCAATGTCGTGCTGGAGGCGTTGGCTTCAGGGTTGGGGGTGGTGGCTTACGATCAAGCGGCGGCGGCGCAACACATTCGCCACGGCTACAGCGGCGTGCTGGCGATGCCGGGGGATGAGCAGGCATTTTGCGAAGCGGCCGTGTGGTTGCTGGAGGAAGATGAGCGGTTGCGTTGTGTGCGGCTGAATGCGCGACAGCATGCGAGTCGCCAGGGGTGGCCGGCGATTATCGAGCAGTTCGAGAGCCATTTGCGTGGGGCTTGTGTGGGGGAGCAAGTGGTGCCGAATGCGCAGACATTGCCTTGAATCATTGCTGACTTGGAAGGCGCCATCGCTGGCAAGCCAGCTCCCACAGTGTTTGCGGAAAACACAAAATTTGTGAACATCCCCAGAACCTGTGGGAGCTGGCTTGCCAGCGATAGCGTCAGAAGCGGCGCTGGTTAAACCAGGGTCATCAACGCCTCACGGCTGAACGGCAGGATGTCCTGCTCGCGCCCTTCGCGGACTTTCAGCGCCCAGTCCGGATCAACCAGCAGCGCACGCCCCACCGCCACCAGATCGAATTCCTCTTTGTTCAGACGCTCCAGCAGGTTTTCCAGGCTGGCCGGTTGCGCGACCTTGTCGGTGTTGACCATGAACTGCAGGAACTCACCGTCCAGACCAACACTGCCGACGGTGATGGTTGGTTTGCCAGTCAGCTTGCGCGTCCAGCCCGCCAGGTTCAGCTCGGAACCTTCGAACTCCGGCTCCCAGAAGCGGCGCGTCGAGCAGTGGAAAATATCCACACCTGCGTCAGACAACGGCTTGAGGAATTCGCCCAGCGCTTCCGGCGTTTGCACCAGACGCGCGGTGTAATCCTGCTGCTTCCACTGCGAGAAGCGGAAGATGATCGGGAAACCTTCGCCGACCGCCGCACGCACCGCCTGAATCAGTTCGATGGCAAAACGCGAGCGGTTGGCCAGGTTGCCGCCGTACTCGTCGGTGCGCTGGTTGCTGCCTTCCCAGAAGAACTGGTCGACCAGGTAACCGTGGGCGCCGTGGATTTCCACGCCGTCCATGCCGATGCTTTGTGCATCCTTGGCCGCTTGGGCGAAGGCTGCGATCACGTCCTGGATGTCTTGTTTAGTCATGCCGTGCACCACGACCTGACCGTCCTTGAGTTTTTCCGACGGGCCGTAACCCGGCACGCTGGCGTCCGGCTCGGTGCCGATGCGGCGCACACTGCCGACGTGCCACAGTTGCGGAACGATCTTGCCGCCTTCAGCGTGAACGGCGTCGACGACTTTTTTCCAGCCGGCCAAAGGCGCGTCGCCAAAGAATTGCGGCACGTTCGGGTAGCCATTGGAGGCGATGTGACCGACGGTGGTGCCTTCGGTGATGATCAGGCCAACGCCTGCGGCCGCACGACGGCGGTAGTACTCAATGACTTTCGAATTCGGCACGCCACCCGGGGAGAAAGAACGGGTCATCGGCGCCATGACCACGCGGGTCGGCAGTTCGAGGGCACCGAGGTGGAACGGTTTGAACAAGGCTTGGACAGGCATCGGGAGGCTCCACAGAGATAACTTTATGACGGCGATAATATGGAGAGCCGAGGCCTTTGAACAGCATTATTGATTTCGGTGATTAAGGATTAAAAGACGCAAAGCAAAAGATCGCAGCCTTCGGCAGCTCCTACATGGGATAACGTTTCCCTGTAGGAACTGCCGAAGGCTGCGATCTTTTGATCTTGCTGTTTCAGCTCAGCGCTTTTTCAATCGCATGCACAATGGTCGGATCATCCGGCGCCGTGCGCGGCGAGAACCGCGCCAACACGCGGCCGTCCTTGCCGAGCAAAAACTTCTCGAAATTCCAGGTGATGTCACCGGGAAACTCCGCGCCCTCGCCCGCCAGCAAGCGGTACAACTGATGACGATCATGACCGTTGACTTCGAGCTTGCTCGACAACGGGAACGTCACGCCATAGTTGAGGCTGCAGAAATCCTGGATTTCCTGTTCAGTGCCAGGTTCCTGGCCGGCAAACTGGTTGCACGGCAGGCCGAGCACGCTGAAACCTTTGCCCTTGAACTGCTGATAGAGGTTTTCCAGCGCCGCATACTGGGGGGTCAAGCCGCATTTGGAGGCGACGTTGACCACCAGCACGACTTGGCCCTTGAACGGTGCCAGCGGTAGCTCCTGACCATCCAGGGCTGTCAACTTAAGGTCGTGAAAAGCACTCATGACGAACTCCAAGATTCCCGTGTTCTACTCGAAACAGCCACTTGGCGAGACCACCAAGGACAGCCGCGGACTAAAAAGGCGCCCGCAGGCGCCTCTCCAGTACTCGAAGCTTAGCGCAGAAAATCAGTGGTGATGGCCACCTTCGCCATGGACGTGGCCATGAGCGATTTCTTCCTGGCTGGCGTCACGGATGTCAACGATCTTCACTTTGAAGTTCAGGCGCTGACCAGCCAACGGGTGGTTGCCGTCGACAGTCACGTCGTCGCCGTCGAGGTCACGGATGGTGACGATTTGCATCTGGCCGTCCGGCGCCGAAGCGTGGAACTGCATGCCGACTTCCAGCTCGTCAACGCCTTCGAACATGCTGCGGCTCAGGGTGCTGACCAGCTCGGCAGCGTATTCGCCGTAAGCGTCTTCCGGTTCAACGGAGACTTCCAGCTCGTCACCAACAGCTTTGCCATCCAGCGCTTTTTCCAGGCCCGGGATGATGTTGCCTGCGCCTTGCAGGTAGACCAGCGGAGCGCCGCCGGCGGAGCTGTCGATGACCTCACCAGCGTCGTTGGTCAGGGTATAGTCGATGGAGACAGCCTTATTGGCGGCGATCAGCATGGGGCGAGACCTTTTGCAGAAGAATATAGAAAGGCCAAGTTTAGCGAAGCAATCGCGCGAAAGCGAACACAACCCGGACAAACGGGTTTCGACGCTCACAGGCTTGCATCAGGACGAAGACGGTCATTGGGTCGCCGAGCTTTCCTGTGGCCACACCCAGCACCTGCGCCACCAGCCGCCGTGGCAATCACGCGCCTGGGTGCTGGACCCGGCGCAACGTATTGAAAAAATAGGCCAACCCTTTGCCTGCGGTTGGTGCGCACAGGGCTCGGTTAGCGATAACCTTGGCGACTGAATTTCGGTAGGCGATCACGTATAGATTGCCGCCATTGCCATGCAACTTTAGAGAATTCGCATGCAAACTTTTTTTATCGCCCCCACCGATTTTGGCGTGGGTCTGACCTCCATCAGCCTCGGGCTGGTGCGCACGCTTGAGCGTGCGGGCCTGAAAGTCGGGTTCTTCAAACCGATTGCCCAGCCGCACCCGGGCGACACCGGCCCCGAGCGCTCCACCGAACTGGTGGCCCGTACCCACGGCCTGAAACCGCCGCAACCGCTGGGCCTCGCTCACGTCGAGCGGATGCTCGGCGACGGCCAGCTCGATGAGCTGCTCGAAGAAATCATCACCCTGTATCAGCAAGCCGCCATCGGCAAGGATGTGCTGGTGGTCGAAGGCATGGTGCCGACCCGTAGCGCCAGCTACGCCGCGCGGGTCAACCTGCACCTGGCCAAAAGCCTCGATGCCGAGGTGATTCTGGTCTCGGCACCGGAAAACGAAGTGCTGGCCGAACTCTCCGGCCGCGTTGAATTGCAGGCGCAATTGTTCGGCGGGCCGAAAGACCCGAAAGTCCTTGGGGTGATCCTCAACAAGGTCAAGACCGAAGAAAGCATGGACGCCTTCGCCGCGCGTCTGAAGGAGCACTCGCCGTTGCTGCGCAGCGGTGATTTCCGCCTGCTCGGCTGCATTCCCTATCAGCCGGAACTCAACGCACCACGCACCCGCGACGTCGCCGACCTGATGGGCGCGCAAGTGCTCAACGCCGGTGATTACGAAACCCGGCGGATGACCAAAATCATCATTTGCGCACGGACCATGCGCAACACCGTCGAGCTGCTCAAGCCCGGCGTGCTGGTGGTGACCCCGGGCGATCGCGACGACATCATCCTCGCCGTCAGCCTCGCGGCGATCAACGGCGTGCCGCTGGCCGGCCTGTTGCTGACCAGCGACACCCTGCCCGATCCGCGCATCATGGATCTGTGCCGGGGCGCGTTGCAGGCCGGTCTGCCTGTGTTGTCGGTGAGCACTGGCTCGTATGACACCGCCAACCTGCTCAACGGTTTGAACAAGGAAATCCCGATCGATGACCGCGAGCGTGCGGAGATCATCACCGACTTCGTTGCCAGCCATCTCGACGCCAAATGGCTGCACCAGCGCTGCGGCACGCCACGGGAAATGCGCCTGTCGCCAGCGGTGTTCCGTTATCAATTGATTCAGCGCGCGCAAGCCGCGAACAAGCGCATCGTCCTGCCCGAAGGCAGCGAGCCGTTCACCGTGCAAGCGGCGGCGATCTGTCAGGAGCGCGGGATCGCCCGTTGTGTGTTGCTGGCGAAACCGGAAGACGTCGAAGCCGTCGCCCGCGCCCAAGGCATCGTCTTGCCGCCGGGGCTGGAGATTCTCGATCCGGACCTGATTCGCGAACGCTACGTCGAGCCGATGGTCGCCCTGCGCAAAACCAAAAGCCTCAATGCACCGATGGCCGAGCAGCAACTGGAAGACACCGTGGTGATCGGCACCATGATGTTGGCGCTGGATGAAGTCGACGGCTTGGTCTCGGGCGTGATCAACACCACCGCCAACACCATCCGCCCGGCCCTGCAGTTGATCAAGACCGCACCGGGCTGCACGCTGGTGTCGTCGGTGTTCTTCATGCTGTTCCCGGAAGAAGTGCTGGTGTATGGCGACTGTGTGATGAACCCGCACCCGAGCGCGACCGAACTGGCCGAGATTGCCCTGCAAAGCGCCGACTCGGCGGCGGCGTTCGGTATTACGCCGCGCGTGGCGATGATCAGTTATTCCAGCGGCGAATCGGCCACGGGCGAAGAAGTCGAGAAAGTCCGCGAGGCCACCCTGCTCGCCCACGAACAACAGCATTCGCTACTGATAGACGGCCCGTTGCAATACGACGCCGCGGCCAACGCCGAAGTCGCCCGGCAACTGGCGCCGAACAGTCAGGTCGCCGGTCGCGCCACGGTGTTCGTGTTCCCGGATCTGAACACCGGCAATACCACGCACAAAGCCGTGCAACGCAGCGCCGATTGCGTCAGCCTCGGGCCGATGCTGCAAGGCCTGCGCAAACCGGTGAACGATTTGCCGCGCGGCGCGCAAGTCGATGACATCGTCTACACCATCGCCCTTACCGCGATTCAAGCCGCCAACCGACCTATGGATGTGTAAATGCTGGATTTTCTACCTGCACCCGTGCGCGGCGTGATTGCCTCGCTGCTGTTGGCACTCAACACGATTCTGCTCTGCTCGTTTCTGTTCTGCGTGGCGCTGGTCAAGGCCTTGCCGTTCGCCTTGACCCAACGTATCGCCGGTTGGCTGATGAGCCACACCCACGAGGCCTGGATCAGCAATAACAAGGGCTGGATGAACCTGGTACGCCGCACGCGCTGGCACATCAGCGGCCTGCAAGGCCTCGATTACCAGCACTCGTACCTGATCACCAGCAACCATCAGAGCTGGGTCGATATTCTGGTGCTGCAATACGTGCTCAACCGCCGGATTCAGCCGCTGAAGTTCTTCCTCAAGCAGGAGCTGATCTGGGTCCCGGTGATTGGCCTGGCCTGGTGGGCGCTGGGCTTTCCGTTCATGAAACGTTACTCCAAGGCGTACCTGGCCAAGCACCCGGAGAAGAAAGGCAAAGACCTCGAAACCACGCGCAAGACCTGCGCGAAGTTTCGCAATAATCCGGTAGGGATTTTCAACTTCGTCGAAGGCACGCGCTTTACCGACGGCAAGCATGCGCAGCAGCAATCGCCGTTCAAGTATCTGCTCAAGCCCAAGGCTGGCGGGATTGCCTTTGTGCTCGATGCGATGGGCGAGCAGTTGGAGTCGATCGTCAACGTGACGATTCACTACCCGGCCGGGCGCCCGGGCTTCTGGGATTTGCTGTGCGGCAATGTGCGCGACGTGGTGGTGCACTTTGAAGAGCTGAAGATTCCGCAGCAGTTCATCGGCAAGAACTACGATCAGGACGGCGAGTATCGCCTGCAGTTCCAGGGCTGGATCAATCAGCTGTGGCTGGACAAGGATGCGCTGCTGGAACAGATGCACCGCGAATATCCAGCGAAGTCTTGAGGCGTCTGTTCCGGCCTCATCGCTGGCAAGCCAGCTCCCACAGGTTTCTCTGCGTTACACAATATTTGTGTGCGCTGAAAATCCCTGTGGGAGCTGGCTTGCCAGCGATAGCAATATCAAGGCAACAAAAAACCCGCCGATGATCTCTCATCAGCGGGTTTTGTTTTTCAGGCTAACGCTTAAATCGCGCCACGCTGACGCAGCAGATCCAGCACTTGCTTGACGCTTTCTTCCACACTCACCGTCTGCGTGTCGATCACCAGATCGGCATTCAGCGGCACGTCGTACGGGAAGGATTCGCCCGGGATGTTGTCGCCAGCGGCGGCATACAGGCCTTGCGGATCACGCTCGGCGCAGACGGCCGGCGAGGCCTGCACGTAGACGGTCAGCAGACGATCCTTGCCGATCAGGTCCTTGGCCTGTTCACGCCCTTCAGCGCTTGGTGCCACGAACGAGGCCAGGGTCAGCAGACCGGCTTCGTTGAACTGACGCGCCACGTGCGCGGCACGACGCCAGTTCTCGGTACGCCCGGCGCGATCCTGTGGCAGGCCTTTGTTCAGGTCCTGACGCAGGTTCTGGCCATCCAGCACAAACACCGCACGGCCCATGTCGAACAGCTTGCGCTCGACCGCGTAAGCCAGCGTGCTTTTGCCCGCGCCCGACAGGCCGCTGAACAGCACGGTTGCCGGTTGCTGGCCAAAGCGCTGAGCACGTTCTTCAGTCGCAACATGCGCCAGTTTGCCGTGGTGCGTGGCAGTGCCATGCGTCACTGGCTGCGCGACGATCATGCCGGCGCCGACGGTGCCGTTGGTCAAGCGGTCGATGATGATGAACGCGCCGGTGGTGCGGTTGCTGTCGTAACCGTCGAGGGCGATCGGCGCATCGAGCGCGATCTTCACCTTGCCGATTTCGTTGAGCTGCAACGCGCTCGCCGGGCCTTCTTCCAGGGTGTTCACGTCAACCTTGTTAACGATGCTGGCAATCGAGCCCGGCACGTAACTGGTGGCGCGTTTGATGTCGTATTTCTTGCCCGGCAGCATCGGCTCTTCAGCCATCCACACCAACATCGCTTCGAAGCTGTCGGTGACTGGCGGCACGTTGTCGGCGTGCACCAACAGGTCACCACGGGAGATGTCGATTTCGTCTTCCATGGTCAGCGTCACCGCCTGACCTGGACCGGCGTGTTCCAGCTCACCTTCGAAGGTGACGATGGATTTCACCCGGCTGCTCTTGCCCGACGGCAGCACCACGACTTCGTCACCCTTGTGCACGATGCCGCTGGCCAGCGTACCGGCGAAACCGCGGAAGTTCAGGTTCGGACGGTTGACGTATTGCACCGGGAAACGCAGATCGGTGAAGTTGCGATCGCCCGCCACTTCCACGGTCTCGAGGATTTCCATCAGCGACTGGCCTTTGTACCAAGGCGAGCGCTCGGACTTGTTGACCACGTTGTCGCCTTTGAGGGCAGACATCGGCACGAAGTGCATGCTGGTCGGCTTCATCTTCAAGCCTTCGGCGAACTTCAGGTAGTCAGCCTTGATCGACTCGAACACGCCTTCATCGAAGTCTTTCAAATCCATCTTGTTGATGGCGACGACGATGTGTTTGATCCCCAACAGGGAAGCAATGAAGCTGTGGCGACGGGTCTGAGTCTGCACGCCGTAACGCGCGTCGACAAGGATGATCGCCAGGTCACAGGTGGAGGCACCGGTGGCCATGTTGCGGGTGTACTGCTCATGGCCAGGGGTGTCGGCAATGATGAATTTGCGTTTCGCGGTGGAGAAGTAGCGGTAAGCAACATCGATGGTGATGCCCTGCTCACGCTCGGCCTGCAGGCCGTCGACCAGCAATGCCAGGTCGATGTCGTCACCGGTGGTGCCGACTTTCTTCGAATCGCGGGTAATCGCTTCGAGGTGATCTTCGTAGATCATTTTCGAGTCGTGCAGCAGGCGCCCGATCAGGGTGCTCTTGCCGTCATCGACGTTACCGCAAGTCAAAAAGCGCAGCAGCTCTTTACGTTCGTGCTGGCCCAGGTAGGCGAGGATGTCCTCGCTGATCAAATCAGATACGTGCGACATGACAACCCCTTAGAAATAACCCTGACGTTTTTTGTCTTCCATCGAGCCGGCGCCATCGTGGTCGATGACACGGCCCTGGCGCTCGGAAGTTCGCGTCAGGAGCATTTCCTGGATGATGTCCGTCAGCGTTTCGGCTTCGGACTCCACGGCGCCCGTCAACGGGTAGCAGCCCAGGGTACGGAAACGCACTTTCTTTTTGACGATGCGCGCTTTGTCTTCGTCGGACAGGTGCTCGAGGATGCGCTCGTCGTCGATCATGATCAGCGTGCCGTTCTTCTCGATCACTTCGCGTTCGGCGGCGAAGTACAGCGGCACAATCGGGATGCCTTCGAGGTAGATGTACTGCCAGATGTCCAGTTCGGTCCAGTTCGACAACGGGAACACACGGATGGATTCGCCCTTGTTGACCTTGCCGTTGTAGACGTTCCACAGCTCCGGACGCTGGTTTTTCGGGTCCCAGCGGTGCTTGCTGTCGCGGAACGAGTACACGCGCTCTTTGGCGCGGGATTTCTCTTCATCGCGACGGGCGCCGCCGAACGCTGCGTCGAAACCATGCTTGTCGAGTGCCTGTTTCAGGCCTTCGGTTTTCATGATGTCGGTGTGCTTGGCGCTGCCGTGGGTGAACGGGTTGATGTTCTGCGCCACGCCATCGGGGTTGATGTGGGTGATCAGGTCCAGGCCCAGTTCTTCGACCATCTTGTCGCGGAACTTGTACATCTCCTGGAATTTCCAGCGGGTGTCGACGTGCATCACCGGAAACGGCAGCTTGCCCGGGAAGAACGCCTTGCGTGCCAGATGCAGCATCACGGCGGAGTCTTTACCGATGGAGTACAGCATCACCGGGTTATCGAACTCGGCGGCCACCTCGCGGATGATGTGGATGCTTTCCGCCTCCAGCTGTTTCAGATGCGTCAGTTTGTCGACCATGGCTACTCACGAAAACTTTCTTATGAACGGCCAGCGGGCCGTGTTCGAGCGGGGAATCCTAGCACAGCGACCTTCTTCTAATCAGGACGCGGGCTAGAACGAAAGGGCATATGAATATGCCCACCAGTTCGGCCAACCCGCCCCTGTAGGAGCTGCCGAAGGCTGCGATCTTTTGATCTGGCCCTTTAAAAACAAGATCAAGAGATCGCAGCCTTCGGCAGCTCCTACAGAGGTCGTCAGTCAGATCGGGTTGGGGATGTCGATGAAGATGTGTTCGAGGGCGAAGCGTTTTGCCAGGTAGTCGCCCAGCGCCTGCACGCCGTAGCGTTCGGTGGCGTGGTGGCCGGCGGCAATGAAGCTGATATCGTTTTCGCGAGCGCTGTGGAAAGTCTGCTCGGACGCCTCGCCACTGAGGAATAAATCGACGCCCGCCGCGACGCCATGATCGATATAACCCTGACCACCGCCAGTGCACCAGCCGACCCGGCGAATCATCGGGCTGCCCTCGATCACCAGCGGCTCACGGCCCATGACGTCCTGCACCTTGCGGGCAAAATCGCGTGCGGTCATCGGGTCTTTCAACGAGCCGACCAGGCCGACGATTTTCAGGTTATCCGGGTCCAGCGGCCCTTCCACCGTGATATCCAACTGACGCGCCAGTTGCACGTTATTGCCCACATCCGGGTGCAGATCCAGCGGTAAGTGATAGGCGAGCAAGCTGATGTCGTGCTTGAGCAGCGTCTTCAACCGGCGCTGTTTCATCCCGGTGATGCACGGGTTTTCGCCCTTCCAGAAGTAACCATGATGCACCAGCACCAGATCGGCCCCGGCTTCCACGGCAGCGTCCAGCAAGGCCTGGCTGGCGGTCACGCCGCTGACAATGCGCATCACCTGCGGCCGACCTTCGACCTGCAAACCGTTGGGGCAATAGTCGGCAATTTTCGCACTGCCAAGGTAACGGTCGGCTTCTTCGACGAGGGTGCTGAGGGCAACGGCCATGAAAGACTCCTAAATATCCCGTTCCGAGGCACGCGCGGCCTCGTATAATGCGCGACATTATGGGCGGTCTGACCCCGCCTGCAACTTTTCCAGGACGTGCTTAATGTTCAAGGCGCTGCGTTTTATGGGCTGGCCGCTGTTGGCCGGTGTGCTTATCGCTCTGTTGATTATTCAGCGTTACCCGCAGTGGGTCGGGCTGCCGAGCCTCGACGTCAACCTGCAACAGGCACCGCAAACCACCAGCGTGCAGCAGGGCCCGGTGTCCTATGCCGATGCGGTGACCATCGCCGCGCCTTCAGTGGTCAACCTGTACACCACCAAAGTCATCAATAAACCGGCGCATCCGCTGTTTGAAGATCCGCAGTTCCGCCGTTTCTTCGGGGACAACTCGCCGAAGCAGAAACGCATGGAATCGAGCCTCGGCTCCGGCGTGATCATGAGCCCGGAAGGCTACATTCTGACCAACAACCACGTGACCAGCGGCGCCGACCAAATTGTCGTCGCCTTGAAGGACGGTCGCGAAACCCTCGCCCGGGTGATCGGCAGCGACCCGGAAACCGATCTGGCCGTCCTCAAGATCGACCTGAAAAGCCTGCCAGCCATCACCGTCGGTCGCTCCGACAACATCCGCATCGGCGACGTCGCGCTGGCCATCGGCAACCCGTTCGGCGTCGGCCAGACCGTGACCATGGGCATCATCAGTGCCACCGGGCGTAACCAGTTGGGCCTGAACAACTACGAAGACTTCATCCAGACCGACGCAGCGATCAACCCAGGCAACTCCGGTGGTGCGCTCGTCGATGCCAACGGCAATCTGACCGGCATCAACACGGCGATTTTCTCCAAGTCCGGCGGCTCGCAGGGCATCGGTTTTGCCATCCCGGTGAAACTGGCGATGGAAGTAATGAAGTCGATCATCGAGCACGGTCAGGTGATCCGTGGCTGGCTGGGCATTGAAGTGCAACCACTGACCCAGGAACTGGCCGAGTCGTTTGGCCTGTCCGGGCGCCCGGGGATTGTCGTCGCGGGGATCTTCCGCGATGGCCCGGCACAGAAGGCCGGCCTGCAATTGGGTGACGTGATTTTGAGTATTGATGGCGAACCGGCGGGTGATGGTCGTCGCTCGATGAACCAGGTCGCGCGGATCAAACCGACTGACAAGGTGACGATTCAGGTGATGCGTAACGGCAAGGAGCTGAAGCTCTCGGCTGAAATTGGCCTGCGTCCGCCGCCAGCGCCGGTGCAGGAAAAAGAAGAGAATTAAAAGCAAGCTGCCCCACCGCCCGTGACGGCAACTGCCGCTGCTGGAAGAACGCGATGTATTTCATACATCGCGTTTTTTTTGCCCGTCAGAACATCAATCGCTGAAACCTGCAGCGATAGCCTTGATAGCCAATAAAACTGAAAACCTGTCATATCCGACAGTATCGACGACAGCCCCTTGAGTTTTACGCTGATGCCGTCAAAACCAAATAATCAAAACATGGGGCTGAAAATGGACATTCGAGAAGCAACGAAAGGCTTGGAGCGTATGGGTTCAGGTTTTATTACGGTTAAGCGCGATGGTGGGGAGGAGCACAGGTTCACTGCTGTTGATCTGCACGATTTCGGCAATGACCAGGGAGGTGTAATGGTCGGGAGCGATGATGGAACCTATCACACGATCGGGTTTGGTTACCCGGCGCACTCCAAGGACGGAAGCCACAAGGCATATTACAAGAAGGACTTTTTCGATTCTTATATGACGTGGAGTTACAGCGACAAGGATGGTGGGACGCATGTTGCGGATGAAGGAGAATTGAACGTGACTTTCTCGAATCATCTCAACTCGGCGAAAGGCTCCTACAGTTTCGAGACGAAGGAAGGTACGAAGTTCGAGGGAACGTTCGACCTGAAAGCCGGCTGAAGCTTCACTCCGCTGCCACGCCAGCGGCGTGAATAAGAGACTTTCTCAAAAGGCATGTTATATTGTTTCAAATACGCCAATTGGAACAACATAACATGTCGTCTCGAACAAAGGCCTCCCTACTCGGCCTGAGCCTCGGTTTGCTGGTTGATCCAGCCTTTGCCGAAGAACCGCAACCCCTCGAACTCGACGCTATCAGTGTCGTCTCCGATTACGAATCGCCGACCGGCCCGGTAAAGGGTTACCGCGCTACTCGTTCGTCCAGCGCGACCAAAACCGACACCGCGATCCGCGATATTCCGCAGGCGATCAGCGTGGTGCCCGCCAGCGTGCTTAAGGATCTGGGCAGCACCAGCGTCGAGCGCGCATTAGATTTTGCTGGCGGCGTGTCGAAGCAGAACAACTTCGGCGGCCTGACACTGTACGAATACAGCGTGCGCGGCTTCACCACCTCGGAGTTCTACAAGGACGGTTTCAGCGCCAATCGCGGTTATCCGAGCACGCCGGATGCGGCCAACATCGAGCGCATTGAGGTGCTCAAAGGCCCGGCGGCCAGCCTGTACGGTCGAGGCGATCCGGGCGGCACGGTGAACATCGTCACCAAGAAACCGCAGCCCGAAGCCTTTACCACGCTGCAAACCAGCGCCGGCAGTTGGGATCGCTATCGCACTGCGCTGGACGTCAACACGCCGCTGGATGATCAGGGCGATGTGCTCTCGCGGATCAACCTCGCGGTCGAGGACAACAACAGTTTTCGCGACCACGTCGACAGCAAGCGCGTGTTCGTCGCACCTTCGATCAGTTGGCAACTGAACCCGGACACGTCGTTGTTGGTGGAAAGTGAAATCGTCCGCCACAGCTCCACGTTTGATCGCGGCATCGTTGCGCCGAACAACACATGGAGCGGCGTGTCGCGCTCGACCTTCCTCGGTGAACCCAACGACGGCAACATCGATAACCACAACAACCTGCTGCAAGCGACCCTCGAGCATCACCTCAACGACAGCTGGAAGTTGCGCCTGGCCAGTCATTACAAGGACGGCAAACTCTGGGGTTTCGCCTCGGAAGCGCGTGCGCTGAACGCCGACGGCCACACCGTCAACCGCCGCTATCGCGAGCGCGACACCAACTGGCACGACAGCATCACCCAGCTTGAGCTGCGTGGCCTGTTCGACCTTGGCCCTTGGCAGCACGAACTGCTGATCGGCACCGAATACGAAAACTTCCGTAAGAACGAGCGCGTCACCACGATTGCTGGCGGCCCCTACGCGATCGACATCTACAACCCGATCTACGGCCAGCCGAAACCCAACGGTGCACGTTCGGGCACGGATACGTTCGAACACGTCGAAAGCCATGCGCTGAACCTGCAGGATCAAATCATCTTCACCGACAAACTGCGCGGGATGATCGGTGCGCGTTTCGAACATTTCGATCAACACATCGACGATCACAGCCGCAACTCCACGAGCAACCAACGGCATGACGCCCTCACCCAACGCGCTGGTCTGCTCTATCAACTGACGCCGCAAACCGGTCTGTTCGCCAACGCCTCGACCTCGTTCAAACCGAACAATGGCCTCGACGCGTCCGGCAAATCCTTTGACCCGGAAGAAGGCGTCGGCTACGAAGTCGGCATCAAGAACGAGCTGTTCGACGAGCGCCTGAGCAGCACCCTCGCCTTCTTCCACATCGACAAGGAAAACGTCCTCGCCCTCGACCCTGGCACCGACACCAGCCGCGCGATGGGCAAGGCGCGCAGTCGCGGCTTCGATTGGCAAGTCACCGGGCAAGTCACCGATGCGGTGCGGGTGATCGGCGCCTTCGCTTACATCGACGCCGAAGTCACTCAGGGTGACGCGGTGATTCCCACCGGCAGCCGCATCCTTGGCGTGGCCAAACGCAGCGGCAGTCTGCTCGGGGTGTATGAATTTCAGGATGGCCGTTTGCGCGGCTCGGACGTCGGCGCGGCGTTCACTTATGTAGGCGATCGCTCAGGTGAATCCGGCAGCGATTTTCAATTGCCGGCCTATCACACCGTCGACCTGCTGGCCCACTACAAGGCCAGCGACAACGTCACCGTCGGCCTGAACCTGAACAATCTCTTCGACGAAAAGTATTACGAGCGCTCGTACAGCAATTACTGGGTCAACCCCGGCGAGCCGCGCAATTTCACCGTCAGCCTGACACTCAATCTGTAAAAGGACGTCACCATGCAATACGGCAAAACCCTCGTGCTCATCGCCGCCCTGTTCGCCGGCCAAGTCTCGGCTCATGGCCTGTGGACCGAACAACGGCGCGGCAATATCGAAGTGATCTACGGCCATGGCGCCGAAGACAACGCGTTCAAGGCGCAAAAAATCAGCGGCGCCTGGGCTTATGACGCGGGCGGCAAGATGATTCCGGTGAGCGTTGAGCGGCTCGCCGATCACGCACGTTTGAAACCGCTGAAGTCGCCTGCGGTGATGGCCGTGGCGCTGAATAACGGCATGTGGTCGCAGATGGCTGACAAGAAGTGGGTCAATGAAGGCCGCAGCAAAGTACCGGGCGCTATTGAGGCAACCGAGACATTCAAATACAGCCTGGCGATTTATCAGCCGGGGGCGAAGTTGCCGAAGCTGGATCAGATCAAGCTGCTGATTTTGCCGGAGGTTGATCCACTGACGGTGGGGCCGGGGAAATCATTGCCGGTGCGGGTGTTGCTCGATGGCAAGCCGGCGGCCGGGGTGAAGTTGATTGGCGACTATCGCAGCGCGCCGAACACCCTGAGCACCGAGACCGACAAGGATGGCCGCGCGCAGGTGCTGGTGCGAAATGAAGGGTTGAACGTGATTGCGGCGCAGGTTGAGGTGCCAGTCAAGGACAGTGCTGATGTGAACAGTCGCGGCTTGTTCAGCTCACTGACCTTTCTTGGCGAACCACATCACGAGTAATCATCACAAATCCCCTGTAGGAGTGAGCCTGCTCGCGATTGCGGTGTGTCATTCAACTCACATGTTGAATGCTGAAACGCATCGCGAGCAGGCTCACTCCTACAGGGTGCAGCGGTGGTTTAAAGCTCGCCCAGGCCGTCGATCAGCGCCTGATTCTGCTCCGGCGTGCCAATCGAGATCCGCAGGAACTGTGCAATCCGCTCCTGCTTGAAGTGCCGCACAATCACGCCCTGCTCGCGCAATTTCGCCGCCAGCCCCGCCGCATCATGCTGCGGATGCCGGGCGAAGATGAAGTTCGCCGCCGACGGCAGCACTTCAAAACCCTTGGCCTGCAACTGCGCGATCACCCACTCGCGGCTCTCGATCACCAGACGGCAGGTCTTGTCGAAATACTCGCGATCTTCGAACGCGGCAGCAGCACCGACAATCGCCAGACGATCCAGCGGATAGGAGTTGAAGCTGTTCTTGATCCGCTCCAGCGCCTCGATCAAGTCCGGATGCCCGACCGCCAGACCCACGCGCAAACCGGCCAGCGAGCGCGATTTGGACAGGGTCTGCGTCACCAGCAGGTTCGGATAACGATTCACCAGACTGATCGCTGTCTCGCCGCCGAAGTCGATGTACGCCTCATCCACCACCACGACTGAATCCGGGCTGGCCTTGAGGATTTGTTCAACCGCGTCCAGCGCCAGCAGGCACCCGGTCGGTGCGTTCGGGTTAGGGAAGATGATTCCGCCATTTGGCCTGGCGTAGTCAGCCGGGTCGATCTGGAACTGCGCGTCCAGCGGCACCGCATCGTATTGGATGCCGTACAACCCGCAGTAAACCGGATAGAAGCTGTAGCTGATGTCCGGGAACAACAACGGCTGATCATGCTGCAGCAAACCGTGGAAAATGTGCGCGAGCACTTCGTCCGAACCGTTACCGAGAAACACTTGATTGCTCTGTACGCCGTAGTAGTTGGCGACGGCAGTTTTCAGCAGATCGCTGTTCGGATCCGGGTACAGGCGCAGGTTGTCGTTGAGTTCGACCTGCATCGCCGCCAAGGCTTTTGGCGATGGCCCGTACGGGTTTTCGTTGGTGTTGAGCTTGACCAGTTTGGTCAGCTTCGGCTGTTCGCCCGGCACGTATGGCACCAGATCCTTGACGAACGGGCTCCAGAATTTACTCATGCTTTATTCCCCCTGCCCTTGAAGAAAGTCTGCGTCTTTGATGCGGTATTCGGCGCTGCGCGCGTGCGCACTCAGCGATTCGCCACGGGCCAGCACGGAGGCGGTTTTACCCAACTCGGAAGCACCGGCCTCGGAGCAGAAGATGATCGACGAACGCTTCTGGAAGTCATACACACCCAGTGGCGAAGAGAAACGCGCGGTGCCGGAGGTCGGCAATACGTGGTTCGGGCCTGCGCAGTAGTCGCCCAGCGCTTCGGAAGTGTGACGGCCCATGAAGATCGCGCCGGCGTGGCGGATCTGCGGCAGCCAGGCCTGTGGGTCAGCAACCGACAATTCCAGGTGCTCCGGGGCGATGCGGTTGGCGACTTCGATGGCTTGGGCCATGTCCTTCACGTGAATCAACGCACCACGACCATTGATCGAGGTTTCGATGATGGTCGCGCGATCCATGGTCGGCAGCAGTTTGTCGATGCTGGCGGCGACCTTGTCGAGGAACTCGGCGTCCGGGCTGACCAGAATCGCCTGCGCGTCTTCGTCGTGCTCGGCTTGCGAGAACAGATCCATGGCGATCCAGTCCGGATCGGTCTGGCCGTCGCACACCACGAGGATTTCCGAAGGGCCGGCGATCATGTCGATGCCAACCTGACCGAACACGTGGCGCTTGGCCGTGGCGACATAAATGTTGCCCGGGCCAACCACTTTGTCGACTTTCGGCACGCTTTCGGTGCCATAAGCCAAGGCAGCAACGGCTTGCGCGCCACCGATGGTGAACACGCGGTCGACGCCGGCGATGCACGCGGCGGCCAACACCAACTCGTTGATTTCACCACGAGGGGTCGGCACGACCATGACCACTTCGGTCACGCCGGCGACTTTGGCCGGAATCGCGTTCATCAATACCGACGACGGATACGACGCCTTGCCGCCCGGCACATAGAGACCGGCGCGATCCAGTGGCGTGACCTTCTGGCCCAGCACGGTGCCGTCAGCCTCGGTGTAGCTCCAGGAATCCTGCTTCTGTTTTTCGTGGTAGCTGCGCACGCGGGCGGCGGCTTTTTCCAGCGCTTCGCGCTGTGGCACGGTGATGCGCGTCAGCGCCAGTTCCAGGCGCTCGCGCGGCAGGATCAGGTCAGCCATCGAAGCGACTTCGAGGCCGTCGAACTTCTCGGTGAACTCGACCAGCGCCGCGTCACCGCGTTCGCGCACAGCCTTGATGATGTCCAGCACCCGCTGATTGACCGAGTCGTCAGACACACTTTCCCAGCTCAGCAGATGATCCAGATGATGCGCGAAATCCGGGTCAGCAGCGTTGAGTCGGCGAATTGCAGTCGTTGCGGTCATAGCGAGAGCCTCATAGGAATGGCAAAAACTCAGGCGCCCTAACTTAGCAGTCGTTTCCGCTTGGGCACCTGAGATTCTGGCTATGAGGCGGATAGACGGGCGCGACTTAACGTCGCGCAGGTGAATCAGCCGCGGTGTCGCGATTCCACTGCGTTGCGCAGGGTATCGATCAACGCCTGGATTCGGGCGTGTTGCATTTTCATCGAAGCCTTGTTGACCACCAGGCGCGAGCTGATCGTGGCGATCAGTTCCTGAGGTTCCAGGCCGTTGGCGCGCAAAGTGTTGCCGGTGTCGACCACGTCGATGATCTTGTCCGCCAGACCGATCAGCGGCGCCAGTTCCATCGAGCCATAGAGCTTGATGATGTCGACCTGACGGCCCTGCTCGGCGTAGTAACGCTTGGCAACGTTGACGAACTTGGTCGCCACGCGCAGACGGCCCTTGGGCTCGGCCGCACCGATCTTGCCGGCGGTCATCAGCTTGCACTGGGCGATTTGCAGGTCCAGTGGCTCGTACAGGCCCTGGCCGGTGTATTCCATCAGCACGTCTTTACCAGCGACGCCGAGGTCGGCCGCGCCATGCTCGACATACGTCGGCACGTCAGTGGCGCGCACGATCAGCAGACGTACGTCTGGCTGAGTCGTAGGAATAATCAGCTTGCGGCTCTTGTCCGGATTCTCGGTCGGCACGATGCCCGCTTCGGCGAGAAGCGGCAGGGTGTCGTCAAGGATGCGGCCCTTGGACAGTGCGATGGTCAACATGGGAAACGTCAGTCCTTATCAAGGTACTCATGTCCGGTCGCAATCGGCGCCGGACACACATCGAGCCGGAAACCGGCTCGACTCTTAAAATCAGTGGACACGTCCCTGTGTCCCAATGCAGCAATCAGCCCGGAACGCGACGGATCTTGGCGCCCAGCATCTGCAGCTTTTCTTCGATGCACTCGTAACCACGGTCGATGTGGTAGATGCGGTCGATCAGCGTGTCGCCTTCGGCAACCAGTGCCGAGATCACCAGGCTGGCCGAAGCTCGCAGGTCGGTGGCCATGACTGGCGCGCCTTTCAGCACTTCAGTACCGGTGACGATGGCAGTGTTGCCTTCGACCTGGATCTTGGCGCCCATGCGGTGCAGCTCGTACACGTGCATGAAACGGTTTTCGAAGATCGTCTCGATTACCGCACCAGTGCCTTCGGCAATGGCGTTGAGCGAGATGAACTGCGCCTGCATGTCAGTCGGGAAAGCCGGGTACGGCGCGGTGCGCACGTTGACTGCTTTCGGACGCTTGCCGTGCATGTTCAGCTCGATCCAGTCCTCACCGCAGGTGATTTCTGCGCCGGCTTCACGGAGTTTTTCCAGAACGGCTTCGAGGATGGTCGGATCCGTGTCCTTGACCTTGACGCGGCCACCAGTGACGGCAGCAGCCACCAGGTAGGTGCCGGTTTCAATACGGTCAGGCATGACTTTGTAGAAGCACGAACCCAGACGCTCGACGCCATCAATGGTGATGGTGTCGGTGCCGGCGCCGGAAACCTTGGCGCCCATGGCGTTAAGGAAGTTCGCCAGGTCAACCACTTCAGGTTCGCGGGCGGCGTTCTGCAACACGCTGCGGCCCTTGGCCAGAGCAGCGGCCATCATGATGTTCTCGGTACCGGTCACACTGACGGTGTCGAAGAAGAAGCTTGCACCGCGCAGGCCACCTTCAGGCGCCTTGGCCTTGATGTAGCCGCCTTCGACGTCGATCACCGCGCCCATGGCTTCGAGACCACGGATGTGCAGGTCGACCGGACGCGAACCGATGGCGCAACCGCCAGGCAGTGCAACTTCGGCTTCACCGAAACGGGCAACCATCGGGCCCAGTACCAGGATCGACGCACGCATGGTTTTCACCAGTTCGTACGGGGCGATCAGGGTCTTGATGGTGCGCGGGTCGATTTCGACGCTGAGTTTCTCGTCGATCACCGGCTCAATGCCCATGCGACCGAACAGCTCGATCATGGTGGTGATGTCGTGCAGGTGCGGCAGGTTGCCAACGGTCACCGGGCCATCGCACAGCAGGGTGGCAGCCAGGATCGGCAGGGCAGAGTTCTTTGCCCCGGAAATGCGGATCTCGCCATCAAGGCGAGCGCCACCGGTAATAATCAATTTATCCATAAGAATCTCGACGCCCTTAGGCTCAGGTGCGCTCGGCCCAGGCCGCGCTGCTGAAAAATTTCATAGTGACCGCATGGATGCTGCCATCGGTGATCCATGGGTTCAAATGGGCATAGACCTGCTGCTGACGCTTCACCGGGCTCAACGCCGCCAGTTCATCGCTAATCACGTTCAGCTGGAAATTGCAGCCTTCGCCCTCAACTTCTACCAACGTTCCGGGCAGCTTTCCTTCAAGGAAGCTCTTCACTTCTACGGCCTGCATGCTCAACCTCAATCGGCGCCCTGTGCGCACGGGTCGGACATCATACAAAAAAGCCCCGCGCCTGCGAACCCCGCATGGCAGGACTCTGACGGGGGGCTTCTTTATAGATGTGGGTTCAGGGGTGCGCCAACAGTTCGGTCAATTCACTGACCTGAGCAATTTCGCGCATGTCTTCGGGCATTGCGCGGATGCTGACAGCCTTGCCGGCCGCCTTGGCATCGCGCATGAAGCACAGCAGCAACGACAAGCCGACGCTGCTGGACTTTTTCACCGCCGAGCAATCGATCACCAGCGATGCCGCTTTACTGGACTTGATCAGTGCCTGGCCTTCCTTGCGCAAGTCAGGGCCGGTGCGGTAATCCAGCACTCCGCTGAGCAGAAGCTCGTCGACATCACTCATACGAACTGCGGCCTCACTCATTGTGCTGGGTTCTTTTCGGTGGATTCCTTGGCCTTGGCCACTTCACCGGCCCAACCATTGATGGTCTTGTCCAGGTCGTTGCCATTACGCTGCATCGCGTCGGCGAACTGATCACGGAACAGCTTGCCGATGTTGATGCCGTTGATGATCACGTTGCGCAGTTTCCACTCGCCATTGATCTTCTCCAGCGTGTACTGCACAGGATAGATCGCGCCGTTGCTGCCCTTGACGGTCATGTTGACGCTGGTGCGATCACCCGACTCGTCCTTCGCCGGATCAACGGTAATGCCCTGGTTGTTGTACTCGAGCAAGGCGTTGCCGTAGAACTGGAACAGGCCTTTCTTGAAGTTTTCCTGGAAGGTCTGCATCTGCGCCGGCGTGGCCTTGCGCGAATACTTGACCGTCATGATGCTCTTGGAAATGCCTTCGGCGTCCACCACCGGCCCGACGATGCTGTTGAGCGCCGCGTAGAAATCAGTCGGATCCTGCTTGTATTTCTCTTTGTTGGCCGCCAGATCGGCCAGCAACCGGTTGGTTGTGTCCTGAACCAGATCGTGTGCCGAAGTCGCAGCCGCCACGGCGTTACCCATCAACGGCAAGGCCGCCAACAGCACCAACAGGCTGCGTCGCAAGATAGAGATCATTCAAAAGCTCCTCATTTGGCGTCTTTGCTAACGGTATTGAGCAGGAATTTACCGATCAGGTCTTCCAGTACCAGAGACGACTGCGTGTCGTGGATGGTTCCGCCATCCTTCAGCGGTTTGTCTTCCCCACCGACGCTGATACCGATGTACTTCTCGCCCAGCAGACCAGCGGTCAGGATAGACGCTGTGGAGTCGGTCGGCAGGTTGTCGACCTTTTTATCCACTTGCAGGGTGACCCGACCGGTGAAGCTGTCGCGATCCAGATCGATCGCCGTGACCTTGCCGATGGTTACACCGGCCATGGTCACTTTGGCTCTGACCGTCAAACCGGCGATATTGTCGAAGTAGGCATAAAGTTTATAGGTGTCGGTGGTCGACGTCGGAGACAGGCCACTGACCCGCAACGCAAGCAGCAACAAAGCCAGGATCCCTGCCAGCAGGAACAGGCCGACACCGATTTCCAGGGTGCGGTTTTGCATCAGAAATCTCCAAACATCAAAGCGGTCAGAATAAAGTCCAGGCCGAGCACTGCCAGCGAGGCAAACACCACGGTCTTGGTGGTGGCACGACTGATCCCCTCGGAAGTGGGCTCACAGTCATAGCCTTGGAATACGGCGATCCAGGTGACGACGAAGGCGAAAACGATGCTTTTGATGACACCGTTAAGCACATCACTGGTGAAGTTCACGCTGTTCTGCATGTTCGCCCAGTAGGAGCCTTCATACACGCCCAGCCAGTCGACAGCTACCCACGAACCGCCCCAGATGCCGACCACGCTGAAAATCATCGCCAGCACCGGCAGGGAAATGAAACCGGCCCACAGACGCGGAGCAATGATGTACTTGAGCGGGTCGACACCGATCATTTCCAGGCTGGAAAGCTGTTCAGTCGACTTCATGTTGCCGATTTCGGCGGTCAGCGCCGAACCGGCACGCCCGGCGAACAGCAACGCCGTCACCACCGGCCCCAGTTCACGCAGCAAGGTCAGGGCCACCATCTGCCCTACCGCCTGCTCCGAACCGTAGCTCGACAGAATGCTGAAACCCTGCAACGCCAGGACCATGCCGATGAAAATGCCGGAAACGACAATGATCACCAGCGACATCACGCCAACCGAATGCAACTGTTTGACCAGCAGGCCGAAGCCACCGCTGATACCGCCGCGCCCCAGCAAGGCATGAAACAGGAACAGCGTTGCCCGACCGAACACCGCAACGGCATCGATCGCCGCTTCGCCAAACCGGCGAACGCGTTCTATTAATGAAATTCTGCGCATCAGCGCTTCCCCAGAAGATCTGCGCGGTAATCCGTCGCTGGAAAATGGTACGGCACCGGGCCATCGGGATTGCCGGTCATGAACTGACGGATACGCGGCTCGTCCGAGTTCATCAGCTCATCCGGTGTGCCCTGCCCCAACACCTGACCATCACCGACGACATAGATGTAGTCGGCAATGCTCGCGGTTTCGGCCAGATCGTGGGAGACCACGATACTGGTGATCCCCAGCGCATCGTTGAGCAGACGGATCAGGCGCACCAGCACGCCCATGGCGATCGGGTCCTGGCCGACGAACGGTTCGTCGTACATGAGAATCTGCGGATCGAGCGCAATCGCCCGGGCCAGCGCAACACGACGCTTCATGCCGCCGGACAGTTCGTCAGGCATCAATTCAATGGCGCCACGCAGACCGACTGCCTGCAATTTGAGCAGGACGATGTCGCGGATCATTTCTTCCGGCAATTGGGTATGAACGCGCAGGGGGAAAGCGACGTTCTCGAAGACATCGAGATCGGTGAACAGCGCGCCGCTCTGAAACAGCACACCCATGTGCTTGCGCGCATCGAACAGATCGCTGCGCGACAGCTTCGGCAGGTTCTGACCGTTGACCCAGACTTCGCCGCTGGTGGGACGCAACTGCGCGCCCATCAACCGCAGCAGCGTGGTCTTGCCACACCCGGAAGGCCCCATGATGCCGGTGACCTTGCCGCGCGGGATGCGAATATCGACGTTATTGAAAATGCTGCGCGCACCGCGCTTGAAGGAGACTCCCTTCAGCTCGACCGCGTAGGCGTTATCGGCACTCATCTAAACTCCTTGCGATGCAGCCTCTCACTCGGACGCCAGGCTTTCTTGGGAAAGCACATACATCCCGGGCAGGCCGAACTGGCGGCGAACTATATCACTGCAACCGCCAAGCGCCCAAGGCTTGTGCCGGCGCATGTTCAGTGATTTGACAGGCTCGCGGCAGGTTTTCGAAGCATTTGGTAACGAGGAATGACAAAGCGCGACGATCTTGCGTGAGGCTTTGCAACATAACCGCTATAATCGCCGCCTTTTCATCGGGCTATACGATTTCTGACATGAGCCAATCCAGCGACCTGATTCAATCGGCACAACGCACCATCCAACTCGAAGTGGAAGCCGTACAAGGCTTGTTGCCCCATATCGACGCCGATTTCGTCCGTGCTTGCGAGATGATTCTGGCCAGCAAAGGCCGTGTAGTCGTGGTCGGCATGGGCAAATCCGGGCATGTCGGCAACAAGATTGCCGCGACCCTGGCCAGCACCGGCACCCCGGCTTTTTTCGTCCACCCGGCCGAAGCCAGTCATGGCGACATGGGCATGATCACCCGCGACGACGTGATTCTGGCCCTCTCCAACTCTGGCTCGACCAACGAAATCGTCACCCTGCTGCCACTGATCAAGCGCCTGGGCATCCAGCTGATCAGCGTCACCGGCAACCCGCAATCGCCGCTGGCCAAGGCTGCCGAAGTCAATCTCAACGTTCACGTCGAGCATGAGGCTTGCCCGTTGAATCTGGCACCGACCTCGTCGACCACCGCAGCACTGGTCATGGGCGATGCCCTGGCCGTGGCATTGCTCGAAGCGCGAGGTTTCACCGCTGAAGATTTCGCGTTTTCCCATCCGGGCGGGGCCCTCGGCCGCCGCCTGTTGCTGAAAGTTGAAAACGTCATGCACGCCGGGCAAGAGCTGCCGCAGGTGCAGCGCGGCACCCTTTTGAAGGACGCGTTGATGGAAATGACCCGCAAGGGCCTGGGCATGACGGCGATCCTTGAAGCCGACGGCAAACTGGCCGGGATCTTCACCGACGGCGATTTGCGCCGCACCCTTGATCGCAGCATCGATATCCGCAGCGCCACCATCGACCAGGTAATGACGGCCCACGGCAAGACCGCCCGGCCCGAGATGCTTGCCGCCGAGGCCCTGAAAATCATGGAAGACCACCGAATCAACGCACTGGTAGTTGTCGACGAGGACGATCGCCCGATTGGCGCCTTCAACCTTTCCGATCTGCTGCGCGCAGGAGTCATGTAAATGAACAACGATCTGCTGCAACGCGGCAAAGCGATCAAACTGGCGGTGTTTGACGTCGACGGCGTCCTCACCGACGGGCGCCTGTATTTCCTCGAAGACGGCAGCGAATTCAAGACCTTCAACACCCTTGATGGCCAAGGCATCAAGATGCTGATGAATGCGGGCGTACAAACTGCCATTATCAGCGGCCGCAAGACACCGGTGGTTGAGCGTCGGGCGAAAAACCTGGGCATCCCGCATCTTTTTCAGGGGCGCGAAGACAAATTGGTCGTTCTCGACGGTCTACTTGAACAACTGGGCCTAAGCTATGAACAGGTCGCCTACCTCGGTGACGACCTGCCTGACCTGCCGGTGATCCGCCGCGTGGGCCTGGGGATGGCGGTCGCCAACGCTGCCGATTTCGTCCGCGAACACGCCCATGGCGTAACCCGCGCCCGTGGCGGCGAAGGTGCCGCCCGCGAATTCTGCGAATTGATCCTGCGTGCGCAGGGCAGCCTTGATGCCGCCAATGCCGCGTACTTGTGAGTCAAACCATGTTTAGCAAAAAATTTCGCAACTTCCTGCTGTTCGGTTGCATCGCGGCGCTTTTCGCCGCGGTCGGCTACTGGAACATCAGCCCGGAACGCTTCCTCGACAAGCCGCAGGTCACGTCGACCGAAAGCCCGATCGACTGGTATGCAACCAACACACACACCCTGCAATACCTGCCGGACGGCAAAGTGCAATATGAAATGACGTCCGAGAAAGCCGAGCACGTCAAGGCGACCGACATCACGCTGGTCACCAAACCCGATCTGAACATGTACCGCGGCACGGATTTCCCGTGGCACGTGACCAGTGAACGCGGCGAAGTGAACTCGGGTGGCACCCAGGTTGAATTGATCGACTCGGTGCGCATCAAGCGCACCGATGAAAAGAAGCGCGATCTGCTGGTCACCTCCACTCGCATGACGGTGTTCCCGCAGGAGCAATATGCGCAGACCGAGCAACCCGTTAGAATCGACGGCGCTGGCGGTGTATCGACTGGCGTTGGAATGAAAGCGTACCTGAAGGACAGCAGGATACACCTGCTATCGAACGTAAGAGGACAGTATGAGGCTCGTTAAAACCCTCCCTATTTTGCTCAGTCTGGGCGCAGCACTGGGAAGCGTGAGCGCCTGGGCTCTGCCGAACGATCAAGAGCAGCCAATCCGCATTCAGGCCGACGATGCCCAGCTGGACGACAAGAACGGCGTTGCCACCTATAAAGGTGACGTGATCATCACCCAGGGCTCGATGAAGGTCACCGGCAATACCGTGACCATCACCCGCACCCCGACCGGTGATATCGACGTGGTGACCTCGGTCGGCAACCTCGCCTACTTCGAACAGCTGCAGACCGCTGGCGACACCAAGCCTGTACAGGGCTGGGGCGTGACAATCCAGTACCACGCCGCGCAAAACCGCGTTGTGCTGATCGACAAGGCCAAGGTTGTCGATAAAGACAACAACACCACTCAGGGCGAGAAGATCGTCTATGACACGGTGAAAAAACTTGCCAGCGCCGGTCGCGCTACCGGCAGCAAGGTCACCGAGGCGCGTCCGCGCATCGACATGGTGATCCAGCCGAAGAAGAAAACCGAAGAGAAAACCCAGTAATGGCAACTCTGAAAGCTCAGCACCTGGCCAAGGCCTATAAAAGCCGCCAGGTCGTGCGTGACGTCAGCCTGTCGATCGACAGCGGCCAGATCGTCGGCCTGCTCGGCCCCAACGGCGCCGGCAAGACCACGTGCTTCTACATGATCGTCGGCCTGGTGCAGGCCGATCAGGGCCGCGTACTGATCGATGATCTGGACGTCAGCCACCAGCCGATGCACGGTCGTGCCAAGGCCGGTATCGGCTATCTGCCGCAAGAAGCGTCGATCTTCCGCAAACTGTCGGTCGCCGACAACATCATGGCCATCCTCGAAACCCGTCAGGAACTCGACAAGGCTGGTCGTCGCAAGGAGCTGGAAAGCCTGCTGCAGGAATTCCACATCAGCCACATCCGCGACAACCTCGGCATGAGCCTGTCGGGTGGTGAACGCCGCCGCGTGGAAATTGCCCGCGCACTGGCCACCGCGCCGAAATTCATCCTGCTCGACGAACCGTTTGCCGGTGTCGACCCGATCTCGGTCGGCGACATCAAGCAGATCATCCACCACCTCAAGGCCAAGGGCATCGGCGTATTGATCACCGACCACAACGTGCGTGAGACCCTGGATATCTGCGAAACCGCGTACATCGTCAACGACGGTCAACTGATCGCCGAAGGTGACGCAGAAACCATCCTGGCCAACGATCTGGTCAAGGAAGTGTATCTGGGTCACGAGTTCCGCCTGTAAGCGCGACAGCATCCTGGTGATTCGCGAGGGCGCTGTATCGATGAAGCAGCTTTTTATACGCTTTAATTGTTACAGCGCTCTAGGCAAACACTTCAGTTTCAGGCATATAATTTGCTTAAGTTTGGCGCTTCGGCGCCCTGTAGTGGATGGCGCATAGCGCCGGCGAATAAGGTGTTAAGCCCCTGCCATGAAACCATCGCTAGTCTTGAGAATGGGCCAGCAGCTGACGATGACACCGCAGCTGCAACAGGCCATCCGCCTGCTCCAATTGTCGACCCTGGATCTGCAACAGGAAATCCAGGAGGCACTGGAATCCAATCCGATGCTCGAACGCCAGGAAGAAGGCGAAGACTTCGACAATTCCGACCCCTTGGCCGACAACGCTGAACAGAAGCCCGCCGAGATCCAGGAACCGTCCTACCAGGAAACCGCGCCGACCGTCGACAACCTCGAAGAAGGCGATTGGAGCGAACGCATTCCCAACGAACTGCCGGTCGACACCGCCTGGGAAGACGTCTACCAGACCAGCGCCAGCAGCCTGCCCAGCAGCGACGATGACGAGTGGGATTTCACCACCCGCACCTCCGCCGGCGAAAGCCTGCAAAGCCACCTGCTGTGGCAACTGAACCTCGCCCCGATGTCCGACACCGATCGCCTGATCGCCGTGACCCTGATCGATTGCATCAACAATCAGGGCTATCTGGACGAAACCCTCGAAGAAATCCTCGAAGCGTTCGACCCGGAACTGGACATCGAGCTGGACGAGATTGAAGCCGTCCTGCACCGCATCCAGCAATTCGAACCGGCCGGTATCGGTGCGCGCAACCTTGGCGAATGCCTGTTGCTGCAATTGCGCCAGTTGCCGGCCAAGACACCATGGCTGGCAGAAGCCAAGCGTCTGGTCACGGACTACATCGACCTGCTTGGCAGTCGCGATTACAGCCAGTTGATGCGCCGCATGAAGCTCAAGGAAGACGAGCTGCGCCAGGTCATCGAGCTGGTGCAGAGCCTCAATCCGCGTCCGGGTTCGCAGATCGAATCCACTGAGGCCGAGTACGTTGTGCCTGACGTGATCGTGCGCAAGGACAACGAGCGCTGGCTGGTCGAGCTGAATCAGGAATCGGTGCCACGCCTGCGCGTCAATGCGCAATACGCCGGATTCGTCCGTCGCGCCGACACCAGCGCCGACAACACCTTCATGCGCAATCAGTTGCAGGAAGCGCGCTGGTTCATCAAGAGCCTGCAGAGCCGCAATGAAACCCTGATGAAAGTTGCCACCCAGATCGTCGAGCATCAGCGCGGTTTTCTGGAGTACGGCGACGAAGCCATGAAACCGCTGGTCCTGCACGACATCGCCGAAGCGGTAGGCATGCATGAATCAACGATTTCCCGGGTGACCACACAGAAATTCATGCATACCCCGCGCGGTATTTATGAGCTGAAATACTTTTTCTCAAGCCACGTCAGCACCTCCGAAGGCGGCGAATGCTCGTCCACGGCGATCCGCGCGATCATCAAAAAACTGGTTGCCGCGGAAAATCAGAAAAAGCCGTTGAGTGACAGCAAGATCGCTGGTTTACTGGAGGCACAAGGCATTCAGGTGGCTCGCCGCACCGTCGCCAAGTACCGCGAATCCTTAGGGATCGCGCCTTCGAGCGAACGCAAGCGGTTGATGTAAGCCACGTTACAGCGTTCCAGTGGCAGGCTATCCAGCCTGCCGCTTTATGCACTGGCAACGAAGGAGAAGCTGTATGCAAGTCAACATCAGTGGACACCAACTGGAAGTGACCCAACCTCTGCGTTCCTATATCGAGGAAAAACTCCAACGACTGGAGCGCCATTTCGACAAGATCACCAACGTGCAGGTCACGATGTGCGTCGAAAAGCTGAAGCAGAAAATCGAAGCCACCTTGCATATACCCGGCAGCGAAGTGGTCGCCAACGCGGAACATACCGATATGTACGCGGCGATCGACGCCTTGACCGACAAGCTGGATAAACAACTCAAAAAGCATAAGGAAAAGACCCAGAGCCTGCTCCAGGGCGCGACCGGTCGATAACCCCCCACCCCATGATCCGACTTGAAAGTATCCTGACCCCCGGCCGTTCCCTCGTGAACGTGCCGGGCGGCAGTAAAAAGAAAGCCCTCGAACAAATTGCCAACCTGATCGCCCGCGAAGTGCCGGATCTGGAGATGCAAGATGTCTTCGAGGCCCTGATTGCCCGTGAAAAACTCGGTTCTACCGGTTTTGGCAACGGCATCGCCATTCCTCACTGCCGCCTCAAAGGCTGCGAAACGCCCATCAGTGCGTTGATGCACCTTCAAGCCCCCATCGATTTCGACGCCATTGACGGCGCGCCGGTTGACCTGCTGTTTGTCTTGCTGGTCCCGGAAGCCGCTACCGATGCGCACCTGGAGTTGCTGCGTCAGATCGCCAGCATGCTCGACCGCAAGGACGTGCGTGACAAATTGCGCAGCGCCGCGAGCAACGAAGCCTTGTACCAGGTCGTTCTGGACGAGCAAAACGGGCAGTAATCATGCGCTTGATCATCGTCAGCGGCCGTTCCGGCTCGGGTAAAAGCACCGCCCTTGATGTCCTTGAGGACAACGGTTACTACTGCATCGACAACCTGCCGGCAGGTTTGCTGCCAGAGCTTGCCGAGCGCGCACTGATCCACACGGAGCTTGCGCAACCGCTGGTCGCCGTGTCGATTGACGCGCGCAACCTGCCGAGTCACCTGAGCCGCTTTCCCGAACTGCTGGAAGATGCCCGCAGCAAGCACATTCAATGTGATGTGCTTTATCTTGATGCCGATGAAGAAACCCTGCTCAAGCGTTTCTCCGAAACTCGCCGCCGCCACCCGCTGAGCAATGCCAACCGCTCGCTGGCCGAAGCGATTCACGATGAAACTGCCCTGCTCGGCCCGATCGCCGATCTCGCCGACCTGAAGATCAACACCACCAATCTGAACCTGTACCAGTTGCGCGACACCATCAAGCTGCGTCTGCTGAATCAGCCGGAGCCGGGCACGGCGTTTCTGGTCGAGTCATTCGGTTTCAAGCGCGGCATGCCGGTGGATGCAGATCTGGTCTTTGATGTGCGCTGCCTGCCCAACCCCTACTGGAAACCGGAACTGCGCGAACAGTCCGGCCTCGATGCACCGGTGGCCGAGTATCTGGCAGCGCAGCCTGAGGTTGAAGAAATGTTCCAGGACATCTTCACCTACCTGCACAAGTGGCTACCACGTTTTGCCGCGAGCAATCGTGCCTATGTGACCATTGCCATTGGCTGCACCGGCGGGCATCACCGCTCCGTCTACCTGACTGAACGCCTGGGTCAGGCCCTGCAGAAAACCCTGAAGAACGTCCAGGTTCGCCACCGCGACCTCACTTAAAGGATTCACACCGCGATGCCTGCTCTGGAAATCGAAATCATCAACAAACTGGGCCTGCATGCCCGCGCATCGGCCAAGTTTGTTGGAGTGGCCGGGCAGTATCCGGATTGCACGATCAGAGTGGGTCGCACGCCTGAGACCACGGTTGATGGCAAAAGCATCATGGCGATGATGATGCTGGCGGCTGGCAAGGGCACCAAGATCTATCTGAGTACTGAAGGGCATCAGGAACAGGAAGCACTGGATGCGTTGGTCGCGTTGATCAACAACTACTTCGATGAAGGCGGCTGACAGCCAACATCAAAAGATCGCAGCCTGCGGCAGCTCCTACATTGGAAGGGGGCAATTACGGTTACCCGCGGCGCACATAATCCCTGTAGGAGCTGCCGAAGGCTGCGATCTTTTGATCTTCAACCTAATGCGGTATCCATCACCATCATCAGACAAAACCCGCTCAACAAACCAAGGCTGGCCAATTTGTCATGACCATTGCGTCGCGACTCGGGGATCACTTCGTGGGTCACCACCAGCAACATCGCCCCCGCCGCCAGCGCCAAACCTAATGGCAACAACACCTGGGCCAGACTGACCAGCCACGCGCACAACAGCGCAAACACCGGCTCGACCAGGCCTGACGCCGCGCCAATCATAAACGCCTTCACCCGCGACATCCCTGCCCCGGCCAATACCAGCGCAATCACCAGACCTTCCGGCACATCCTGCAAAGCGATGCCCATGGCCAGGCTGTCCGCATCCGGCATGCCGCCACCGGCAGACACGCCGACGGCCATGCCTTCAGGAATGTTATGGGCAATGATCGCAAACACAAACAGCCAGATCCGTGGCGGAATCACCGGGTGCTCGACGGTGCCGACGAGCATTTCCGCAGACGCGCCGGAAACCTTGAGATCAACCAGATACAGCCCGAATGCGCCGAGCATGATGCCGAAGCAGATCAGGCCACTGGCGCCCCACGGCGTCAAACCAAGACTTTCGGCAGCGGCAATGCCCGGCACGATCAGCGAAAACGCCGTCGCCGCCAGCATCACCCCGGCACCAAACCCCAGCAACGTATCGCTGAGTGCCTGCGGCATGCGCCGAATCACCAGCACCGGCACCGCACCAAGCGCCGTGCCGAGCGCGCAGATCGCGCCACCCTGCAACGCCCGCAACAGCCGCGGTTCGAGATTCAGCCATGCCAGTCCGTGGGCAACCAGCAAGGTCATGCCCGCCAACAGCAATAGCGATCCCACTGCGTAACGAAACATACGCCCACTTCCGATCGCCAGTGTTTCAGTGCCCATAGTCAGCCTTGGATTGTTTTTATAGAAGACTTAAACCAGTGCGGCCTGATAGCGCGCAGCAACTTCAGGCCAATTGATCACGTTGTAGAACGCGTTGATGTATTCCGGGCGACGGTTCTGGTAACGCAGGTAGTAGGCATGCTCCCAGACGTCGAGACCGAGAATCGGCGTGTTGCCGTTCATCAGCGGGCTGTCCTGGTTGCCGCTGCTTTCCACGATCAATTTCTTCTCCGGGGTCACGCTGAGCCAGGCCCAGCCGCTGCCGAAACGGGTCAGCGCGGCTTTGGTGAAGGCTTCCTTGAAGCTGTCGAGGCCGCCCAACTGCTCATCGATTGCCTTGGCCAGCGCGCCATCCGGTTTGCCGCCGCCGCTTGGCACCATTACTTCCCAGAACAGCGAGTGGTTGGCGTGACCGCCGCCCTGATTGATCACCGCGGCACGGAGTTTCTCCGGCAACTCCTTGACGCTGGCGACCAGTTTTTCCACCGGCCATTCAGCGTACTCAGTGCCTTCTACCGCAGCGTTGAGGTTGTTGATGTAGGTCTGGTGATGCTTGGTGTAGTGAATCTCCATGGTCTGCGCATCGATGTGCGGTTCTAATGCGTCGTAGGCGTAAGGCAAGGCAGGCAAGGTAAAAGCCATTTCAATGGACTCCATGGTGATGTGGGGCAGGCGCGCGGCGCGCATTGCCGGTATCCGGGTGCAGCAGGCGCTGAGTGCGCGGGTATTCGCCGTGCTCGCTGATGAAATTCAGCAGCTCGACGTAAGTCTTGCTGCTCTGGCGCAGCGCCGCTTCACGCAGCGCCGGGCGCAGGCGCTCGTCCTGCATGGTCTGCAAAAGGCGTTGGTGGATGGCGCAGAGGTATTCGGCGCTCTCCTCCGGCTGATTCAGGCGCAGGTGCAAATCCGCGAGGTTGTGGTGGGAGATTACGCAGGCCGCCACCGCTTCGTCGGCATCTGCCCAGCGCTCGTACAACACTTGCGCCAAGGCCAGGGCTTGCAGGTAAGCCTCACGGGCATCGATCAGTTCGCCCAGCATGAAGCAGCGATTGGCCCGTTCGATCGTGCGTTTCCAGTGCTCCATGGTGAGCCTCCAAAGCGGTTGCGGTGCTTACACGCCGCCGGCGGTGAGTTTCTCGGGATTGAGCAACTCTTCCAGTTGGCTGCGCGACAGGTCGGTGTGTTCCAGAGCGACATCGATCACCGCGCGACCTTCCTTGTAGGCCTGCTTGGCGATTTCGGCAGCCTTCTGGTAACCGATGATCGGGTTGAGTGCGGTGACCAGAATCGGGTTGCGCGACAACGCCTCTTTCAAGCGCGATTCGTTGACCTTGAAGCTGGCGATGGCTTTGTCACCCAGCAGGCGGCTGGAATTGGCCAGCAGTTCGATGCTGCTCAACAGGTTCTGCGCGATGATCGGCAGCATCACGTTCAGCTCAAAGTTGCCCGACTGGCCGGCAATGGTGATCACCGAATCGTTGCCGATCACTTGCGCGGCGACCATGGCGGTGGCTTCCGGAATCACCGGATTGACCTTGCCCGGCATGATCGACGAGCCTGGTTGCAGCGCCTCCAGTTCGATTTCACCGAGACCGGCGAGCGGGCCGGAGTTCATCCAGCGCAGGTCGTTGGCGATTTTCATCAGCGACACGGCGATGGCTTTGAGTTGGCCGGAGACGGCGACGGCGGTGTCCTGCGAGCCGATCAGCGCGAACAGATCCTTGCCCGGCGTGAATTGCACGTCGGTCAATTGGCTGAGCTGACGGCTGAAACGCGCGGCGAACTCAGGGTGCGCGTTGATCCCGGTGCCGACCGCCGTACCGCCCTGCGCCAGCGATTGCAGGCTTGGCAGCAGATCCTGCAGATGAGCGATATTGGCCTTGAGCTGCTGCGCCCAGCCGTTGAGTACCTGGCTCATGCGCACCGGCATTGCGTCCATCAAATGCGTGCGGCCGGTTTTGACGTGGTGATGCACTTGCTCGGCTTTGCGCTCGATCACCTGCACCAGGTGCAGCAGCGCTGGCAGCAGTTGTTCGTGCAGGGCCAACGCGGCGCTGACGTGGATGGTGGTCGGGATGATGTCGTTGCTGCTCTGGCCGCAGTTGACGTGATCATTGGCGTTCACCGGCTCGTCGAGCAGGCGGCTGGCCAGGGTGGCGATCACTTCATTGGCGTTCATGTTCGAGCTGGTGCCGGAGCCGGTCTGGAAGATATCCACCGGGAAATGCTGCATGAAATCGCCTTCAAGCAAACCTTGGGCGGCGTCGCTGATGGCTTTGCCCTGTGCGGCGCTGATCTGATTAAGCTCGACGTTGGCCCGAGCCGCGGCGGCTTTGGCGAGGATCAACGCGCGGATGAATTGTTTGGGCATCGGCTTGCCGCTGATCGGGAAGTTATCCACTGCGCGCTGGGTCTGCGCGCCGTAGAGAGCGTCCACCGGCACCTGCAGTTCGCCCATGCTGTCGCGCTCAATACGTGTCTTGGTCATCGGTAAATCCTTGGACTAATTCAATGAGAGGAATCGAGGGAAGCAACTCGCAGGTGGCGAGCTGCCAGGTGTAGCGTTGCCAGCGCTTGAGCCTGCATTTGCACAGCGACAGGCGCTCCATTTCACGCAATGGGCGCCAGGCTTGATCGAGACAGAGGCTGCGCCAGTGCCACGGCAAGGCGATGTCGGTGGCGGTGTCGAGCAGCAAACGGAAGGAGGTTTCGGCGACCATCCAGGGTGAGGTCGCAGTGCAACAAGACAGGTACCGGCCTTCGGCCAGGTAATGTTCGATCAGGCGCGGTTCGTCAGGATCCATCGCGCAACGGATCTGACGACTCATCCAGCGCCAGCTTTCGAGGTACGGCTGCTCGTGCAAGGCAGAACTCATGATCCGGGGCTCATCCGATAATGAGATTTATTATTAGATGATAATGAGAACCAAAACAAGAGCACTTGTGTAGGAGCTGCCGCAGGCTGCGATCTTTTGATCTTGTCTTTCAAAGCAAAATCAAAAGATCGCAGCCTTCGGCAGCTCCTACAGGGCAGGTATGAAAAAGGCGCGCCATCCGGGTGGATGGCGCGCCTTTTTTTGTGACGGTTGCGGTTTAGCTGCCCGCGACGGTCATCCGTTCGATCAACACCGAACCCGTGCGAATATTGCTGCGCAGCTCCAGGTCATTACCGACCGCGACGATCTGCTTGAACATGTCGCGCATGTTGCCGGCGATGGTCACTTCCTGCACCGCGAACTGGATTTCGCCGTTCTCGACCCAGAAACCCGCCGCGCCGCGCGAATAGTCACCGGTGACCATGTTCAAGCCATGGCCCATCAATTCGGTGACCAACAGACCACGGCCCATACGCTTCAACAGCGCCGCCTGGTCTTCGTCGCCATGGGTAACGAACAGGTTATGCACGCCGCCGGCGTTGGCGGTGCTTGGCATGCCGAGTTTGCGCCCGGAGTAGGTGCCGAGGATGTACGAGACCAACTCGCCCTTTTCGACGAACGGTTTGGCGTACGTCGCCAGACCATCACCGTCGTACGAAGCGCTGCCCATCGCGCGCATCAGGTGCGGACGCTCATCGATGGTCAACCATTCCGGGAACAGCTTCTGCCCCAGCGTGCCTTCGAGGAACGACGACTTGCGATACAAGCTGCCGCCGGACACCGCCGAGAGGAAACTGCCGAACAAGCCACCGGCCAGCTCCGCTGAAAACAACACCGGCACTTCACAGGTCGGTACCGGACGCGCGCCCAGACGGCTCGCCGCCCGCTGCGCCGCACGCTGACCGATGCTCACCGGGTCGGCCAGCAAGGTGCCCTGACGGCTGACGTCATACCAATAATCGCGCTGCATCTGGCCATCGGCTTCGGCAATCATCACGCAGCTGAGGCTGTGCCGGGTCGAGGCGTAGCCACCGATAAAACCGTGGCTGTTGCCGTAAACGCGGCAGCCTTGATGCGTGCTCAACGTGGTGCCATCGGCGTTCTTGATCCGCGCGTCGGCATCGAACGCCGCCGCTTCGCAGATCAGCGCCTTCTCGATGGCCTGCTCCGGGGTGATGTCCCATTCGTGGAACAGATCGAAATCCTGCTGCTCGCGAGCCATCAGCGCGGCATCTGCCAGGCCCGAGGCTTCGTCTTCAGAGGTGTGCTTGGCAATCGCCAATGCCGCCGCGACGGTTTCGCGAATCGCCTCCGGCCCGGTGGCGGACGTGCTGGCCGAGCCTTTGCGCTGGCCGACGTACAGCGTGATGCCAAACCCCTGATCGCGGTTGAACTCGACTGTTTCGACCTCGCGCTGACGCACCGAAGTGGACAAGCCCTGTTCCAGCGACACCGCCACTTCGCAGGCACTGGCGCCCTGACGCTTGGCTTCGGCAATGATCTGCTCGACCTGTTCTTGCAGTGCCGGCAAAGCCTGCGGGCCGACGCTTTCAACTGCACTCATGCTCATCTCCACTCAAATTCTGCTTTCGGCTGGGGCCATCGAGCGACCGGGCCGGACAAGCGGCCCCCGACTGGTTATCATGGCGGCGTTTCTTTGCGGACTGCCACCATGGTTGATTCTTACGACGACTCCCTCGATACGGGAGAAAAAAGCAAATCTCAGGTCAAACGCGAGCTGCATGCTCTGGTTGACCTTGGCGAGCGCCTTACAACACTCAAGCCTGACTTGGTGGCAAAACTGCCACTGACCGACGCGATGCGCCGTGCCTTGGCCGATGCGCCCAAGCACACCGCGAATATCGCGCGTAAACGGCATTTGCAGTTCATCGGCAAACTGATGCGCGATCAGGACACTGACGCGATTCTGACCTTGCTCGATCAACTCGATGCCTCCACTCGCCAATACAACGAGCGTTTCCATAACCTGGAACGCTGGCGCGATCGCCTGATCGCGGGCGACGATGCCGTGCTGGAAAAATTCGTCGTCGAGTACCCGGACGCCGATCGCCAGCAATTGCGTTCCCTGATCCGTCAGGCTCAGCACGAGGTTGCGCAAAACAAACCTCCTGCTTCCAGCCGCAAGATCTTCAAGTACATCCGTGAGTTGGACGAGACTCAACGCGGCCTGCGTTGATCTCATCCCTTGTAGGAGCTGCCGAAGGCTCGGGCCGCGATCGGACGATCTTTTGATCTTTAAAAACAAAGATCGCAGCCTGCGGCAGCTCCTACACACGTTTCTTTATGCGCCCGTACCACCGACGGTGATCGCATCGATTTTCAGCGTCGGCTGACCCACGCCTACCGGCACCGACTGCCCATCCTTGCCGCACGTACCTACACCGCTGTCCAGCGCCAGATCGTTACCGACCATCGACACCCGGCTCATTGCCTCAGGGCCGTTGCCGATCAACGTCGCGCCTTTGACCGGCGCGGTAATCTTGCCGTCTTCGATCAGATACGCCTCGCTGGTGGAGAACACAAACTTGCCGCTGGTGATGTCGACCTGACCGCCGCCGAGGTTGGCGCAGTAGATGCCCTTCTTCACCGACGCAATGATTTCCGCCGGATCGCTCTCGCCACCGAGCATGTAGGTGTTGGTCATCCGAGGCATCGGCAGATGCGCGTAGGATTCACGACGACCGTTACCGGTACGGGCCACGCCCATCAGGCGCGCGTTGAGCTTGTCCTGCATATAACCCTTGAGCACGCCGTTTTCGATCAGCGTGGTGCACTCGGTCGGCGTACCTTCGTCGTCGACACTCAGCGAACCGCGACGGCCACTCAACGTACCGTCGTCGACGATGGTGCAAAGTTTCGAGGCAACCATTTCGCCCATGCGCCCGCTGTAGGCGGAACTGCCCTTGCGGTTGAAATCGCCTTCCAGACCGTGGCCGACCGCTTCGTGCAACAGCACGCCAGACCAGCCCGAACCCAGCACCACCGGAAAAGTACCGGCCGGTGCCGGGATCGCTTCGAGGTTCACCAGCGCCTGACGCAACGCTTCACGGGCATAGCCCATGGCGCGGTCTTCGGCGAGGAAATAACGGTAATCGGTACGCCCGCCGCCGCCATGCCCGCCGCGCTCGCGACGGCCATTCTGCTCAACGATGACGCTGACGTTGAAGCGCACCAGCGGCCGCACATCGGCAGCCAGACCGCCATCGGTAGACGCCACCAGAATCCGCTCCCAGACCCCGGCCATGCTCACACTGACCTGCTGGATACGCGGATCAAGCGCGCGGGTCGCGACGTCGATGCTCTTGAGCAATTCGACTTTCTCGGCCCGGCTCAGCACTTCCAGCGGGTTATCCGGCGCGTACAACTGGGCGACGTCTTGGCTGGTGAACGCCTGCACCGTGCCGTTCTGCCCGGCACGGGAGATCGAACGCGCCGCACGGGCCGCCGCGCCGAGGGCTTCGAGGGTGATCGCGTTGCTATAGGCGAAACCGGTTTTCTCACCGGATTGCGCGCGCACGCCAACGCCCTGGTCGAGGTTGAAGCTGCCTTCCTTGACGATGCCGTCTTCCAGTGCCCAGGACTCGGAGATCTGTCCCTGAAAATACAGGTCGGCGGCATCGATGCCCGGACCGGCCAGATCGCCGAGTACGCCTTGCAGGCTCTCGATGGTCACGCCGCCCGGTGCCAACAGGTGATCACTGACTGAGGACAACAACTCGCTCATAGGTTTACGCCTTAAATTCATGTTCTGAAGCAGGCCGCTGTGCGCCCTGCGAGAAAAACCGCCGATGACGCGTCACCGGCATTCGCGCCCTGATGGACGCTTGTTCATTGCTATCGCGCTCGGCCAACAACACCGCTTCGCCTTGATCCTGCTGCGTCAGCACGCGGCCCCACGGGTCGACAATCGACGCATGGCCGAAGGTTTCGCGCGGCCCCGGATGGGTACCGCCCTGCGCTGCCGCCAATACATAACACTGGGTTTCGATGGCCCGTGCGCGAATCAGCACGTCCCAATGCGCCGCGCCGGTCACCGCAGTAAACGCCGACGGTGCGGTAATCAATTCAGCACCGGCGGCGCGCAATTCGCTGTAAAGCTCCGGGAAGCGCAAGTCGTAACAAACGGTCAGGCCCAATTTACCCACCGGCGTGTCCGCCACCACCACACCACTGCCATAAGCATAGTCATCGGATTCGCGGTAACGACCGCGATTGTCCGCTACATCGACATCAAACAGATGCAACTTATCGTAGCGGGCAACGAATTCGCCGTGTTCATCGACCAGCAACGAACAGGCATTGGCCTTGCCCCTCGGCTGACCTACCGGCGGCAACGGCAACGTGCCAGCCACTATCCATAACTTGAGGTCGCGGGCGGTCTGTTTCAACCATGGCAGGATCGGTCCTTCGCCCAATGCTTCGGCACGGCCGATGTCGGCAACGTCGCGACGGCCCATGGCGGCGAAGTTTTCCGGCAGCACTGCCAGCTTCGCACCGCCGGCTGCAGCCTGTTCGAGCAGGCGCCGGGCCTGAACCAGATTGGCCAGTACGTCGCTCTGGCTGACCATTTGAATCACCGCTAAAGACATGGCCACTCCTCGGAATCTACACACAACCCTGTAGGAGCTGCCGCAGGCTGCGATCTTTTGATCTGGTTTTTAAAAAAATCAAAAGATCGCAGCCTGCGGCAGGTCCT
>NZ_AKJD01000155.1 GCF_000282515.1 Pseudomonas sp. GM80
AGGGAGCCGATGTAGTGGCTGCCGTCGGCGCCGATCAGTTCGCCCTTGCCGGTCAGCGCGCCTTCCTTGAACTGACCGAGCCAGACATCGCCGTCAGCGTTTTCGTAGCGGCCCTTGCCGTGCAATTGATTGTTCTTGAAGCCGCCGACATAAATGTCACCGTCAGCGCTGTTGAACGTGCCGTTACCTTCCAGCTGACCGTTGACGAAATGCCCGCTGAACGTGTTGCCACTGGAATCGCCACGCTGACCTTCGCCGTTGGGCTTGCCGTGGGCGAACTGACCTTGATAGGAGCTGCCGTCGTCCATTTCCAGACGGCCGAGCCCGGAATATTGATCAGCCTTGAATTCGCCACGGTAGGTCATGGCGTTTTCTTTCAGGGTGCCTTCGCCGTCACGCCGACCCTGCTTGAAACCGCCGGTGTAACTGCTGGCGTTGGTCGTCAGGCTGCCCTGACCGTCGAACAGCCCAAGCTGGAACTGCCCGCGATAGACCTCGCCGTTGCTGCCGTGCCATTCGCCCTGGCCATGCCACTGGCCCTTGTCGAACTGCCCGGCGTACCAGCTGCCATTGGGGTAGTCGACGCGTCCCTGACCTTGCAGCAAGCCGTCGACCAGTTCGCCGCGATAGCGTCCGCCATCCGGCAGACGCGCATCCGGGGGCAGCAGCGATTCGCCGTCGCCGCACGCGGTGAGCATCAGGGTCAAGGCAATGGGGGCGAGGGCGGCGAGTGAGCGCATAGCGGGATCCGGGCAATTAGGCGACCGAGTATGCCGCAGCTATGCGTCGCATAAATAGAGACGTGACGCGAAACAGCGTGCGCTGCTTCGCATCCGGAACGTTTACACGAAGCAGAGCGACAGCGGCTCGGCGATGTAGGCCGGTTTGTCCGAACCTTCTATCTCCAGCGTTGCGGTGGCTTTGAGCAGCCACTGGCCAGGTTTTTTCTCGGTCACTTCGCCGAGGTCGACCTTCAAGCGAACTTTCGAATTGACCTTGACCGGCTGGATGAAACGCACACTGTCCAGGCCGTAGTTGACCACCATCTTCACGCCTTGCGGCAGGATGAGGATGTCTTCCATCAATTTCGGGATCAGCGACAACGACAGGAAACCGTGAGCAATGGTGCTGCCAAATGGCGTTTGCGCGGCTTTGACCGGGTCGACGTGAATGAACTGATAATCCCCGGTGGCTTCGGCGAACAGGTTGATACGCTCCTGATCGATGGTGAGCCATTCGGAACGTCCGAGTTCCTTGCCGACATAATCTTTGAGCTCTGCAACGGGAACATAGGGCATTGAGACTCTCCTTGGGTTCATCGGTTTTATAGTTTTTCAGGTGGGGGATTTGACCGCCCTGCGAACCACTGTAGATCATCATGGCGATTTGCTCCGGTCAACCGACCATGCTTTTGGCGAATGCCGATCCATAGCGCAGGCGTGCTTATAATGCGGGCGATGAACGGGAGAGAGACGGGAGAGAAGTCGGATGTTGTTACGTGGCCTGACCCTGCTGGTGCTGTTTCAATTGCTCGGCACGGCGCTCAATCATTTGCTGTTGCCGGTGCTGCCGGGGCCGATCATCGGCCTGCTGCTGTTGCTGATCTTCCTGATTATTCGCGGTGAAGTCGGCGAGCCGCTGAACCTCGCGGCCGGCAGTCTGCTGCGTTATCTGCCATTGCTGCTGGTGCCGCCGGCGGTTGGCGTGATGGTGTATGCGACGGCGATTGCTGCCGATTTCTGGGCGATTGTCGGCGCGTTGGTGCTGTCGCTGATCCTTTCGATGGCGTTTGCCGGCGTGCTGATGCAACGCATGGTCAAACGTCATGCGCACCGGTCGGAGGAGTCCTGATGCTCTTCGACTGGCAAGGGGCCTGGGCCTCGGTAATCCATCATCCATTGTTCGGCATCGGCATCACTCTCGGCGCCTATCAACTGGTGCTGGCGGCGTTCGAGAAAACCCGCTGGATCTTTCTGCAACCAGTGCTGGTCTCCATGCTGTTGGTGATCGGCGTATTGCTCGGCTGCGGCCTGACCTATGCCGAATACCGCAAGAGCACCGAGATCCTCAGTATTCTGCTCGGCCCGGCCACGGTGGCGCTGGCAGTGCCGCTGTATCTCAACCTCAAACGCATCCGCCAATTGTTCTGGCCGATTTTTACTACGCTGGTGATAGGCGGAGTGGTGGCGACCGGCATGGGCGTGCTTTTGGGCTGGTGGTTTGGCGCCGAGCACATGATCCTGATGACCATGGCGCCGAAGTCGGTAACCTCGCCGATTGCGATGCTGGTGGCCGAACAGATCGGTGGCGTCGCGGCGCTGGCAGCGGTATTCGTGTTGATCACCGGGGTGATCGGCGCGATCTTCGGCCCGGCGCTGTTGACCCGACTTGGCGTGCACAGCCCCGAGGCGCGCGGCATGGCGCTGGGCATGACCGCGCACGCCGTCGGCACCTCGGTGGCGTTGCAGGAGAGCGATGAATGCGGTGCCTTCGCGGCGCTGGCGATGAGTCTGATGGGCGTGGCCACGGCGGTGTTCCTGCCGTTGGCGGTGTCGATGGTGGTGTAAGGAAATGTCTATGAGTCTGCCGCTTTTCCCGCTGAACACAGTGCTGTTTCCTGGTTGCAATCTCGACTTGCAGATCTTCGAGGCGCGCTACCTGGACATGATCGGCCGCTGCATGAAACAGGGCGGCGGTTTCGGCGTGGTGTGCATTCTGCAGGGCAGCGAAGTCGGGCTGGCGCCGGAGGGCTATGCGCTGGTCGGCTGCGAGGCGCGCATCACCGATTTCCAACAGCAGGACAACGGCTTGCTGGGGATTCGCGTGCAGGGAGGGCGCCGGTTCAATGTGTTGCGCACTGAAGTGCAGCGCGATCAGTTGATTCTTGCCGACGTCGAATGGCTGGATGACGAGCCTGAGCAACCGCTGCAGGACGAAGACGCCGATCTGGTTGCGCTGCTCAAGGCGCTGGCGGAACACCCGATGGTCGAAGCCTTGAACATGGGCATCGAAGCGCTCGGTCAGCAGTCATTGGCCAATCAGTTGGCCTATCTGTTGCCGTTTGCCGAGGAAGACAAGATCGACCTGTTGCAACTCGACGATCCGCAGCAGCGACTGGATGCGATCCAGGCGTTACTCGATGAGTTGCAGGGCGAACTGTTTGCCTGATCGACCGCAAAAGATCGCAGCCTGCGGCAGCTCCTACATGACGAACACATGAACTCATGTAGGAGCTGCCGAAGGCTGCGATCTTTTGATCTTCAATACGCGTAACGCAACATCGTGTTCGGCAAATGCCTAAACACAAACAAACTGAACAACACCACCAACGCCGGCAAAATCAGCCACCAGACCTTGAACGGCATGGCATTCAGTGGCTGTTTACGCTGGCTCAGCCACAACCCCGCCGCACACACGCACGCCGCCAACATCGCCCCGGCGAGGATGTCCGTCGGCCAATGCGCCCCCAGATAAACCCGCGACAAGGCAATCGACAGGGCCGGAATGCAGCCGACAAACAGCCAGGTCAGGCGCATGCGCGGTGGTTGTCCCCGGCCTGCCAGAACGGCCAGCACCAGAAACAGCGCAAACGCGCCGGAAGCGTGGCCGCTGGGCATGCTGTAACTGGTCAGCGGATCGCTCAGCACTTCCGGACGCACCCGAGCGAAAAACATTTTGGTGCCGGTGTTCAGCAACGCGGTGCAGAGCAACACGCCGCCAGCAAAGATTGCCTGGCGCCACTGTCGGCACAGCAGCAACAGACCGGTGAGCAGGGCGCTGAACATCAGCATGTTGCGGAATTCACCGATCAGGGTGAACGTCACGGCGATTTCATCGAGCATCGGCTGGCGATGTTCTTGCACCAGCGTCATGACGCCTTGATCGAGGGCGGTCAGGTAGGGATAACCGATGAACAGGCCAATCAGGATCAACAGGCTCATGCTGCTGATCCAGATCGTCGCGCGGCGGTGGCGGCGCAGGCTGCTGTTGACGCTGAGGCCGACCATCACGGCAATGCTCGCCGCGACAATCCCGGCTTGCAGCCAGAAACCTTCCGGCAGGGGCAGGCGAATGGCCGCGCCCGTGGCCCAGCCGGGCAGCAGATAAGCAAGGCTCCAGCCGGCGGCGGCCAGCAGGCTGACAGCGGCGAAACGCGGGAAGGGCATGTCGCACATGCCGGCAACCATTGGCAGCATCGGCCGCAACGGGCCGATAAAGCGCCCGACCAGCAGGCTGGCGATGCCGTAACGCTGGAAGTAGCTTTCGGCACCGGCCATCCATTCCGGGTGATGGCGCAGCCCCGGCAGACGGCGGATGTTCTGGTGGAAGTGGCGGCCGAGGAAGTACGAGATCAAATCACCGAGAATCCCGCCGAGGAAACCCAGCAGCAAGGTTTCGCTCAATGACAGCGCGCCGCTGCCGGCCAGCACGGCCACGGCAAACAACAACACCGTGCCGGGCACGATCAAACCGGCAATCGCCAGGCATTCCACACACGCGACAATGAACACCGCGGCGGCCAGCCACTGCGGGTTGGCCGCCAGCCAACCGGTTACGCTATCGAGCCATGGGCCCATACCAAAAAACTCCAAACCATTGATGTTCCCCCTGTAGGAGCTGCCGAAGGCTGCGATCTTTGCTTTTCAAAAGATCAAAAGATCGCAGCCTTCGGCAGCTCCTCCA
>NZ_AKJD01000156.1 GCF_000282515.1 Pseudomonas sp. GM80
AAGATCAAAAGATCGCAGCCTGCGGCAGCTCCTACAGGGGGGTTTTTATTCGTGTCAGGCCAGCTCTTTGCGCAGTTGGCGGGCGGCGGTGACCATGTGCACCAGCGCCGCTTCTGTTTCCGGCCAGCCACGGGTTTTCAAACCGCAGTCCGGGTTGACCCACAGGCGTTCTGCCGGAATACGCTTGGCCGCCTTGCGCAGCAGATTAGCCATTTCCGAAGCATCCGGAATGCGTGGCGAGTGGATGTCGTAGACGCCCGGGCCGATGTCATTCGGGTAGGCAAAGGCTTCGAAGGCGTCCAGCAGTTCCATGTCCGAACGCGAGGTTTCGATGGTGATCACGTCGGCATCCATCGCCGCGATCGACTCGATCACGTCGTTGAACTCGCTGTAGCACATGTGCGTGTGGATCTGCGTTTCGTCGCGCACACCCGAGGCGCACAGGCGGAATACTTCTGTCGCCCAATCCAGATAAGGCTGCCACTGCGCCTGACGCAGCGGCAGGCCTTCACGGAACGCCGCTTCGTCGATCTGCACGATCTTGATGCCGGCGGCTTCCAGATCGACCACTTCGTCACGGATTGCCAGCGCCAGTTGCCGAGCCTGCACTTCACGGCTGACGTCTTCACGCGGGAACGACCACATCAGCATCGTCACCGGACCGGTCAGCATGCCTTTCATGACCTTGTCGGTCAGGCCCTGAGCGTAGCGGATCCACTCGACGGTCATGGCTTTCGGACGGCTCAAGTCGCCGAAGATCACTGCCGGTTTCACACAACGCGAACCGTAGCTTTGCACCCAGCCAAAGCGGGTGAAAACGTAGCCGTCGAGTTGCTCGGCGAAGTATTCGACCATGTCGTTGCGTTCGGCTTCACCGTGCACCAGCACATCGAGGCCCAGACGCTCCTGGATTTCCACCGCGTGGCGGATTTCGCTGTGCATCGCTTCGGTGTATTCGGAAAGGGTCAGCTTGCCTTGCTTGAACGACTGGCGGGCAAGACGGATCGACGCGGTTTGCGGGAACGAACCGATGGTCGTGGTCGGGAACAGCGGCAGATCAAGACCGGCGCGCTGCTTGGCAATGCGCTTGGCAAACAGCGATTGACGCTGGCTGTCCTTGGCGGTGATTGCTGCCACCCGAGCCTGAACGGCAGGCTTGTGAATACGTGGCGACGCCGCGCGGGCGGCCTGCACCGAACGGCTTTCGGTCAGGGCACGCAGCACTTTCGGCGCTTCCGGTTGGGTGACGGCTTGAGCCAGCACCGCCACTTCTTCGCACTTCTGTACGGCAAAGGCCAGCCAGCTTTTCAGCTCGGCATCGAGCTTGTCTTCACGGCCCAGATCCACCGGGCTGTGCAGCAACGAGCAGGACGGCGCGACCCACAGGCGATCGCCCAGACGCTCGTGCGCATGCTGCAAAGTCGCCAGGGCATTTTCCAGATCGCAGCGCCAGACATTACGGCCGTTGACCACGCCCAGGGACAACACTTTATAAGCCGGCAAGCGATCAAGAATGGTCGGGTATTGCTCTGGTGCGCGCACCAGATCGATGTGCAAACCGTCGACCGGCAGGTTGGCGGCCAGGCCGAGGTTTTCTTCCAGGCCCCCGAAGTAAGTCGCCAGTAGCTTCTTCAGCGGATCACGCTGGATCTGGTTGTAGGCACGCTCGAAAGCGTTCTTCCATTCCTGCGGCAGGTCGAGCACCAGAATCGGCTCATCGATCTGCACCCACTCGACGCCTTGGGCCGCGAGACGCGAGAAGATCTGCCCGTACAGCGGCAGCAGGCGATCAAGCAATTCGAGTTTGTCGAACTCCGCGCCTTTGGCCTTGCCCAGCCACAGGTAAGTCAGCGGACCGATGATCACCGGTTTGACGTTATGGCCCAGTGCGCGCGCTTCTTCGACTTCTTCGAACAACTGCTCCCAGCCCAATTGGAACTGTTGATCCGCACTGAATTCCGGGACCAGATAGTGGTAATTGGTGTCGAACCACTTGGTCATTTCCTGAGCGTGTGCCCCGCCGCAGCAACTGTCGCTGACGCCTCGGGCCATGCCGAACAGGGTGTGCAGGTTGGCTTTGCCGTCGTGCGGACGGAAGCGCTCAGGGATCACGCCGAACATCAGCGAGTGCGTCAGCACCTGGTCGTACCAGGCGAAATCGCCAACTGGCAGCAACTCGATGCCGGCGTTTTTCTGCAAGTCCCAATGGGCCTTGCGCAGCTCGCGACCGACGTCACGCAGGCCTGCCTCGTTCAGTTCTCCTTTCCAGAACGCCTCTTGCGCTTTTTTCAGTTCGCGGTCGCGACCGATGCGCGGAAATCCAAGGGAATGGGCCAGTGCCATAACAAACAACTCCAATGTCTTGTTGATGGCGGCCATTGTCGACAGCAGCGACTAGTGAGACAAACTCATTTTAATCTTGATCATCGCGAGTTTCCCTCATGATCAACTAATCGCAGCCTGTCACTTGAAATACTGCAAAGTTGAAATCGCGGACGACGGTTGAGCGGTTTTTGCGGTAGGAAATTTCTCGGCAATTCAAGCTGTTCGTCGCCATGAAGACGCCCTTTGAAAACTCAATGACGCCTCCGTATAAACGTCCCCAAAAGCACCCCGGCAGGTCTTTGATTTCGATCTATCGTTAGATCGAATTGGCTGTATTGGCGACGGACTAATGGTTGCGACAGAGGATGTCTGAGCCTATGTTGCACGCGAGTCTTTTCCCCGCGATTGGAACGCGATCAACACCACTAAGAGGTGAAGAAATGTCAAAGGAATCACGCCCTGCCGTACTTGGGCTGATCGGCAATACTCCGCTGGTGCAAGTCACCCGCTTCGATACCGGGCCGTGCACGCTGTTTCTCAAACTTGAATCGCAGAACCCCGGGGGTTCGATCAAGGACCGCATCGGTCTGGCGATGATCGACGCCGCCGAACGCGATGGGCGTCTGCAACCCGGTGGCACCATTGTTGAAGCCACTGCCGGTAACACTGGCCTGGGCCTGGCACTGGTTGGTCGCGCCAAAGGCTATCGTGTGGTGCTGGTGGTGCCGGACAAAATGTCCACCGAAAAAGTCCTGCACTTGAAGGCCATGGGCGCCGAAGTACACATCACCCGCTCCGACGTCGGCAAGGGTCATCCCGAGTATTACCAGGACGTCGCCGCGCGTCTGGCCAAGGACATTCCCGGCGCATTCTTCGCCGACCAGTTCAACAACCCGGCCAACCCGCTGGCCCACGAATGCAGCACCGCGCCGGAAATCTGGGCGCAGACCGAACATGATCTGGATGCCATCGTCGTCGGTGTCGGTTCGGCCGGCACGCTGACGGGCCTGAGCCGTTTCTTCAAACGCGTGCAGCCGGATCTGGAAATGGTCCTGGCTGACCCGGTCGGTTCGGTCATGGCCCAATACAGCCGTGACGGCACAATGCCGACGCCCGGTTCATGGGCGGTGGAAGGCATCGGCGAAGACTTCATACCATCGATCACCGACCTCTCCAGCGTGCGCCACGCCTACTCGATCAGCGATGAAGAAAGCTTCGACCACGCCCGTCAGTTGCTCAAGGCCGAAGGCATTCTCGGCGGCTCGTCGACCGGCACCCTGCTCGCCGCCGCACTGCGTTATTGCCGCGAACAGACCGAGCCGAAGCGTGTGGTGAGTTTTGTCTGCGACACCGGCACGCGTTATCTGTCGAAGGTCTACAACGACCAGTGGATGACCGATCAAGGCCTGTTGCAGCGTAAGGGCTACGGTGATTTGCGTGACTTGATCGCCCGCCGTTTCGAAGACGGCCGGGTGATCAGTGTCGGCCCTGACGACACCCTGCTGACCGCGTTCCAGCGCATGCGCCTGGCGGATGTCTCGCAATTGCCGGTGCTGGTGGAGGGCAAGCAACTGGTCGGTGTAATTGACGAATCGGACATCCTCCTGCCAGTGCATGAAGACGCCGCTCGCTTCAGCCAATCGGTCTCCAGCGTGATGACCGACAAACTGCAAACCCTTGCACCCGGCGCCAGCCTGTCCGAGCTCGAATCGGTACTCAGCCGTGGCCTCGTCGCTATCATCGCCGATGCATCGGGCTTCCATGGCCTGATCACGCGCACCGACATGCTCAACCAATTACGGAGATCCCTCGCATGAGTCAGCACGACGACAAATCCCAAGGCTTCGCGACCCGGGTGATCCACGCCGGGCAAACGCCGGACCCGACCACCGGCGCACTGATGCCGCCGATCTACGCCAACTCCACCTACCTGCAAGACAGCCCCGGCGTGCACAAGGGTTTCGATTACGGGCGCTCGCACAACCCGACGCGTTTTGCCTTGGAGCGCTGCGTGGCGGATCTGGAAGGTGGCACCCGCGCATTCGCCTTCGCTTCCGGGCTGGCGGCCATTTCCACGGTGCTGGAATTGCTCGATGCCGGCTCGCACATCGTCTCCGGCAATGACTTGTACGGCGGCACCTTCCGCCTGTTCGACAAGGTCCGTCAGCGCAGTGCCGGGCACCGCTTCAGCTTTGTCGATCTGGCCGATCTGTCGGCGTTCGAAGCGTCGTTGCAGGACGACACGCGCATGGTCATGGTCGAGACCCCGACCAACCCGCTGCTGAGCCTTTCGGATCTGGCCGCGATCGCCCGTATCTGCCGCGCTCGCGGGATTATTTGCGTAGCCGACAACACCTTCGCCAGCCCGTATATCCAACGGCCGCTGGAGTTGGGTTTCGACATCGTGCTGCACTCGACCACCAAGTACCTGAACGGCCACTCCGATGTGATCGGCGGTATCGCCGTGGTCGGCCAGAACGAAGAACTGGCCGAGAAGCTGGGCTTCTTGCAGAACGCAGTCGGTGCGATTGCCGGGCCGTTCGATGCGTTTCTGACCCTGCGCGGGGTGAAAACCCTGGCACTGCGCATGGAACGTCATTGCAGCAACGCACTGGATCTGGCGCGGTGGCTGGAGCAACAGCCGCAAATCAAACGCGTCTACTATCCGGGCCTTGAGTCGCACCCGCAGCATGAGTTGGCCAAGCGCCAGATGCGTGGTTTTGGCGGGATGATTTCCGTCGATCTGAACAGTGATCTGGCGGGCGCGCGGCGCTTCCTTGAGAACGTGAAGATCTTCGCCCTGGCGGAAAGTCTCGGTGGCGTGGAAAGCCTGATCGAGCATCCGGCGATCATGACTCATGCGACCATTCCAGCGGATACCCGCGCGAAGCTGGGGATTGGCGATGGTCTGGTGCGGCTGTCGGTGGGCGTTGAAGACATCGAAGACTTGCGCGCCGATCTGGCGCAGGCGCTGCAATCGATCTGACCTGGCAAGAACGACAAAGCCCGCACGAAGCGGGCTTTGGTGTTCGAGCAGGCGGCCAGTGCTGGTCTCTGGCTTACAAGGTTTATCGGGCTTCCCACAGTACCGGGCCAAATTGAAAAGGTACGGCCTCGGCTGCTTCACACGGCATAAGGGCTGGATCTCAGCGCGGAGATCTTTCTAACCGTGTACCTTTCGGAGCGCGCCCCACGCCCCCTTGCTATCCGATTGCGCATCAGTCTGCGTCTTCGCCTACCTCTTTGAGCCTAGCAAAGGCTCGCCGAACCGCTTCGTCGTTTTTAGATTGATTTCAACTGTGTCTGACCGGTACAGGAAGAGAAGCGCCTAACGCCCGTCGATCCCCCCGCCACGCCGCCTCGCTAGCGCGATCTATACTCAACCAGTTCGATCATGATTATGTCGACACCCGCACGCCAGACGGTGTGCCCGTGCCTTTCGCCCACCAGACTGACCCAAGCCAATGAGTCGCAGCGCCAACGAATAAGCGACGAACGATGCCTCATCGCGTTGTGGCTGTCGGGTCATGGAGAAAACTATGAAACACAAGCTGTTGTCAGGCGTGCTTCTGGCGGTCGTGGCGACCGTTGTGGTGCCCAATGTCTGGGCGGCGCAGCCGCAGGCGTTGGCGTCCGATGGGGCCGATCATGTCGGTGCGGGCGCGGTGGCTTCTGACGGCGCCGATCATGTCGGTGCAGGCGCGGTGGCTTCTGACGGCGCCGATCATGTCGGTGC
>NZ_AKJD01000157.1 GCF_000282515.1 Pseudomonas sp. GM80
GCCTTCGGCAGCTCCTACAGAGTTGTTTTTTACTGTCGAGGCCTGCATGTCTTTCGATCTCGCCGCACGCCTTGCTGCCCGTCGTGCCGAAAATCTCTATCGCCAGCGCCCGCTGCTTGAATCCCCGCAGGGGCCTGAAGTGGTGGTCGACGGCAAACCGTTGCTCGCCTTCTGCAACAACGATTACCTCGGCCTGGCCAATCACCCTCAAGTGATCGAAGCCTGGCGCGCCGGCGCTGAGCGTTGGGGTGTCGGTGGCGGCGCTTCGCACTTGGTCATCGGCCACAGCGGCCCGCACCATGCACTCGAAGAAGCCTTGGCCGACCTCACCGGTCGCCCGCGTGCGCTGCTGTTTACCACCGGTTACATGGCCAACCTCGGTGCGGTCACCGCGCTGGTCGGGCAGGGCGATACGGTGCTGGAAGACCGCCTCAATCATGCTTCGCTGCTGGATGCCGGTTTGTTGTCCGGTGCGCGTTTCAATCGCTATTTGCACAACGATGCGCAAAGTCTGGCCAAGCGCCTGGAGAAAGCCAGCGGCAACACGCTGGTGGTCACCGACGGCGTGTTCAGCATGGACGGCGACCTGGCCGACTTGCCGGCACTCGCCCGCGCAGCCAAGGCCAAAGGCGCGTGGCTGATGGTCGATGACGCGCACGGTTTCGGCCCGCTCGGCGCGAATGGCGGCGGCATCGTCGAGCATTTCGGACTGAGTCAGGAGGACGTGCCGGTGTTGGTCGGCACCCTCGGCAAAGCCTTCGGCACGGCTGGCGCTTTCGTCGCGGGCAGCGAGGAGCTGATCGAAAGCCTGATCCAGTTCGCCCGCCCATACATTTACACCACCAGCCAGCCCCCCGCGTTGGCCTGCGCGACGCTGAAAAGTCTGGAGCTACTGTGCACCGAGCATTGGCGCCGGGCGCATCTGCAAACGCTGATCCGTCAGTTCCGCCAAGGCGCCGAGCAGATCGGCCTGGAGTTGATGGACAGCTTCACGCCGATTCAGCCGATCATGATTGGCGACGCCGGGCGTGCGATGCGCTTGTCGCAGATGTTGCGCGAGCGCGGGCTGATGGTTACTGCGATTCGTCCGCCCACCGTGCCCGCCGGCAGTGCGCGTTTGCGCGTGACCCTGACCGCTGCCCACAGTGAAGCGCAGGTGCAGCTATTGTTAGCAGGACTGGCCGATTGCTTTGCCCAACTTTCGTCGGAGCCAAGCCATGCGTGATCGCCTGATTCTGCTGCCCGGTTGGGGCCTCGGCGTGTCGCCGATGGAGCCTCTGGCCGCTGCGTTGCAAGGCCTCGATGAACATCTGAAAGTCGACATCGAGCCGTTACCCGAGCTGGATTCCCGCGATCTGCAAGACTGGCTCGACGAACTTGATGAGCGCATTCCTCAGGACGTGTGGCTCGGTGGCTGGTCGTTGGGTGGGATGCTCGCCTGCGAATTGGCGGCGCGGCGTGGCGAGCGTTGCTGCGGATTGCTGACGCTGGCGAGCAATCCTTGTTTTGTTGCCCATGAGCAATGGCCGAGTGCAATGGCGGGCGAGACGTTCGACGCGTTTCTCGCCGGTTGCCAGGTCGATCCGCGCGCGACCCTCAAACGTTTCTCTTTGCTCTGTGTACAAGGCGCGCAAGACCCGCGCGGCTTGTCGCGTTTGCTGCTCGGCGGCGCGCCGAATACAGCGCCAACGGCATTGATGGCCGGGCTGGAATTGCTTGCGCAAATGGATACTCGCGATGCGCTGCAGGCGTTTCGCGGGCCGCAGTTGCATCTGTTCGCCGGGCAGGACGGTTTGGTGCCGGCGGAAGCAGCGGGGGCGTTGTTCGCCTTGTTGCCGGATATCGAAATTGGTCTGATCGAACAGGCCAGTCATGCGTTTCTTCTGGAAGACCCCCACGGACTGGCGGGTGCAATCCAGGCTTTTTTACATGAGTGCGGTGATGACTGATTTGTCTCTTGTGCTGCCTGGCGGCTTGCCTGACAAGCGTCAGGTCGCGGCCTCTTTTTCTCGCGCGGCGGCCAGTTACGACAGCGTCGCCGAGTTGCAACGTGATGTCGGTACACAGTTGATTCAGCGCTTGCCGACGGAGTTTGTACCGGCGCGCTGGCTGGATCTCGGTTGTGGCACGGGATACTTCACCCGCGCGTTGGCTTCGCGGTTTGCCGAGAGCCACGGTGTGGCGCTGGATATTGCCGAGGGCATGCTTGAGCACGCACGTCCGTTGGGTGGTGCGCAGCATTTTATTGCTGGCGATGCCGAGCGGCTGCCGTTGCAGGATTCGACCTGCGACCTGATCTTCTCCAGCCTCGCGGTGCAGTGGTGTGCGGATTTCGAAGCAGTGCTCAGCGAGGCCTTTCGCGTACTGAAACCGGGCGGAATTTTTGCGTTTGCTAGTCTTTGTGTAGGGACGCTGTTTGAGTTGCGCGACAGCTGGCGGCAGGTCGACGGGCTGGTGCACGTCAACCGCTTCCGCGAGTTCGCTCGCTATGAGCAAATGTCCGCGGCCAGCGGTTTACGCACGTTGAGTCTGGAGAAACAGGCGCACGTGCTGCATTACCCGGATGTGCGCAGCCTGACCCATGAATTGAAAGCCCTGGGCGCGCACAATCTGAATCCGGGACGGCCGGGCGGTTTGACCGGGCGCGCGCGGATTCTCGGCTTGGTTGAAGCTTACGAGCAGTTCCGTGAGGCGTCGGGGTTGCCGGCGACTTATCAGGTGGTCTACGCCGTGTTGGAGAAACCCGTATGAGCGCAGCCTATTTCATCACCGGAACCGACACCGATGTCGGCAAGACCACGGTTGCCGCGGGGTTGCTGCACGCGGCGCGGTCGGCAGGCTTGAGCACGGCGGCAGGCAAACCGGTGGCGTCCGGGTGCGATGTCACGCCCAAGGGTTTGCGTAATTCGGATGCGCTAGCGCTGCTGGCCGAGTGTTCGGTGCCGCTGACTTATCAACAGGTCAATCCGGTGGCGTTCGAGCCGGCCATCGCGCCGCATCTGGCGGCGCGTGAAGCGGGTGTGGCGCTGACCGTGCAATCGTTGTTGGCGCCGATGCGCGAGATTCTGGCGATGAACGCCGATTTCACCTTGATTGAAGGCGCGGGTGGCTGGCGCGTGCCGTTGGCGGATCAGGATAATTTGTCGGATTTGGCGATTGCGTTGAAGCTGCCGGTGATTCTGGTCGTCGGTGTGCGACTGGGTTGCATCAGTCATGCGCTGCTGACAGCTGAGGCAATCGCCCGTGATGGCCTGCAGTTAGCGGGGTGGGTGGCGAATATCATTGATCCAAAGACCTCGCGGCTAGAGGAAAATCTGGCGACATTGGCTGAGCGCATCCCCGCGCCGTGTTTGGGACGCGTGCCTAAACTCAAGGCCTTGAGTGCCGAGGCCGTGGCGGATCATTTGCAACTGGATCTGCTCGACTAAGTTTTTCTCTATGGGCAGGCACTGTGCCATTAGTGTTTTTGACGGGTGTTTTTCTGACACCTCTGCTTCAATGGCAGCCATTGATCCTTCCCAAGGATGAGAACCGTTATGGAAATCTCCGGTAACACAGCTTTTTATGCCGGTCTGAGCTCGATTCAGAGTGGACAGAACCGCGTCGATCAGGCTGCCAGCCAGATTGCCAATAATACGATTGAACGCTCGGTGACCAGCCAGTCGTCCGAAGTACAGGTCGATCGTCTGCGTGGCGTGGATCGTGCTCAGCAATCTGATCTGGCCAGCAATATGGTCGAGATGTCTCAGGGCAAGCTCCAGGCGGAGCTGGGCGTGAAAGTCGCCAAGGCATCCGATGAAATGCTCGGGACGATCATCGATACATTTGCCTGATTTTTTTGCCTTCAGTTTCCTGAGCGCCGCGCCTTGTCGCGGCGTTTTTCGTTGTAAGTCCTTCTCCCTCAACTAATCTTTTTTCAGCGCCGATGACTCGCTTGAGCCAATGGCGGTTTGCTGTGCCCAGCGTTTGCCGGACGTGATGACGAACGGCAAAAGATCGATGCTTGACAAGATTTCGGCGTAAACGTATGTTTCAAACAACTGTTTGACCGTCACAACAAATCAACGCGGTCGTTCATTCCCGGTTACATCAGCAGAGGTTTATCGCTATGCCTGACTACAAGGCCCCCTTGCGTGATATTCGCTTCGTTCGTGACGAGCTGCTCGGCTACGAAGCGCACTATCAGAGCCTTCCGGCTTGCGCAGACGCAACTCCGGACATGGTTGACGCCATTCTCGAAGAAGGCGCCAAGTTTTGTGAGCAGGTACTGGCACCGCTGAACCGCGTGGGCGACCTCGAAGGTTGCACCTGGAGCGAGTCCGGCGTGAAAACCCCGACGGGCTTCAAAGAGGCTTACAAGCAATTCGTTGAAGGCGGCTGGCCAAGCCTGGCGCACGACGTCGAGCACGGCGGCCAAGGCCTGCCGGAGTCGCTGGGTCTGGCCGTAAGCGAAATGGTTGGCGAAGCCAACTGGTCGTGGGGCATGTACCCAGGCCTGTCGCACGGCGCGATGAACACCATCTCCGAGCACGGCACGCCAGAGCAGCAAGAAGCCTATCTGACCAAACTGGTCTCCGGCGAATGGACCGGCACCATGTGCCTGACCGAACCGCACTGCGGCACCGACCTGGGCATGTTGCGCACCAAGGCCGAACCTCAGGCCGACGGTTCCTATAAGGTTTCCGGCACCAAGATCTTCATCTCGGCCGGTGAACACGACATGGCCGATAACATCGTCCACATCGTGCTGGCCCGCCTGCCGGACGCACCGGCTGGCACCAAAGGCATCTCGCTGTTTATCGTTCCAAAGTTCATGCCGAACGCTGATGGCACCGTCGGTGAGCGCAACGCAGTGACCTGCGGTTCGCTGGAACACAAGATGGGCATCCACGGCAACGCCACTTGCGTGATGAACTTCGACGGCGCTACCGGTTACCTGATCGGCCCGGCGAACAAAGGCCTGAACTGCATGTTCACCTTTATGAACACCGCACGTCTGGGTACCGCGCTGCAAGGTCTGGCCCACGCCGAAATCGGTTTCCAGGGCGGCCTGAAATACGCTCGCGATCGTCTGCAAATGCGTTCGCTGACTGGCCCGAAAGCGCCGGAAAAAGCCGCTGACCCGATCATCGTTCACCCTGACGTACGCCGCATGCTGTTGACCATGAAGGCGTTCGCCGAAGGCAACCGTGCGATGGTGTACTTCACCGCCAAACAGGTCGACATCGTCAAATACGGCGTCGATGAAGAAGAAAAGAAGAAAGCCGACGCACTGCTGGCTTTCATGACCCCGATCGCTAAAGCGTTCATGACCGAAGTCGGTTTCGAATCCGCCAACCACGGCGTTCAGATCTACGGCGGCCACGGCTTCATCGCCGAGTGGGGCATGGAGCAGAACGTTCGCGACAGCCGCATTTCGATGCTGTACGAAGGCACCACCGGTATCCAGGCACTCGACCTGCTCGGCCGTAAAGTGCTGATGACGCAAGGCGAAGCTCTGAAAGGCTTCACCAAGATCGTCCACAAGTTCTGCCAGAACAACGAAGGCAACGAAGCCGTTGCAGAATTCGTCGCACCGCTGGCGGCAATCAACAAGGAATGGGGCGAGCTGACCATGAAGGTCGGTATGGCCGCCATGAAAGATCGCGAAGAAGTCGGCGCGGCTTCCGTGGACTACCTGATGTACTCCGGTTATGCCTGCCTGGCTTACTTCTGGGCCGACATGGCGCGTCTGGCCGCTGAAAAGCTGGCAGAAGGCACCGGCGACGCAGCGTTCTACACCGCCAAGCTGCAAACTGCGCGCTTCTACTTCCAGCGCATCCTGCCGCGTACCCGTACCCACGTGGCGACCATGCTGTCGGGTGCCAACAACCTGATGGACATGAAAGAAGAAGACTTCGCACTGGGCTACTAAGCCTTAACGCAGTCTCTTGAAAAACCGCTGCTCCTACGGGGGCAGCGGTTTTTTTTTGCGCTGGATTTGCCCCCAACACTGGGGACATTCCCCAGCAGAAACGGTGGCTGCCAGCGCGCTGTCCCCGCGTTTATTGATTCAAAATGTTTCCAAGCAGGATGGCCAATTAATTGCACTGCCCGGATTAACCGGCGCTCACGAGAAATCCTGTGCTGTTCCACGACACCTCTCGCCCGGCAAAACGCATAACAACAACCGTCAGGGTGAAGCACATGAACATCAGTCGACTTGTCTGGCTACCCCTCGCACTCGCAGCCTCCGGCGCAATGGCCGCAACGCCCGCCGAAGTGGATCCGCCAGTACCGGAAGTGCCGAGCCTGCAATCGCTGCGTGGCATGCTGCCGCCCGATCCGTCGGGGACAGAAGGCGGGCGCAAGGTCGACTTGATGACTGACTACGTGCTCAACCGCTCCGCCGCGATTCTGCTCGGCAAAGCGCTGTTCTGGGACATGGAAGTCGGCAGCGATGGCGCCACCGCGTGCGCCTCCTGCCACTATCACGCCGGCGTCGACCACCGCATCACCAACCAGCTCAACCCCGGCCAGGCACACACCAACGCTAACGTCGCCTCGATCTTCAACAAGCCCTTCGTGGCCTCCGACATACCCGGTGACGTGGCGTCCTACGCGACCTTGTCCGGCGGCAAGGGCGGGCCGAACTACACGCTGAAGAAAACGGACTTCCCGACCCATGTGCTGAGCAATCCACTGGAGCGCAACTCGCCGATCGTCTATTCGAGCGACGACGTGGTCGGCTCCCAGGGCGTGTTCGACGCTAATTTCGTCAAACCCAACCAGCCGCGCTTCGACAAATGCACCCAGCAGCCCGACGGTATTTTCCAGGTCGGCGGTATCAACGTGCGTCGCAGCACCGGGCGTAACGCGCCGTCGGTGATCAACGCGGCGTTCAACGTGCGCAATTTCTGGGATGGCCGCGCGAATAACGTGTTCAACGGCTTCTCGCCGTTCGGCAACCGCGATCCCGATGCAGGGATTTACGTAACCGCCGAGCGCAGCACCGTGGCCAGCAAAGTCCGACTGGCGCTTAACGACGCTTCCGCCGCATCGCAAGCAGTAGGCCCGCCCGGTAGCGCGGTGGAGATGTCCTGCGGCGGCCGTACTTTCGCCGACATCGGCCGGCGCATGCTCGATCAGTTGATGCTCAAGCAACAACGGATTTCCTCCAACGATTCCGTGCTCGCCTCAGTGTCCGGCGCGCGGCGCCCGACCTATCGCGAACTGATCAAGAACGCCTTCCAGCCACGCCTGTGGAACGCCACGCAAAACGTGCTGGTGGGTGGTGCGCCGTATACGCAGATGGAAGCCAATTTTCCGTTGTTCTTCGGTCTGGCGATTCAGATGTACGAATCCACGTTGATCTCCGATCAGGCGCCCATCGATGCTTACCTGCAAGGCGATTCAACCGCCATGAACGCGCAGCAGGTCCAAGGCATGAACCTGTTTCTCGGCAAGGGTAAATGTGTGAACTGCCATGGCGGCGCGGAGCTGACCAATGCCGCCAGCCGCTTGTTGATGCACCCGCGTGAGCGTATCGAGCGCATGGTCATGGCCGACAACCTCACCACGCTCTACGACAACGGTTTCTACAACACCGGCGTGCGCCCGACTTCCGAAGACCTCGCGCTTGGCGGGTCAGATGCCTGGGGCAATCCGTGGTCGTTCAGCCGTCAATACAACAAGCTGTTGCAGGGCGCCAGCATTGCCGATCCGCTGGATGTCGATGTCTGCACCTTCGAAGCACCGCTGAGCGCAGCGATTCCGTGCGACGCCACGCTCAAACCCAACGTCAACTTCCGCGATTCGGTCGATGGCGCCTTCAAGACGCCGACCCTGCGCAACATCGCGCTGACCGGGCCGTACTTTCACAACGGCAGCCGCGCGACGCTCAAGCAAGTCATGGAGTTTTATAACCGCGGCGGTGATCGCCGTGGCGAGGACGCCAACAACACCAGCGGTTTCGAGCATCCTTCGGCGAATCAGCACAACACCTCGAACCTCGATCCGGACATGACCAACCTCAACCTGACCCCGGACGAGATCGATGCACTGGTGAAATTCATGGAAGTCGGCCTGACCGATCCGCGAGTGGCCTGGGAACGGGCGCCGTTCGATCATCCGTCACTGGTGATTCCGCAGGGCCATGTCGGCGATGAAAATGCCGTGACTCAGCGTCCGGCCAGTCCGAAGGTGACGACGCGGCAAGCGGCGGATGCTTCGCTCAATCTCAAACCCTACGGTGCCGAGGGACGGAGCCCGGCGGAGGGGCCATTACTGCCGTTCTATAACGATCTGTAAGGATTTTTTCCAAGGCTGGCCATCAGCCATGGTGGCCAGCAGACCGCGCAGGGCAAAAAACTTGGCAAAACGCTCAGATAGTCGGGTTTTCTGCCGTTAAAGAGACTGCCTGTGATCTGGATCACATTGTGTGCTTAACTGGCCACATTGCAGGCACAATGCCATCTTTTTTGCCATGACGGGTCGGAGCTTTACCCTTGCCGCGTTCTTCCGCTGTACGTTTCAGTCATTTTTTACCTTCGCTGCTGTTGTTACTCGCGGGGTTGGCGGCTGCGTACGTCAAAGACCTCAACGTGTTCTTCACTTCGCTGTTCAACGTGTTGCCGACTTTGGTGCTGTTGCTGGGCGGAGCTTACTGCGCGGTATACCGACGTCAGCGCGAACTGTTTCTGATGCTCACGGTGTACATCGCCTACTTTCTGCTCGATACCCAGACCGACTATTACCGCGACAACGGCAAAGTGCGCGAAGACGCCGCCGTGGTCTTCCATCTGGTCTGTCTGCTCTTGCCGCTGCTGTTTGGCCTGTTTGCCGCGTGGCAGGAGCGCACGCACCTGTTTCAGGACATGGTCGCGCGCTTCGCCGTTTTACTCGCGTTTGGCAGCGTGGCGTTGGGGCTTGAGCAAAGTTATCCCCAGGCGCTGTTGATGTGGCTCTCGGAAATCCGCTGGCCGGCGCTGCACGGCGCTTGGATGAGCCTGATCCAGCTGTCCTATCCGGTATTTATCTCGGCGTTCCTGCTCTTGGCCTGGCAGTACTGGCGCAACCCGCGCCCGCTGCACGCGGCGCAACTGGTCGGCCTGCTCGGCGTGTTCTGGATGCTGCCGAAAACCTTCATCCTGCCGTTTACCCTGAACATCATGTGCAGCCAGGTGATGTTGATGATCGCCGCCGCCGTTGCGCACGAGGCTTATCAAATGGCCTTCCGCGACGAGCTCACCGGTCTGCCGGGGCGTCGCGCACTCAACGAACGCATGCAGCGCCTCGGCCGCAACTATGTGCTGGCGATGAGCGACGTCGACCACTTCAAGAAATTCAACGACACCCACGGCCACGATGTTGGTGACCAAGTGCTGCGTCTGGTCGCCAGCAAGCTGTCGAAAATCAGCGGTGGCGGTAGGGCATATCGCTATGGCGGTGAGGAATTCGCCCTGGTGTTTGCAGGTAAAACCCTTGAAGAGTGCATGCCGCACCTGGAAGTGATCCGCGAGTCGATTGCGTCCTACAACATTCAACTGCGCAATCAGGAAAACCGCCCGAACGACGACCAACAAGGACGTCAGCGTCGCGCCGGCTCGGGTGCTTCGAGCGTGTCGGTGACGGTGAGTATCGGCGTCGCCGAGCGCGTTGAGCAGCGCAACCCCGAGCAAGTCCTGAAATCAGCCGACGAGGCGCTCTACAGCGCCAAAGGCGCAGGGCGAAACTGCGTCGTCGCGTTCGGCCAGAACCGCCGTGGCGCGGTGCGCATGGGCACGGCCGCAGGTTGAGTGATGACGGCGCATTCAGCGTCTGCACAATGATTGTCGGGCGTGGTGGCCGGCAGTAGGTTGAGGAATCTGCTGACGGAGAAGCCACCATGCCTGAGTACAAAGCCCCGCTGCGCGACATGCGCTTTCTGATCGATCACGTCTTCGACTTCCACGCCAACTACGCCGCCCTCGGCGCGGATGACGCGAGCCCGGACATGATCAACGCGATCCTCGAAGAGGGCGCGAAGTTCTGCGAGAACGTTCTGGCGCCGCTCAATCGCAGCGGTGACGAGGAGGGCTGCCAGTTCGACAACGGTGTGGTGACAACGCCTACAGGCTTCAAGCAGGCTTTCGCACAATATGTCGAAGGTGGCTGGCATGGTCTGGCGGCAGATCCGACCTACGGCGGCCAGGGTCTGCCGAGTTCGCTGGGGTTGGTGATCAGCGAAATGGTCGGCTCCAGCAACACCTCGTGGGGCATGTACCCGGGCCTGACCCACGGCGCGATGTCGGCGATCCACGCCCACGGCAGCGCCGAGCAGAAAGAAACCTATCTGAGCAAACTCACCGCCGGGCAATGGACCGGCACCATGTGCCTGACCGAAGCCCACTGCGGCACCGATCTGGGCATCATCAAGACCCGCGCCGTGCCTCAGGCTGACGGCAGTTATGCGGTCACCGGCAGCAAGATTTTCATCTCCGCCGGCGAGCACGACATGAGCGACAACATCATCCATCTGGTGTTGGCGAAACTGCCGGACGCGCCAGCCGGGACCAAGGGCATCTCGCTGTTTATCGTGCCGAAGTTCTTGCCGGACACGGCGGGCGAAGCGGGCGAACGCAACGGTGTTTCCTGTGGTTCGATCGAACACAAGATGGGCATCAAGGCTTCGGCCACCTGCGTGCTCAATTTCGATGGCGCCAAGGGCTACCTGATCGGCGAGCCGAACAAGGGCCTCAACTGCATGTTCACCATGATGAACCACGCGCGGCTCGGCACCGGCATGCAGGGCTTGTGTCTGGGCGAGGCAAGCTTTCAGGGCGCGATCAAATATGCCAACGACCGCTTGCAGATGCGCTCACTGACCGGCGCCAAAGCCCCGGACAAAGTCGCCGACCCAATCATCGTCCACCCCGACGTGCGGCGCATGTTGCTGACCATGAAAGCCTTCAACGAAGGCAACCGCGCACTGACCTACTTCACCGCGCAGTTGCTCGATACCGCACATCTGAACAGCGACGCCGACGCGCGCCAGGAGGCTGAAGACCTGCTGGCGTTCCTCACGCCGATCTGCAAAGCGTTCATGACCGACAGCGGGCTGGAAGTGACCAACCTCGGCATGCAGATATTTGGCGGTCACGGTTTTATTCGCGAGTGGGGCATGGAGCAACTGGTGCGCGATTGCCGGATTGCACCGATTTACGAAGGCACTAACGGCATTCAGGCGCTGGATCTGCTCGGGCGCAAGGTGCTGGGCAGTCAGGGCAAATTGCTGCGTGGGTTTACCAAAATCGTCCACAAGTTCTGCGCGACCAATGTTGACCATCCGCAGTTGGGCAGTTTTGTTGCGCAGCTCAACGAGCTGAATCAGCAGTGGGGCGACCTGACCATGAAGGTCGGCATGGCGGCCATGAAGAACCCTGATGAAGTGGGCGCGGCGTCGGTGGATTATCTGATGTACAGCGGTTACATCATTCTCGGTTATCTGTGGTTGCGCATGGCGTGGGTGGCGCAGGCGCAATTGGAGGCGGGCGAGGGCGAGGCGGATTATCTGCGCGGGAAATTGGCGACGTGCGAGTTTTACTTCAAGCGCTTGTTGCCACGTACGGCGGCGCATCGGGCGGCGATTGAGGCGGGGAGTGATTGTTTGATGAAGTTGCCGGCGGAGTTGTTTGCGCTTTAAAGAAGATCAAAAGATCGCAGCCTTCGGCAGCTCCTACAGGGAATTTGGGGTTGGCGGGGCTGCGATTTTTTGTGGTGACTAAAAATAACAAATCAGTCACCGGTTGACCCTATGTGTCGCAAAAGTTGTTGAGGTACACTCGGGCTCAACGAAAACATCATTCCACGAATCACCGTTTAGATCTTGCGAGGTTTGCCATGGCTGACTACAAAGCGCCGCTGCGCGATATGCGCTTCGTCCTCAATGAAGTGTTCGAGGTCGCCAAACTCTGGGCCGAACTGCCGGCACTGGCCGAGACCGTCGACGCCGAAACCGTTGAAGCCATTCTCGAAGAGGCCGGCAAGGTCACCAGCAAAAGCATCGCGCCTTTGAGCCGTGCCGCTGACGAAGAAGGCTGCCATTGGGCCGACGGCGCCGTCACCACCCCGGCCGGTTTCCCACAGGCTTATCAGACTTACGCCGAAGGCGGTTGGGTCGGCGTGGGCGGTGATCCCGAGTACGGCGGCATGGGCATGCCCAAAGCCGTGTCGGCGCAAGTTGAAGAAATGGTCAACTCCGCCAGCCTGTCCTTCGGTCTGTACCCGATGTTGACCGCCGGTGCCTGCCTGTCGATCAATGCCCACGCCAGCGAAGAGCTGAAGGCCGCGTACCTGCCGAACATGTACGCCGGCGTCTGGGCCGGTTCGATGTGCCTGACCGAGCCGCACGCCGGCACCGACCTGGGGATTATTCGTACCAAGGCTGAGCCTCAGGCCGACGGTTCCTACAAGGTCAGCGGTACCAAGATCTTCATCACCGGTGGCGAACACGACCTCACCGAAAACATCATTCACCTGGTGCTGGCGAAACTGCCGGACGCCCCGGCGGGCCCGAAAGGCATCTCGCTGTTCCTCGTGCCGAAGTTCATGGTCAACGCCGACGGCAGCCTCGGCGCGCGCAACCCGGCGAACTGCGGTTCGATCGAACACAAAATGGGCATCCAGGCCTCCGCGACCTGCGTGATGAACTTCGACGAAGCCGTGGGTTATCTGGTCGGCGAGCCGAACAAAGGCCTCAACGCGATGTTCACCATGATGAACTACGAGCGTCTGGGCGTCGGCATCCAAGGCCTGGCGACCGGCGAGCGCTCTTATCAGAACGCCGTTGAATACGCGCGCGACCGTCTGCAAAGCCGTTCACCGACGGGCGCGCAAAACAAAGACAAAGTCGCTGACCCGATCATCGTCCACCCGGACGTGCGGCGCATGCTGCTGACCATGAAAGCCTCGAACGAAGGCGGCCGTGCGTTCTCCACTTACGTGGCGATGCAACTCGACACCGCCAAGTTCAGCGAAGACGCCGCGACCCGCAAGCGTGCCGAAGATCTGGTCGCGTTGCTGACGCCGGTGGCCAAAGCGTTCCTCACCGATCTCGGTCTGGAAACCACCGTGCACGGCCAACAGATTTTCGGCGGTCACGGCTACATCCGTGAGTGGGGCCAGGAACAACTGGTGCGTGATGTGCGCATCACCCAGATCTACGAAGGCACCAACGGCATTCAGGCGCTGGATCTGGTCGGTCGCAAGATCGTCGGCAGCGGCGGCGCGTTCTACAAGCTGTTCGCTGACGAGATCCGCCACTTCACCGCGACTGCCAGCGCCGATCTGGGCGAATTCACCAAGCCGCTGAACGATGCCGTCGACACCCTCGACGAACTGACCTCGTGGGTACTGGATCGGGCGAAAAACAACCCGAACGAAATCGGCGCGGCCTCGGTCGAATATCTGCAAGCGTTCGGCTACGTTTCCTACGCTTACATGTGGGCACTGATGGCTAAAGCTGCGCTGGGCAAAGAAGCGCAGGACGATTTCTACGCCAGCAAGCTCGGCACCGCACGTTTCTACTTCGCCCGTCTGTTGCCGCGCATTCACTCGTTGAGCGCGTCGGTGAAGGCTGGCAGCGAGTCGCTGTTCCTGCTGGATGCGGCGCAATTCTGATGATGTAACGTCATGTAAGCATTCTCTTACATGACGTGCTGCTGTTCTCCCATAGTCGGAAATTGGATCCAGAGCTAATCTACATTTCATGGACGTCGCGCAGGAAGCGCAAAGCAACAACACGGACACGTAGGATTCTGCCAGGGTGGCGGAGTGAAATGGATGTCAGGGAAACAGTCTGCAAAGCCCCGCTTCGGCGGGGTTTTCTTTTGCCTGCAGAAAAGTAGTCAGGCCAGCGGATCAAGCGTTGGCTTCATCTCGCGTTCCATCACTTCTTCCAGCAATGTCCGCAAAAGAGCCAAAGAGGCCTGCTGGCGTTGCACATCGCGACACACCAGACCCACCTTCAGCGGCACCCGTGGCTCGCTCAGCGGTTTCCATAGCAGATCCTGATCGTCGTATTCCTTCTGCGAACGCCCAGGCAGCACCGTCGCCAATTTGGTGTGCGGCAGACTGTCGAGAATCCCCACCATATTGTTCAGCTCGGCCTGTACTTGCGGGCGCCGTCCCAAGGCTGTGAGTTGCGCCTGCCAGATCTGGCGGATCTGGAACTCCTCGCCCAACAGCAGCATGGGCAATTCGGCGGCCTGGCGCATCGAGACTTTCTTGAATTCGCGCAACGGATGATCCGCCGGGATCACCAGCGTCAGTTCGTCTTCATAGAGCATCACGCCATGCAGGCCCGGTTGGCGCGGCGGCAGATAACTGATGCCAATGTCCAGCGACCCGTTGAGCAGGCGCCGCTCGATCTCAAGTCCAGTCAATTCATAAATCTGCACTACCAGATGCGGTTGCGCCTTGCGCACCCGCTCAAGCATTTGCGGCACCAGACTGGTGTGAACCGTTTGCAGTACGCCGATGGCCAGCGTGCGCAAGGCCTGTCCCTTGAAGTTGCCCAACGCCTCGCGTGCCCGTTGCAAACCATCGAGCAGCGGCAAGGCATGGTTGTACAAAGTGTGTGCGGCGAGGGTCGGCAGCAGACGTTTGCTGCTGCGCTCGAACAGGGTGACGTCGAGGTTCTGCTCAAGTTGGCGGATCTGCTGCGACAACGCTGGCTGCGAGATCGACAGACGTTCCGCTGCCCGGCCGACATGGCCTTCTTCGTAGACCGCGACGAAATAACGCAGTTGTTTGAAATCCATAAGTAATGCTTATCGAAAATGCTGGAAAAACGAAATGGCCCGAAGCCGTCAGTGAGCCTAGTCTAACCGCATTCACAAGGCTTACAGGGCCAGAAAGCGCGATGAATAGCGTTCGCTTCCACAGTGTTTACATAGGCAGTTCAAAACACCTCAATCGAGGTGTTTTCCAATGAATCTGTTCAGTTTGCGGCGCCAGACGCCGAGTCTTGATGACCTCTCGTTCGAGGCCAATTTCTCTGAAAACACTGAAAGTCTTAGCGCCGAGCGGCTGATGCCCAGTGTCGAACGGCCGCAGCAGGTATTCGTTCGTGGTCAGGGTTCGTGGCTATGGGACAGTAACGACCGCGCGTATCTCGACTTTTCTCAGGCCGGCGGCGCCAACAGCCTCGGCCACAGCCCGTCGGCGCTGGTCAAAGCCATCAGCAGTCAGGCGCAGGCGCTGATCAATCCCGGTTTCAACCTGCACAATCGCGGCATGCTCAGCCTCGCCGAGCGGCTGTGCGCCGCTACCGCCAGCGATCAGGCTTACCTGCTCAACAGCGGCAGCGAAGCCTGTGAAGCGGCGATCAAACTGGCACGCAAGTGGGGCCAACTGCATCGCGGCGGCGCCTCGCGGATTATTGTTGCGAAGCAAGGCTGCCATGGCCGCAGCCTGGCAACGATTTCTGCTTCGGACAGCTGCAATCTGCACAATCGTTTCGCGCCGTTGCTGCCGGGGTTCGATCCGGTGCCGTTCAACGACTTGCCAGCGCTGCACGCGGCGGTCGATGCGCAAACCGTGGCGATCATGCTTGAACCGACCCAGAGCGATGCCGGCGTTGTTCCGGCCACCGAGCATTACCTCAAAGGTGTCGAACGACTGTGCCGTGAGTTGGGCATTCTGCTGATCCTCGACGAAGTGCAAACCGGCATTGGTCGCTGTGGCACCTTGCTCGCGGAACAGTCCTGCGGCGTGCGCGCCGATATCGTCGTGCTCGGCAAAGGGCTTGGCGGCGGTGTGCCGTTGGCGGCGCTGCTGGCACGGGGCAAGGCCTGCTGTTTCGAGGCGGGCGAACTCGGCGGCACGCATCACGGCAACGCGCTGATGACAGCGGCCGGGCTGGTGGTGCTCGACAGTGTGCACGATCGCAGCTTTCTCCAGCAGGTCAACGACAACGGCCAGCACCTGCGCGAAGGCCTGGCCCGCTTGGCGCACCGCTACGACCACGGCGAACTGCGCGGCCAAGGCCTGTTCTACGGACTGACCCTGTCGGACGATTGCGCCGACGCCGTAGTCCACGCCGCCTTGCACGAAGGCCTGCTGCTCAACGCCCCGCAAGCCAACTGCCTGCGCTTCACCCCGGCGCTCACCGTGAGCAAAACCAACATCGACGAAATGCTCCTGCGCCTGGGTCGCGCGTTCGCCCGCGTGCGCACCGCACAACTGCAATGCCGCAAAGGGATTGCCGTCTGAGCTGAAGTTTCCTACCCGAATTAAAGAACCGTCTCGCGGTATAACGCACGCCCCACGCCTGATTCTTTTGGCGTGGGGCGTTTTTTTTGTGAGGTGGTGGCGATCAAATGGCAGTTGCACTGAACCCTGACGAACGGCGCGGGTCGATTAGCTTGTATGGCTCAAGTGAGCCAACCCCCATACAGGAGCTGCCCCATGGACTTTATTCGGATCATCATCGCTATTCTGTTGCCACCACTGGGCGTGTTTCTGCAGGTCGGGTTTGGCGGGGCGTTCTGGTTGAACATTCTGCTGACGTTGTGCGGGTATATTCCGGGGATCGTGCATGCGGTGTACATCATCGCCAAGCGCTGAGTCAGCGGCATAAACCTGTAGGAGCTGCGGCACGCTGCGATCTTTTGATCCTGATCCTCGAATTAAAATCAAAAGATCGCAGCGTGCCGCAGCTCCTACAGGGAGAGGGTTTCAGTCTGTAAATCCCATCACCCGTCGATAGAATTTCCACTCCTGTTCCAGCGCATGTGCCTGATTGGTGGCGCGGCGGAAGCCGTGGCGTTCGTCGGGGTAGTAATGGGCTTCGACCGGGATGCCGTTCTGCTCCAGTGCCGTGACCATGTCGCGGGTCTGTTGCGGGACAACCACTGCGTCGAGTTCACCCTGAAAGAAAATCACCGGCACGCGGATGTTGTCGGCATGCAGTAATGGCGTGCGGGCGGCGTAGCGTTCGGCGTCTCGCTCGGGATCGCCGATCAGCCAGTCCAGATAATCGCCTTCGAATTTGTGTGTCGCTCGTGCCAGCGCTACCGGATCGCTGACCCCGTAAAGACTGGCGCCAGCGCGGAATACCTGCTTGAACGCCAATGCGCACAACGTGGTGTAACCGCCTGCGCTGCCACCCCGAATGAATGCCCGTTCCCCGTCGATCAAGCCTTGTTCGGCAAGATACGCAACGACGGCACAAGCATCCTCGACATCCACCTCACCCCAGCTCAGATGCAACGCCTGACGATACTCCCGGCCATAACCGCTGCTGCCGCGATAGTTGAGATCGGCGACGGCGAAGCCGCGTTGCGTCCAGTACTGAATGCGCGGGTCGAGTATCGGATAGCAGGCCGACGTCGGGCCGCCATGGATGAACACCACCAGCGGCGGTTTCGTCTCGCCGCTCATAGCCGGATAGAAAAACCCATGCGCTTCGCCCGATCCGCTTGGATAACGCAACGTTTGCGGACGACTGATGCGCTCGGCGGGCAGGGGCGCCACGCCACCGGCCAGCACTTTCACTTCACGCGTTGCTCGATCAATGGCAATAACCGCCGAAGGGCTGATCGGCGAGGCCGCGATGCAGTAGATAAATTGCGCATCCAGAGCCAGATGACGGAAGCGGCTGTAGTCACCGGTGAAATCTTCATCGCCCAATGTCAGACGGCCAAAACCACCTTCACTCCGACTGGCTAAAACTGAATCTTCAACAGGCAACCAGGTGCAGCCGCCGAGTTGCCAAGGCGCCGGTGCATGATCGGCCTGAGCAGCGGGCAATGGCTTCAAACCATCAGAAGTCTCAGCCCATGGCTGCCAGAAACCACCGCGATCAGTCAGGCAATACAGCCGACCTTCATCATCAAATCGCGGTTGTTGAATGGACTCTTCAATCTCGGCGCCAGCCACGCAGCGCGGCGAACTGAATGCACCATCCGCCAGGCGCTCAGCCACCATCAGTCGAGTCGATGTCCACGGCTGGTGCGGTCGACTCCACTCGATCCACACTAAACGCTGGCCATCCGGGCTGAGTGTTGGCGCCGCATAAAAATCCGCGCCCTCAACCAACAAATGTCGCGTCCCATCCGCCAGATCAATCGCCACCAGCCGATGCTGATCACGCTGTTCTTCCACAGCCAGCACCTGGCCGAAAGCAAAATGCACATCGCCATGACGGCATTCGCCCGATGTCAGCGCCGCAGGCTCGCCATCCAGCTTCTGCCGATACAACTGCTGATCCGCCTCAGCGACGAAAACCACCCCATCCGGCGTCAGACAAAACGCGCCACCGCCATATTCGTACACCCGACTGCGCACGCTGAAACCATCCGGCGTCAGACATTTCGCCACACCATCGCGCCAATGCCAGATCCGGCACGCGGCATCTTCGGGGCGATATTCATTCCAGAACAGCCCATTGGCACCGAGTTGCAACTCGGCGAAATCCATGCCGGCTGCGACGGCTTGCGAAGCGCTGAAAGGCTCAGCCCTTGGCGATGAGGCGTGAGTTTCGTTCATTGCGGAAGGCCAGTTGTTCGATGGTTTGGGTGGCGGTCTCGGCTTCTTCGCGGGCCTTGAGGATCACGCCGTGATGTTCGGATTTGCTGCACACAGGGTCAGCGTTGCTCGCATCACCGGTGAGCATGAATGCCTGGCAGCGGCAGCCGCCGAAGTCTTTTTCTTTCTCGTCGCAGGAGCGGCACGGCTCGGGCATCCAGTCGTAACCGCGAAAGCGGTTGAAGCCGAACGAGTCGTACCAGATGTGCTGCATGCTGTGATCGCGCACATTGGGAAATTTCACCGGCATTTGTCGGGCGCCATGGCAGGGCAGGGCGGTGCCGTCCGGGGTGACCGTCAGAAAGATGCTGCCCCAACCGTTCATGCAGGCTTTCGGGCGCTCTTCGTAGTAATCCGGGGTGACGAAAATCAGCTTGCACGGATGCCCTTCGGCTTCCAGCTTCGCCCGATATTCGTTGGTGATGCGTTCGGCGCGCACCAGTTGTTCTTTGGTCGGCAACAGGCCGACACGATTGAGCTGCGCCCAACCATAGAACTGGCAGGTGGCGAGCTCGACGAAGTCGGCTTCAAGCGCAATGCACAGCTCAATAATGCGGTCGATCTTGTCGATATTGTGCCGATGGGTGACGAAATTCAGCACCATCGGATAGCCGTGGGCTTTCACCGCGCGGGCCATTTCCAGCTTCTGCGCGAAGGCTTTTTTCGAGCCGGCGAGCAGGTTGTTCACTTGCTCGTCGCTGGCCTGGAAACTGATCTGGATGTGATCGAGGCCGGCCTTCTTGAAGTCGCTGATTTTCTGCTCGGTCAGGCCGATGCCGGAGGTGATCAGGTTGGTGTAGAAACCCAACTGCCGCGCTTCATGAATCAGCTCGGCGAGATCCTGACGCACCAGCGGCTCGCCACCGGAAAAGCCCAGTTGCGCCGCGCCCATCTCCCGCGCCTCGCGGAAGACCTTGATCCATTGTTCTGTGCTCAGCTCTTTGCCCTGCTCGGCAAAATCCAGTGGATTGGAGCAGTACGGGCATTGCAGCGGGCAGCGGTAGGTCAGCTCGGCGAGCAGCCACAGCGGCAGGCCGATATCAGGCTTGGGCGGCAGATCAGGCAAGTTCGATCCAGTGCTGAGCACGGGCAACCTCCATGAATTGCTCGATGTCATCACCGAGCTCGGGCACGCCGGGGAACTGCTCATCGAGTTTGGCAATGATCGCCGCGACATCGCGCTCGCCGTCAATCAAACCACCAATCAGCGCAGCCGTTTCGTTGAGCTTGATCATGCCTTCCGGATACAGCAGCACATGGCCTTTTTGCGCCGGTTCGTACTGGAAGCGGTAGCCGGGACGCCAGCTCGGTACTTTGCTGCGGTCGAAACTCATAAGGTGATTCCTTTATGCCAGACCCGTTGTTCGGTCACGCTGTGATACGGCGGGCGGTTCAGTTCGTAGGCCATGCTCATGGCATCGAGCATGCTCCAAAGAATGTCCAGTTTGAACTGGAGAATTTCCAGCATGCGCTCCTGGCCTTCGCGCGTCTTGTAGTGCTCGAGCGTGATCGCCAGACCATGCTCGACATCACGCCGTGCCTGACCGAGGCGGGTGCGGAAGTATTCATAACCGGCCGGGTCGATCCACGGGTAATGCTGCGGCCAGCTGTCGAGGCGCGACTGGTGGATCTGCGGCGCGAACAGTTCGGTCAGCGAGCTGCTGGCGGCTTCCTGCCAACTGGCGCGACGGGCGAAGTTGACGTAGGCGTCGACGGCAAAACGCACGCCGGGCAGCACCAGTTCCTGCGAGCGCAGTTGATCCGGGTCGAGACCGACCGCTTGACCGAGGCGCAGCCAGGCTTCGATGCCGCCGTCTTCACCGGGGGCGCCGTCGTGATCGAGCAGACGCTGAATCCATTCGCGGCGGATTTCGCGGTCCGGGCAATTGGCAAGGATCGCCGCGTCTTTCAGGGGGATGTTCACCTGATAGTAGAAGCGGTTGGCGACCCAGCCCTGAATCTGCTCGCGGGTGGCGCGGCCTTCATACATCGCCACGTGATACGGGTGGTAGATGTGGTAGTAGGCGCCTTTGGCGCGCAGGGCGGCTTCGAATTCGGTGGGGGACATTGGCGTGTCAGTCATGTCTGTTCTCCGGGAACAACCGTTGGATTCTGTGGTGTCTGTCAGGACGTCATCGCTGGCAAGCCAGCTCCCACAGGTTTTGTGTACGCCACAGAACCTTGTGGGAGCTGGCTTGCCAGCGATGGGGCCATCCGCTACAGCACAATACTCATGCCATCAAACGCCACTTCAACGTCACGCCGCGCCAATTCCGCACGCTCCGGCGAATCTTCGTCGAGAATCGGGTTGGTGTTGTTGATGTGGATAAGTACCTTGCGCTGCTCAGGCAGTTGCTCCAGCACTTCGAGCATGCCGCCAGGCCCGTTCTGCGCCAGATGGCCCATCTCACGGCCAGTACGTGTGCCAACGCCGCGACGTTGCATTTCATCGTCGTCCCACATTGTGCCGTCGACCAACAGGCAATCGCTGCTCGCCATGATTTCCAGCAGTGGCGCATCGACCTTGCCCAGTCCCGGCGCGTAGAACAATTTGCCGCCGGTGTTCAGGTCTTCAACGATCAAGCCGATGTTGTCGCCCGGGTGCGGATCGAAGCGGTGCGGCGAGTACGGCGGCGCGGCGCTGCGCAACGGCAGCGGGGTGAAACGCAGGTTCGGGCACGCGGCCACGGTGAAGCTCTGGTCGAGTTCGATGCGGTTCCAGTCCAGCCCACCATTCCAGTGCGTGAGCATCTTGAACAGCGGGAAACCGGTGCTGAGGTCTTCGTGAACCATGTCCGTGCACCAGACCTGATGCGGGCAGCCTTCGCGCAGGCTGAGCAGACCGGTGGTGTGGTCGATCTGGCTGTCCATCAGGATGATTGCGCTGATGCCGGTGTCACGCAGGGCACGGCCCGGTTGCATCGGGGCGAAGCTTTGCAACTGCGCGCGGATGTCCGGCGAGGCGTTGCACAGCACCCAGTTCACGCCGTCATCGGAAATCGCGATGGACGATTGGGTGCGGGCCTTGGCATTCAGGCTGCCGTCGCGAAAGCCTGCGCAATTGACGCAGTTGCAGTTCCACTGCGGAAAACCGCCGCCAGCGGCCGAACCCAGAATCTGGACGAACATGAACACTCCATCATTTCAACGCGGAAAATAAAACGCCCCGGCGAGCCGAGGCGTTGCACTGCAGTTCTATGTAAGCAGAACTCAGCGGCTGGCGAAGTACATGGTGACTTCGAAGCCGATACGCAGGTCGGTGTAAGCCGGTTTTGTCCAGGACATGGTGTGTCTCCTCAGGGTGGGTGGGATAGCGCTGTCCATAGTTATAGTCCACGGCAGCGCAGAGATGTTCCAAATAGTTAGGCTGCTATGTTACTCAAAATTTCCGGGTAAATGCCCGTGAATCTTTGAGAAAGCTCCTTGCAGCCTCGGTAATGATCAATTTGTCGCTTGCCACGGGGTTTCGCACGCTGGATCGCTGGCGAGGCAGAGCCAGCCGCCGTCTGCGTTGATCAAGCGTTGAGCAGCCGCGAGCAATGTCTGGCGATCCAGTTGATGGATGGCGGCGGTCAACTGTTCAAGATAATCCGACGAGTGGCCCGCGAGTTTTGCCTGCCAGAGCAATTCAGCCGCCTCTTTGCTGGCCAGTGTGGCGTCGTCGAATTGATTGCCGAGGTTTTGCCGGTGGCGGCTGAGGCTGGCCTCATCGAGCTGTTCGATCAGCGCGGGCATGCCGTTGAGAAACTGTTGGATATGCCCAAGCAACGCCGCAGGTTTGGCATTTGGCGATTGCACGCCGAAGAGGAGGCCGGTCTGGCCTTGCATCTGGCGCAACGCACTGAACACCGCGTAGCCCAAGTGCAATTCGACTCGCAGACGTTGGTAGAAGGGCGTCTGACCAAGTTGCGCGAGCATTCGCCAGGCGGCTTCGTCGGCGATGTCGCGGTTGGCGGTCGGGCAATACAGCAGCAAGGCGTGTTCGCTGGCGCCGGTATTGATGTAGCTCCAGTGTTTTTGCTCTTTAATCGTCGTCGGCGTTGGCAGCTGATTGTCCGGGATCCCGGGAATACGGCTCAGCGCCAGGCCCATGGCAGATTGCGTTTGTGGGTTGAGCCCCAGAGCGAGGCCGTCCCAACGCGAAGTTGTCCACAGGTTATTCGCGTCATCGCCGGTTTTGGCTGATAGCAGAACATGTTCCGGCAGCACTTCAAGCAGTTGGCGAATGGCGATCAGCGGCGGTTTCGGCTCAGCAAGCGATGAATCGGCGTCAACCTGTGTCAGACATTTCAGCGCGTGCTCGAGGACGCCGGGCATTGGCTCCTGCAATCCGGTGAGTTTCAGTAGCCACTGATTGCCAGTGGCGCTGAAAATCAGCTCGACGCCGGCCTCACGCGCATCTTGCTGCGTTTGCCGAAGACTGCGCTGCAACCGCGATTGCAGATCAGTGCTGGCGGCGGCCTCCATCTGCCAACGTAGATAAATCGCGCCTGCATCAGTGCTGTCCGGCAACGCTTGGCTGAACTGCATTGGCGAGCGTTCACGACGGCCGCGCGAACGATCCTGAGCGAACGTGCGCAGGCCTCGGTGGGCGCTGGTCTGGCCGCGAATCAGTCCGGCATTGGCCAACGGTTCATTGGCTCGCAGGAAAGGATTGGCGGCAGGCAGGTGCCAATGATCGCTGAAGTTATCCACAGTGCCGATTTCGCCGAGGATCTGTGGGAGGGCTGTTACGCCTGTCTCGGACAGGCCATTTTCCAATTGCTCACTGTCCAGCCGCGCCAGTTGCAGGGCGCCGCTGACTTGCTGCTGACGTTCAAGCAGGGCCGCGTATTCCTTGCGCAATGGCGTCCAATCTTGCTGAGCAAAGAAACTCAGCCAATCGAGCAGTTGTTCGCGAATAGCGTTTAACGATTCCGCTGGAGCGGTGAATTCCAGATGCAACAACGCTTGCCCGTCGAAGTGATAAACCGGCGCGGCGTTCAATCCATCTGCCAGTTTTTGCTCCTGCAAATGCGCGAGCAGCCCGCCGGGTTTTGAGCTGTTCAGCCAATGACAAAGAAAAGCCAAAGCCTCGACGGATGACTCAGGCAAGGCATCAAACGCAAACAGCAGATTGCCGCGTCGCTCACTGACCTGTTGATAACTTTTCACCGCCAGCGGCACGGTTGCCGCCTGCGCAACGTTATCCCCAACCGGCAAAGCCGCCGCGAATTGCTCAGCGAGCGCTTTCAGCTCTTCAAGGCTCTGCGGCCCGACCAAGCTCAGTGTCATCTGCCCCGTCTGATAAAACTGCTGATGGAAATCGTTGAGCGCCTGTTGAAATGCCGGCTGCTCAATGTGCAGGCTGTCCCGATTCCCTGCATGAAACCCGCGTAACGGATGTTCAGCCGGCAACCCTTCAAACAAGGAAAACTGCTGCTGCGCTGCAGGATCCTGCGACCAAGCGAAAAATTCTGCCTGCAACACTTCCCGTTCCCGCAACTGATCGTCCAGATTCATACGCGGCTTGGCGAGCATGTCTGACAGACGCTCCAGCCCCGCGCCGAACGCTTGTGTCGGCAACTCAAAGAAAAAATCAGTGGTTCGTTCTCGCGTGCTGGCATTGACCTGGCCACCGTGACCTTGCACGTAGGCCATCAGCCCTTCGCTCGTAGGAAAACGCTCGGTGCCGAGAAACAGCAAATGCTCGAGAAAATGCGCCAGCCCCGGCCACTCCAGCGGCACGTCATGGCTACCGGCAGCCACGCGCAACGCGGCGGCGCTGCGCTTCAGGCCGGGTACATGACGTAGGGTCACACGCAAGCCGTTGGCCAGGGTTTCAGTGTGGGGGCGGGGGTGAGTCGGCGCAGGCATGGGCACTTCCAGAACAGTGAAGTGCCAATGCTAGCGGATTAGCGCCGGTTCAGCGCGCCGTAAAGCTCTGGGCGGCGGTCGCTGAGGTAGCGGTTGGCGGCGCGGGAGTCGAGCATCAACTGTCGATCGAGCTCGCCGATGATCAGCGCTTCGTCGAGTCCGGCCTGAGCGATGCGGCTGCCATCCGGTGCGGCGAGGCTGCTTTGCCCGCAATAGTGGATCTCGCCTTCGCTGCCGCAATAGTTGGCGTAGGCCACGTAGCACTGGTTTTCGAAGGCGCGCGAACGCACGGTGACGTCAGCAACGAAGTCGAACGGAATCATGTTCGCCGTCGGCACCACAATCAGCTCGGCGCCGGCGAGCGCCAAACGGCGGGTGTTCTCAGGAAACTCCAGGTCGTAGCAGATCAGGAAACCGAGCTTCCAGCCGTTGAGTTCGACGATGGGGAAATCATCGTCGCCGGGGCTGAACATCGAGCGATCCAGATCACCGAACAGATGCGTTTTGCGGTAATTGCACAAGCGCTCGCCGTGCGAATCGATCAGTTGCACGGCGTTGTAAATCTGCCCGTCGGCGGTACGTTCCGGATAGCCATAAACAATCGCCAGACCCGCAGCCTTGGCGATCCGCCCGATCTGCTGCGCCCATTCACCGTTGTAGACCTCGGCCAAGGTGCTGACCGCTTCGGCGCCAATGTTGTAGCCGGTCATGAACATCTCCGGCAGCACCAGCAGGTCGGCGCCCTTGGCCTCCATCGCCACTTGATGCAGGCGTTGCAGGTTGGCGGCGGGTTCCAGTGGCAGCGGTGGACATTGGTAAAGGGCTACACGCATCAGGGATTCCTCTTACTCGGGCAGGGCGATAGGGCCGATGTCTTTGAACACGTCACCGGGGCCCGGGTTCGCTTTATGTGTCGACCCGCCGAAATGTTTCATGATCCCCCACACCGCGTTGAGCGAGGTTTGCACCGCACCTTCGACCCAGGCCGGCGTCCAGGAAACGTCGTCGCCGGCGATGAAAATCCCGCGCTGCTCGGCCGGCATCTCGTCCTGCATGAAGTGCGCGTACATGCGCTGGTTGTAGCGATAGTGGCCGGGCAGGGCGCCTTTGAACGCGCCGAGGAAGTACGGGTCGGCTTCCCACGATACGGTGATCGGATCACCAATGATTCGCGCGGCGATATCGACTTTTGGGTAGATTTTTTTCAGTGCGTTCAGCGCCAGTTCTACGCGTTTCTCCACCGGGTGCGGGAGCATTTTCAATGCGTCACTCATCCACGAATACGACAGGCAGATCACGCCCGGTTTGTCATCGCCGTTGTCGAACAGATAGGTGCCACGGGTCAGGCGATCGGTGAGGGTCATGCTCATCAAGTCGCGGCCGGTTTCTGGATCTTTATCCTTCCAGAACGGACGGTCGACCATCACGAACGTCTTCGACGACTGCATGTAGCGGGTGCGGTCGAGGGCCATCCACATCTTTTGCGAGAACAGTGTTTCGTCGCATTCGATCTGCGTGGTCAGCAGCCAGCTCTGGCACGTGGTCAGCACGGCGGCATATTCGCGGGTGTCGCCATTGTTGTCGGTGACCGCGAAACGGCCATCCGGCGCATGAGCGATTTTCTTCACGCCGGAACGCGGCGCGCCACGGTGCAGGGATTTCAGGCTGGTGCCTTCAGGCCAATGCACGCAGCGCTCCGGCACATGCCGCCAGATGCCTTGCGGCACTTGCTCGACGCCGCCGACCACCAGGTGTTGGTGATCGTCGCAGTTGGTCATCACCACGCGGAAGATTTCCAGCATCGAATTCGGGAAGTCCGAGTCCCAGCCGCCAGTGCCAAACCCAACCTGACCGAACACTTCGCGGTGATGGAACGACAGTTTGGCGAAGGCCTCGGAAGTGGCGACGAAGTCATAGAACGTGCGGTCGTCCCACAGCGGCACCAAGGTATTCCACAGCTCTTTCAGGCGCGGCACGTCACGGTCGCGAATGGCTTGCTGGATGTCGGCGAACTGCGAGCCGGCCTCCAGCGCATCCGCCCAGGCGTCAGCCACTTCCTGAAACAGCGCAGGAAGATCCGCCAGTTTCTGTGCGTAATGGGTTTTGCCTTCCAGATCGATCACCGTGCTGCCGGAGGCTGGCGTCAGCGGGTTCGGGAACGGTTTGGTCTCAAGGCCGAGCTTGTCGACGTAGTGATAGAACGCGGTGGACGACACCGGGAAGCGCATGCCGCCCAATTCGGCGACGATGCCGTCAGTGCCGTTGAACGCTTGCGAACGCAAACGCCCGCCCAGCTTCGACGCCTCATACACCACCGGTTTCAAGCCGAGTTTCATCAACTCGTAAGCCGCCACCAAACCAGCGATGCCCGCACCGACGATCGCCACTTCTGCGCCATGATTGTGTTCAGGGATAGTGCCGAGACCGGCCGGGTGTTCGATCCAGTCGTCAAACGCGAACGGAAAGTCCGGGCCGAAAATGGTGACTGGTTTCTTACCGTCTGCAGGATGGCGATTGTTCTTGTTCATGGCTGACCTTGCTGGCGACCCGACGCGGAATGCGCGTCTGAGTATAGGAAAAGATGCCAGCCATTCTAGGGAGCGTGGAACACGTTAATAAGACGCAAAGTGTCGTCGTTTTGCCAATAACCTGATCAGTATGACGATCATTCGCTACACACTGTCCCTTGTAGGAGCAAGGCTTGCCCGCGAAGAGGTCCATCCACCAACCGAAAAATCATGATCAACACTCAAACCGGCTGCCCCCGATCAACCTTGCTACTCAAAATAATCGAAGTCGTGGTCTTCTCGACCCCATCCACGCCGCCAATCTGATCGAGCAACTGATCCAGCTGCTCCGGCGAATCGCTGCGCAACCACGCCACATAATCAAACTCGCCACTCACCGCACACAACTGCTGCACCTGCGCCATCGCACTCAACCGGCGCACCACCTCCTTGCCGGAACGCGGCTGCACCTTGATCCCGACGTAGGCCTGCAAGCCGCCATCGACCACCCGCTGTCCCAGACGCACGCCGTAACCGGTGATCACTTTGGCCTTTTCCAGCCGCGCCAATCGAGAGGTCACAGTGGTGCGTGCAATGCCTAATTGCCGGGCAAGCATGGCCACGCTTTCGCGGGCGTTGATTTGCAGGGCGGCGATCAGCTGACGATCGATTTCATCGAGCGCGGGTGGGCGGGTGTCGGGCAAGGGGGCGGTTCCATGGGGGTGGGGGCGGTGAGTACGCATGTTACAGACACTGTCAGCAACACGCTTGCAGGCGATGTTTGAATTGTTCACCCAAGAATCGATGGCATCGTTGCGCTGAAACAATACATCGGATATTTGATTTGACTTGGTTGGCCTATTTATCAAGAATGCCAGCAAGAGCGCGAAATCCGCTGCCTTGCAGGGCATTAGTGGACGTAGGTACCTCAGCGATGCTGCAACATCGGTGTAAGGTGAGACCTCTTCATCCCATTTCCTGAGGATGCAAATATCAGGATTCAAATATTAAGGGCAGCCAAATGGCTGCCCTTTTCTTTGTCTTCAAGAATGTACCGCTTGTACAAAAGCTCGCCTTGGCGATGTTTGTTCATCGCTCGGGCGGGCGCGTGCATGAAGTTCCAGAGGACATGCCCGTTTCGCACATCGACCACGACAAGCATGTCGTTTTTTGCCTCGTAGGCGTTAATGAATGCCATTCGGTATCCGCCGTTATCGTAGAGTACTTTCCATACTTCAAAAGGTCCCGTCAGCGTATCTATGGCATGTCGAACATAACGTTCTCGGGAATCTGGACGTTTCTCGACGATGTGGGCCAGTTTGTCTCTCAGGATCGCGACGTTCCCGACGGGCGTGAGGATGGTAACGGCCAATAATGACTCGTCGACAAACCCAAAGTGATCCGAGAGGATTTTGAGCGCGCCTTCTGCGTCCTCGGCCCTTTTTACCTCTTCTATTGCGGCTGACCGAAGTTCTCTCGATAAGGTTCTGAGATCGGGTAAGGCAAGGTCGATCCAGGTTTGCTGGTCGGCTGCTTCCTTTATCAGTGGCGCAGCATTCACGAGCATGAAATCGATCCTGGGCGGGCGGAGGCGTCCGGAGATTACTGTCGGAATAAATCCTCAACAAGGTAGAAACGGTGCAGAAAACCTAGGTTAGGAATACTCCTACAGACCTTGCAGTTGTATTCCTAACAGTGCGCTGGTGGGTGGAAAGATACCCGGCTAAAAGGCCCGCGCAATTTGTGCATGATCGCGATGGCGATCCTAGGCATGGCGGGCATGTTCTTGATTGGTATTAAGCCTGTGGCTTCCGATTTCGACGGGTTTCCAAGCCCGACCGCTGATAAGCAGCGACGTCTCAAGAGTATCCCGTCAAACCAACGCCAAACAGGCGCAACACTTCTCAAAACCACAGCTTCGTAACTTGCCTACAGCCTTTGGGGAAGTCTTCCGAACATTGCGCTCGCCAACACTGACCCCCAACCACTCGCCCAAGAAAAAGCCGCGCATTTAGCGCGGCTTTCAATTTGGTGGGCCCACACGGACTTGAACCGTGGACCAAAGGATTATGAGTCCTCTGCTCTAACCAACTGAGCTATAGGCCCTCAGTAGGTCGCGGATTATAGCGACGGTTTCTCGGCTGTGCTATCCGAATAATCCGATACGGTTACACGAAGAAACGTAGCGGCGAATTCTTCCGGGGGCAGCGGCAGGCTGACGATGTAGCCCTGGATCTGTTCACAGCCCTCGGCGGCGAGGAATTGCTGTTGCGCCTGGGTTTCCACACCCTCGGCGATGACGGTGAATTGCATGCTGCGGCCCAGTGCGATGATGGCGCGGACAATCGCCGCGTCGTGGGGGTCGTCAGGCAGTCCACGGACGAAAGACTGGTCGATCTTGAGGATGTCCAGTGGCAGGCGTTTGAGGTAGCTGAGTGAGGAATAGCCGGTGCCAAAGTCGTCGATCGCCAGTTGCACGCCGAGGTGTTTGAGTTGGTGCAGCACGGCCAGTGCCTCTTCGGCCTGACTCATGATGAAGTTCTCGGTAATTTCCAGTTGCAGTAAATCCGGCATCAGGCCGTTGTCGTTGAGCAGTTGCTCGATGCGTCCGAGCAGGTTGGGCTGGCGCAATTGCGCACCGGCAAGATTCACCGAGAGAGGGCCGGGACTGTCGTAGACCTGATTCCATTCGTACATCTGCCGGCACGCGGTCTCCAGCACCCAATCGCCGATTTGCAGAATCATGCCGTTCTCTTCGGCCAACGGAATGAAGTGCTCCGGCGGTACATCGCCGAACGTCGGGTGGCGCCAGCGAATCAGCGCCTCGGCACCGACCAGGCTGTGATCTTCCAGGCTGATTTTCGGCTGGTAGTAGAGAAACAACTCATCACGCTCGATGGCCCGGCGCAGTTCGTGCTCCAGCGCCACGCGTTCGCTGGCCTGGGCGGTGAGGTCGCGGGTGTAGCTTTCGACGCGGTTGCGGCCCTTGGCCTTGGAACGGTACATCGCCGCGTCAGCGTTTTTCACCAGCGTGGCGACGTCGCAACCATCGCGCGGATAAAGACTGGTGCCGATGCTGGCGCTGATGAAAAACTCGTGTTCACCGGCCTGGAACGGCGCACCGAAGCAGTTGAGCAGCTTGGTGGCGATGTTGTCGGCGTCGCTGGGCTGTTGCAGGCCGGGCAGCAGGATGATGAATTCATCGCCACCCAGGCGCGCAACGGTGTCGATGTCGCGCAACTGTTCTTTCAAGCGCACGGCAATGCCCTTGAGCAGCAGGTCGCCGACCGGGTGACCGAGACTGTCGTTGATGTGTTTGAAGCGGTCGAGGTCGAGAAACAGCACGGCGCCCTGACCGCCGTTTTCCTGCTGACTGTTAAGCGCCATGAGCAAGCGACTTTCAAACAGCGTGCGGTTTGGCAGGCCGGTCAGTGGGTCATGGTGAGCCTGGTAATCGAGCTTGGCCTGCGCGTGCTTGAGGCTGGAAATGTCGGCAAACACTGCGACAAAGTGAGTGATGAATTTATCGCGGTTGCGCACGGCACTGATGGTCAGCCAGCTCGGGTAGAGCTCGCCGTTCTTGCGCCGGTTGGAAATCTCGCCTTGCCAGTGACCCTCGTCGGTCAACTGATGCCACATCGCCGCATAAAACGCGCTGTCGTGCAGGCCGGAGGCGAGCAGGCGTGGCGTATGACCAAGCGCTTCGCTTTCGCTGTAGCCGGTGATTTCGGTGAAGGCTCGATTGACCGCGCTGATGTGCTGCTGGGTGTCGGTGATCAATACGCCTTCGGCGGTGCTCTCGAATACGGTCGCGGCTTGTTGCAGTTTTTCCTGCATCAGATGGCGTTCAGTGATATCGCGGGCGATGGTCAGCATGCAGTCTTCATCGCCGATCGGCAGTGGTCGGCTGGAGACCTCGCAGAGGCGAATCTGACCGTCGCTGCGGCGGATATGGCAGGTGAAGTCGCGGACGAAACCGTCGCGATGCAACAGGTCGAGCATCTGTTTACGCTCGTTGAGATTGACCCAGATGCCCAGATCCAGTGCCGAGCGATCCACTGACATGGCGCTGTTGAAACCGGTGATGCGGCTGAAGCCTTCGTTGACCTCCAGCAGCAGACCATCGCTCTGGCGCGACAGCAACAAACCGTCCGGCGAGGCGTGGAAGGCCTTGGCGAATTTCTCTTCGGAGGTTTGCAGTTGCTGTTGGGTTTCCTTGAGTTGGGTAATGTCGCGCACCACGACCACCAGCGCAGGCGTGGTGTCGAGGTCGAATGGCTCGGCAGAAATCAGGCCGGTGAATACCTGGCCGTTGTTGCGGCGAAAGGGCATTTCCAGATTGCGAATGCTGCCCGCCTGCAAGCGCTGCAAAAGGCCTGGGCCGACCCCGGGAATGCCCCAGATATTCAGGTCGGTGGCGGTCTGGCCGATGACTTCTTCGGCCTTCAATCCAATCTGTTCCTCAAAGGCTTCGTTGACCTCCAGCAGGCAGCCGTCGGACAACCGTGCAATCACCAGAATGTCCGGGCATTGCTGAAACACCGAGGCGAATTTTTGCTCCGACAGGCGCAGTGCTTCTTCGGTGCGCTTGGTTTCGCTGATGTCGATCATCAGACCGCGCATCACCGGTTCGTGGCCGTGCTCGATCAGGCTGACGATGTCGCGCACCCACAGGCAGCGACCGTCGGCAGTGATCACCCGGTAATCGAGACTGTGATCGCGCCCGGCCAGCACTTCGTGGTCACAGAAGCTCTGGGCGCGGGTCAGGTCTGCCGGGTGGATGATGTTGCGCCAGAACCCCGGAATCAGCCAATGCGACAGCGGATATCCAAGCAAGTCTTCGGCGTGCGGTGAGACATAGCTGTAGGTGAAGTCGCTCATCCGGGCTTCCCAGGCGATCGCCGACAGGCTCTCCACCAGACCGCGATAGTGATACTCGCTGCTGCGCAGTTCCTGTTCGAGGTCGATGCGCCGGGCAATTTCCGAACTCAGACGCCGGTTGATGCGGATCACCACGGCCAACACGCCCACCAAGAGCAGCAGGCCTGGCAGCCCGTAAATCAGCAGATCTGACCAGAACGTCCGATGATCGAGGACGTTGCCAACCCAGTGTTCTTGAATGCTGCTGATCTCGGCCGGACTCATATCAGCCAGGACTTTGTCGATAATCCCCACCAGTATCTTGTTGTCGCGCGGTACGCCCATCGCCAGCTGGTAGCGATAGGGGGTTTCGCCGCTGACATAGAGGCCATCCAGTTTCAGTTGGCGCAGGCTCCATACGCTGGAGGCCAAATCGCCGACCACCGCGTCGACTTCATCTGTAGCCAGCGCCTGCAGCGCGGAACTGACGTTGGGCATGGCCACCAGGTTCAGGTCCGGATGGTGGGTGCGCAGCAGTTCGTGCGGCGCGTAGTTTTCCACCACGGCGATTTTCAGGCCGTACAAATCTTCAAGTTTGCGCGGCTGGGCACCGCCGACGTGGGCGAGGATGACAATCGGGAAGTCCAGATAGGGGCGGGTGAACGACAGATAGGACTGGCGCTCGGGGGTGGACATGATGCCCGGCAGCAGGTCGATCTTGCCCTGTTTGACCTGTTCCAGCACCTCCGTCCAGCTCACCGGTTCGATTGGCGTCAGTTTGATCGCCAGACGCTGGCGAATCACGTCGATATAGTCGGCCGCCAGGCCCTGATAACGCGCCTGATCATCGCGAAACTCAAAGGGCGGCCACGACGCATCGACACCCAGGTGCAAGTCCGGGTGAGCCGCCAGCCAGCTACGTTCTTCATCGGTCAGAGTCAGCGCGTCAGCCGTTGCGGTCCAGATCATCAGTGACAGCAAAAAAAGCACGGACGCCAATCTGGGCATAACGCTCTCGTTATGGCTCGGGGATGATTGTTTCGAGTGTAGACGGGGTATGCGGGGGAGGGGGGATGCGCGGGATTTAATCTGCCACATAAACAAAACCCCCGGCCTGGGCCGGGGGTTCTGGTATCACTCGTCGAGGAAGGAGCGCAGATGCTCGCTTCGCGTCGGGTGGCGCAGCTTGCGCAGCGCCTTGGCTTCGATCTGACGGATCCGCTCACGCGTTACGTCAAACTGTTTGCCCACTTCTTCGAGTGTGTGGTCGGTGTTCATGTCGATACCGAAACGCATGCGCAGTACTTTGGCTTCACGGGCAGTGAGGCCGGACAGCACTTCGCGAGTCGCTTCTTTCAGGCTCTCAACAGTGGCGACATCGATTGGCGACTGCATGGTCGAGTCTTCGATGAAGTCACCCAGATGGGAGTCTTCGTCATCACCGATCGGGGTTTCCATGGAGATCGGCTCTTTAGCGATCTTCAATACCTTGCGGATTTTATCCTCAGGCATTTCCATGCGTTCGCCCAGCTCTTCCGGGGTCGGTTCGCGACCCATTTCCTGCAACATCTGCCGGGAAATACGGTTGAGCTTGTTGATCGTCTCGATCATGTGCACCGGAATACGGATGGTGCGGGCCTGGTCGGCGATCGAGCGAGTGATCGCCTGACGGATCCACCAGGTGGCATAAGTCGAGAACTTGTAACCACGACGGTATTCGAACTTGTCTACCGCTTTCATCAAGCCGATGTTGCCTTCCTGGATCAGATCGAGGAATTGCAGACCACGGTTGGTGTACTTCTTGGCGATCGAGATCACCAGACGCAAGTTGGCTTCAACCATCTCTTTCTTCGCGCGGCGGGCCTTGGCCTCACCGATCGACATGCGACGGTTGATGTCCTTGATTTCAGCGATGGTCAGACCGGTCTCGGTTTCCAGCGCGATCAGTTTCTGCTGGCAACGGATGATGTCCGGCTGTACGCGGCCGATGGCTTCGGCGTACTTGCTCTTGCCTTTGGCCAGGGCGTCGGACCAGCTTTCGTCGACTTCGTTGCCAGGGAACTGACGCAGGAAATCGGCGCGTGGCATACGTGCATCACGTACGCACAGCTGCATGATCGCGCGCTCTTGCTGACGCAGACGGTCCAGGGCACCGCGAACACGTTCAACCAAACCTTCGAATTGCTTCGGTACCAGTTTGATCGGCATGAACAGCTCGGCCAGAGCCAGCAATTCGGCAATTGTTGCCTTGTTGCTGCGACCGTGCTTTTTCAGGGCCTTGCGGGTGATTTCCATCTGGTCGGCGACCGCGCCAAAACGCTGGGCGGCGATAACCGGATCCGGACCGCTTTCGGCTTCTTCTTCGTCATCGGAAGATTCGGCTTCATCGTCGTCGGTTTCGTCGTCGGCTTTCGCGACTTTCGCTTCGACAGGCGGCGGCACTTCGGCAGGCGGCGCAATGCCGTCGTCCGGGTCGATATAACCGCTCAGGACGTCGGACAGGCGGCCACCTTCGGTGGTCACACGAGTGTACTCGGAGAGAATATGGTCAACCGTGCCAGGGAAGTGCGCGATTGCGCTCATCACTTCACGGATGCCTTCTTCGATTCGTTTGGCGATTTCAATTTCGCCTTCACGAGTCAGAAGCTCGACCGTACCCATTTCACGCATGTACATGCGCACCGGGTCAGTGGTGCGACCGATATCGGTCTCCACCGCTGCCAACGCGGCGGCTGCTTCTTCCGCAGCGGCCTCGTCGGTATCGGCGTCGGCCAACATAAGGGCGTCCGCATCCGGAGCACTCTCGTGTACGGGGATCCCCATGTCGTTAATCATGCGGATGATGTCTTCCACCTGCTCTGGATCTGAAATATCCTCGGGCAGGTGGTCGTTGACCTCGGCGTAAGTCAGATACTTCTGCTCACGACCCAGTTTGATCAACTCAATAATACGAGACTGCTGTTGCGCTTTTCCGGACATAACACCCTATCCACTGAAGGTCTTGGCGGGCAAAAAACAAGCCGAGGATTATACCTGAGCTATGACCTCACGCGCCAGTTGAGGTCGGGTTTGATGCGGAAACATTGCGACTAAGAAGGTCGCGCAGTTGATTTTTCTCTTCAATACTCAGTTCGCTTTGACGGGCTTTCCTGAGTAACTGTTCAAGATTTCGCTCGCGTTGGCGGGCTGACAAGCTAGTAATGGTGTCGAAAAACTGTTGTTCAAGGTTATCTCCATCAATCAGCCACTCCTTTTCTGCCAGCGCCTTGAGCAGGCGACCCTGTTCAGTGCCGTGCCATCGCGCGATCAACTGAAATGAGTTTAGCTTGGGATTCTTCTGTACGGCTTCGAGCAGCGCCACAAGCAACTGGGCGTTGGTCTGATTTTCGTCCGCAATGTGCCCGGCGTCCTCGACGCGCTCAGCCAATTGCGGGTGATGTAGCAGTGTTCGCAGGGCGGTCAGGGTTGGCGATTCCACGCCAATCGGCGTGCGCGGGCGTTGTTGGTCGCGATCGCCGCCACGCTTGCCGTTCTTGTCCCAGGGCTTCTTGTCCCACTTCTTGCCGCCAGCGCCGGGTTTCTTCGGCGTCCACTCCTGCTGCGGCACATACATGTCCTGTGCCTGCGGCTGATGGTAGTCGCTGTAGTCCGGCATTGCGTCGTAATCGATACCCGGATCGTAGGCGGGCGGCGCTTCCTGCGGCGCGCTTTGCACCAGCTGACTGACGGTCTCGCTGCTCAGGCCGGTGATTTCGCTCAGGCGCTGACGCATCAGGATGCGCAGGTTGGCGCCTGGCACTTTGTCGATCAACGGTGCGGCGAGGGTGGCCATATGGGCCTTGCCTTCGAGCGAGCGCGGGTCGGCTTCTTCGGTCAGTTGCTGGAAGAAATAATCCGCCAGCGGCTGAGCGTGCTGATTGATGCGCGCCTTGAACGCATCGGTGCCTTCAGCGCGTACCAGGGTATCCGGGTCTTCGCCTTCGGGCAGGAACAGAAAGCGTGCTCGACGGCCGTCCTGCAGGCTCGACAGCGTTGCTTCGAGTGCGCGCCACGCGGCGTTGCGGCCAGCCTGGTCGCCGTCGAAACAGAACAACACGTTCGGCACGACGCGAAACAGGCGCTTCAAGTGTTCTTCGCTGGTCGCGGTGCCCAGCGTTGCGACGGCATTTTTCAGGCCTTGTTGGGCGAGAGCGATGACGTCCATATAACCCTCGACGACGATGATTTCATCGAGGTTGCGGTTGTTCTTGCGTGCTTCATAAAGGCCGTAGAGTTCCTGGCCTTTATGGAACACCGGGGTTTCCGGTGAGTTCAAGTACTTGGGCTTGTCGTCGCCGAGGACGCGGCCACCGAAGGCGATGATGCGCCCGCGGGTGTCGCGGATCGGGAACATCACGCGATCGCGGAAGCGGTCATAGCGTTTGCCGGTTTCGGCGTTCTCGATCAGCAGGCCGGCGTCGATCATGGCTTTTTGCTGGAGCGTGTCGCTGCTCAGGTGCTTGAACAGATTGTCCCAGCCAGGCGGCGCAAACCCTAGGCCGAAATCCCGGGCGATCTCGCCGGTCAGGCCGCGACCCTTGAGGTAATCCACGGCAGCTTTGCGTGCGGGATGGCTCTTGAGGGCCTGCTTGTAAAAATCGGCAGCGGCGGTGAGCAGCGGGTAGAGCGGCGAATCAGTCGGTTGCCGTGGCTTGCGCTCGCGGCCGCTTTCTTCGCGGGGGATTTCCATGCCGGCGGCTTTCGCCAGATCTTCGACAGCCTGGGGGAAATCCAGGTTGTCGTGATCCATGAGAAAGCCGAGGGCATTACCGCCGGCGCCGCAGCCGAAGCAGTAATAGAACTGCTTGTCGGGGCTGACGCTGAACGACGGGGTTTTCTCTTTGTGAAACGGGCAGCAGGCGGTGTAATTCTTGCCGGCCTTCTTCAATTGCACGCGCGAGCTGACCACGTCGACGATGTCGGTGCGGTTCAGCAGGTCGTCAATGAAGCTCTGGGGTATCAGCCCGGCCATGGCATTCTCGTCGTCTGCGCTGCAATAAGTCCGATGCGTAAGGCTGCCGGACGCGGGTCGTTGTTTGAAGCACGCAAAAGGTGCGGCTCGACCGGTGTCGTCTGCGTAATCGCTGTCGGGAAGTGTATCTGCCGAAAATCCACTGACGTTAGTACCTATCAGTCTTCGACTATTTGAAAGTGTTGCGCTGAATCCGCTGACGGCCGGTTAAGGGCCTCGGATAGCTCAATAAAGCGGGCACGCATGCAGGTGCCTTGGGCTGATCGTCGTGAGAGGAATCAGTGGGTGTGCTCGTCAGTAGCCTTGAAAGGCTCGTCAGAAAAGACGTGCACCGCTGGCAAAAGAGCCAGGTCTGACGTGTGAAGCAGATTCGTCTTGGTCGCGTGTGCGACTTCGACGTTGAAGCATCAAGCGTTTTACGCAAATGCCATTAGCCCGGCTGAGAGCCGGGCTTAGGCAAAGAAGCTTGCAACGAACGTCTGTGTATTAGTACAGACGAACGGCGCGGCGCTGTTCGCGCTGAACTTTCTTGGCGTGACGCTTAACAGCGGCTGCTGCTTTGCGCTTACGCTCAGAAGTTGGCTTCTCGTAAAATTCGCGGCTACGAACTTCAGCCAGTACACCGGCTTTTTCGCAGGAGCGCTTGAAACGACGCAGAGCTACGTCGAAGGGTTCGTTCTCTTTAACTTTGACGGCTGGCATCCAGAGCTACCTTCATTCATTACCGGGGTCAACATCCTCGCGGCAAAAGAGCACTTGAAGACGTCGGTTTTTAAGGGTTGCGGATGTTAACCCCTCATCGCTCGGAATGCAAAGCCTCTGATCGAAAACCGCTGGTCGGGGCATCCCGCGGCGACTATTATGCGCGCCTTCGAAGTCAGCCTAAACAAGGCGCAAACCCATGCTAGTACTGGGATTAGAAACCTCCTGCGACGAAACCGGCGTCGCATTATATGACAGTGAGCGCGGTCTGCTGGCCGACGCACTGTTCAGTCAGATCGACCTGCACCGCGCCTATGGCGGTGTGGTGCCGGAGCTCGCCTCGCGTGACCACGTCAAACGCATGCTGCCCTTGATTCGTCAGGTGTTGGCCGAAGCGGACTGTGTACCCACCGAGATCGACGCGATCGCCTATACCGCGGGTCCTGGCCTGGTTGGCGCGTTGCTGGTCGGCGCTTCCTGCGCTCAGGCGCTGGCGTTTGCCTGGGGCATTCCGGCGCTCGGCGTGCACCACATGGAAGGGCATTTGCTCGCACCGATGCTGGAGCCAAAACCGCCGGAATTCCCGTTCGTCGCTTTGTTGGTCTCGGGCGGTCATACGCAGCTGGTTCAGGTCGATGGCATCGGTCAATACACCTTGCTCGGCGAGACGCTCGACGATGCTGCCGGCGAAGCGTTCGACAAAACCGCGAAGATGATGGGCCTCAATTATCCGGGCGGGCCGGAAATCGCCAAGTTGGCGGAGAAGGGCGTTGCAGGACGTTTTACCTTTCCGCGTCCGATGTGCGATCGCCCGGGCCTGCAATTCAGCTTCAGCGGTCTGAAAACCTCTGCGCTCAACGCCTGGCAGCAGTGCGTCAGCGCCGGGGACGACAACGAGCAAGCCCGTTGCGACATCGCGCTGGCGTTCCAGCAGGCCGTGGTGGAGACTTTGACCATCAAGTGCAAGCGTGCCCTGAAACAGGCAGGCATGAAGCGTCTGGTGATCGCTGGCGGCGTCAGCGCCAACAAAGCCTTACGCGTTTCGCTGGAGAAAATGCTCGGCGACATGAAGGGCGATGTGTTTTATGCACGTCCGGAGTTCTGCACCGACAACGGCGCGATGATCGCGTTTGCCGGTTGCCAGCGTTTGCAGGCCGGTCAGCAGGAAAGTCTGGCGATCAGCGTGCAGGCGCGCTGGCCGATGGAGCAATTGTCGGCGTTGTGATGAGCGGCGCTCATGAGCGGTATTTAAAAATGCCGTTCGCGCCCAGCAAACAGGTCGCGTAGATTGCCGCGGTGGCGCCAGACGATCAGCAGTGTCAGCGCGCTCATCGGCAGCAGCGCCTCCGGTTCCTGCCAGGCCAGCAACGGCAGGGTCAGCGGCGTGGCGATCAGCGCCGCCAGTGAGCTGGTGCGGGTCAGGTAGAACGTCAGCAGCCAGGCGCATACGGCCAGCAGCGCGGCGGGCGGATACAGGCCCAGCAGCATGCCGGCGGCGGTGGCAACGCCTTTGCCACCACGAAAGCGAAAATACAGCGGGAACAGGTGACCGATCACGGCGCACACGCCGATCCAGGCCTGCTCCTGCAGCGAAAGGCCGACAGCCGAGGCAATCAGCACCGGCACCAGGCCTTTGCACAGATCACCCAGCAGGGTCAGGATCGCCAGTTTGCGACCTACCAGGCGCAGCATGTTGGTGGCGCCGGCATTACCCGAGCCACTCATTCGCGGATCCGGATTTCCGGTCAGGCGGCTGAGCAAAATGGCGAAGGACAGCGAGCCGAGCAGGTAGGCGAAAGTCGCCAGTAACCAAAACATGCTAACTATTCCGGGCGAGGACGCCCTGATTCTAACGGCGCATTGCGCCCTTGTCGTGCAACGGAGAAAAGTGCTTGGACAGAGTGTTTATCGAGGGCCTGGAAGTCGACACCGTGATCGGTGCCTACGACTGGGAGCGCGGCATCCGACAGTGCCTGCGTCTTGATCTGAGCTTCGCCTGGGACAATCGCCCGGCCGCGGCCGGTGACGACCTGACCCTGGCGCTCGACTATGCCAGCGTTTCCACACGGATTCAGGCCTTTGCCGAGCAGGCACAGTTTCAACTGGTCGAGACGTTCGCCGAGCGTCTGGTCGAAGTGCTGATGAATGAGTTCAACATCACTTGGGTACGCCTGAAACTGACCAAGCCTGGCGCGGTGCCAGCGGCCAAGGGCGGTGTGGGTGTGGAGATCGAGCGCGGATGTCGCTGACTCAGGTCTATCTCGGGCTCGGTAGCAATATCGAGCGTGAAACCCACTTGCGCGCCGGTCTTGATGCTTTGGCGACGTTTCTGGTGGATATCCGCTGTTCGGCGGTGTTCGAGAGTCAGCCAGTGGGGATCAAGAGCGGGCCGTTCTTCAACTTTGTGGTGTCGGCCTATACCGACCTGCCGTTGATGGAACTGGATCGGCGCTTGAAATTCATCGAGGCGGATAACGGTCGTTATGCGCCGGATCGCAAGGGCTTGCCGCTGGATATCGATGTGCTGTTGTACGGCGATCTGGCAGGCAACTTTGATGGTTTGATCTTGCCACGTGCTGAAATTCTGAAAAACGCCTTTGTGCTGTGGCCGTTGTCGCTGATTGCGCCGGATCGTGTGCATCCGGGTGTGGGAAAAAGCTTCGCGACGTTGTGGGCCGAGGCGCAGATTGATCAGGTGCTGGCGCCGGTCCGGTTTGAGTGGCGCGGCAAGCAGCTCACGTCTGAGGACCTTTAAAAGCAAAAGATCGCAGCCTGTGGCAGCTCCTACATGGAAATCCAAATCTCTCTGTAGGAGCTGCCGAAGGCTCGGGCCGCGATCGGACGATCTTTTGATCTTGCTTCAAGCGTTGTCTTTGTAAGCCTTCAAGGCCTTGAGCCGTTCACGCTTCAGCGCCTCACCCAGCTCCGGCCCCTTGAATCCCTTCTCCAGCAACGGCTGCACTGCGACTTCACGCGCTGCCTTTGCCGCACCGCGCAAATAATCCGCCTGTGGGTAACTTCTCTGCTCCAGCCCTTTGCGGCCCCGCGCATCCATCTCGCACGCAACGATAAACTCTTCAAACCGTTGCGGCCGGCGATACACGTCAAAGCTCTGCAACAGCTCCAGTAGCGTCGAAGCCTTCAGCTCCAGCGCCCGGTGTCCGTGGGTGTGGTACTTGCCAACGAGCAAGGCCAATTCCTGGCAATCCTTCGGCGCCTTGAAGCGTTCGTTTACGGCTTTTATCAGCGCCAATCCGGTGTGCTCGTGGGCGATATGCCGTGGCCACTCTTCCTTCGGCGTCAGGCCTTTGCCGAGGTCATGCAGCAGGCAGGCCCAGCGCACCGTCAGCGGTTGTTTATGCAGCGCCGATTGCTCCAGCACGCTGAGTGTGTGGACGCCAGTGTCGATTTCCGGGTGATGTGCTTCCGGTTGCGGCACGCCAAACAGTGCGTCGACTTCCGGCATCAACACCTTGAGCGCGCCACAGTCGCGGAGCACTTGGATGAATACCTGTGGCTGATCTTCCATCAGCGCGCGGGAGATTTCTTTCCAGCTGCGCTCAGCGGTCAGCGCCTCCAGTTCACCGGATTCACTGAGTTGACGCATCAGTTCGAGCGTCTCCGGTGCAACGCTGAAACCAAGCTCGGCATAGCGGGCGGCGAAGCGGGCAACGCGCAGCACTCGGAGCGGATCTTCGGCGAACGCCGGAGAAACGTGGCGCAGGATTCGATCTTCAAGATCGCGCTGGCCATGGTACGGATCGGTGATGTTCTGTTGGTCGTCTTCGGCCATGGCGTTGATGGTCAGGTCGCGACGGATCAGATCTTCTTCAAGCGTGACTTCGGGACTGGCGTGAAACGTAAAGCCGCCATAACCACGGCCGCTTTTGCGCTCGGTGCGGGCGAGGGCGTATTCCTCGCCGCTTTTCGGGTGAAGAAACACCGGGAAATCCGCGCCGACCGGGCGATAGCCCTTGGCGAGCATTTCTTCCGTGCTGGCTCCGACCACGACCCAATCGATGTCAGTAACCGGTTTGCCCAGCAGGCGATCACGAACCGCACCGCCAACCTTGAAAATCTGCATAAAAAACCTCCGTTAGCCCGACAGGATAACCCTTGCGCCGGATTTACGGAGGTCAGAACCGTTTCAAAGATGAATGACGGCCAAGTCGAGTCGACCGTAATCCCCTTCGCTGTGCTCACTGCGCGGCGGTACATGATGGGTTTTCATGATCTGGTCGCCCTGCAGCGTCTCAAGATGAATATCGAAGCCCCACAAACGGTGCAGGTGTTTGAGTACCTCTTCAGTGGAATCGCCCAGCGGTTTGCGGTCGTGCTGCTGGTGACGCAGGGTGAGTGAGCGGTCACCGCGTCGATCAATGCTGTAAATCTGCACGTTCGGTTCGCGATTGCCGAGGTTGTACTGCGCAGCCAGGGTTTCGCGGATGATCCGGTAACCGGTTTCGTCATGGATCGCCGGCACCAGCAAGTCATCCTTCTGATCGTCATCGAGAATACTGAACAGCTTCAGATCACGGATCACCTTGGGAGACAGGTATTGCAGGATGAAGCTCTCATCCTTGAAGCTGCTCATGGCGAACTTGATGGTCGACAGCCAGTCGGTCCCGGCGATTTCCGGGAACCAGTGACGGTCTTCCTCGGTAGGTTCTTCACACATGCGCCGAATGTCACGGTACATGGCGAACCCCAGTGCGTACGGGTTGATGCCGCTGTAGTAGGGGCTGTCGAATCCCGGCTGAAACACTACGCTGGTATGCGAGGTGAGGAACTCCATCATGAAGCCGTCGGTGACCAACCCTTCGTCATACAGGTCGTTCATCAGCGTGTAGTGCCAGAACGTCGCCCATCCCTCGTTCATGACCTGGGTCTGACGCTGTGGATAAAAGTACTGGGCGATCTTGCGCACAATGCGCACGATTTCGCGCTGCCAAGGCTCAAGCAACGGCGCATGTTTCTCGATGAAGTAGAGAATGTTTTCCTGCGGCTCGGCCGGGAAACGTGCGTTGTCCTTGTCGCTGTATTTGTCCGCGCCTTTGGGGATGGTGCGCCACAGATCGTTGATCTGCTTCTGCAGGTGTTCCTCGCGATCCTTCTGCCGCCGGCGTTCTTCTTCGGCGGAAATCGGGTAGGGGCGTTTATAGCGGTCGACGCCGTAGTTCATCAGCGCGTGGCAGGAGTCGAGCAGATCCTCCACCGCGTCGATGCCGTGGCGCTCCTCGCACTGCATGATGTACTGCTTGGCGAACACCAGGTAATCGATGATCGAACTGGCGTCAGTCCAGGTGCGGAACAGGTAATTGCCCTTGAAGAAACTGTTGTGGCCATAGCACGCGTGGGCCACCACCAGCGCCTGCATGCAGATGGTGTTTTCTTCCATCAGATAGGCGATGCACGGATCCGAGTTGATCACGATCTCGTACGCCAGGCCCATCTGCCCGCGACTGTAGGATTTTTCTGTGCTGAGGAAGTGTTTGCCGTAGGACCAGTGGTGGTAACCCAGCGGCATGCCCACCGAGGCATAGGCGTCCATCATCTGCTCGGCGGTGATCACTTCGATCTGGTTGGGATAGGTGTCCAGCGCATAGCCGGCCGCGATACGGGCGATTTCGCGGTCGTAGGTCTGGATCAGCTCGAACGTCCATTCGGAGCCGGTGGAAATGGGTTGGCGCTTCTGCTCTTTGGCGGTCATGTCACTAACCTGCGCTGGAAGAGTTCACGGAAGACCGGATAGATATCCCCGGCCGAGACCAGTTGCTGCTGGGCAAAAGTGTCAGAAAAGGCGTCGGCGATGCGTTCGTACTCGTACCACAAGGCCTGATGTTCGCGCGGGGTGATCTCCACGTAAGTGTAGTACTGCACAAACGGCATGATCTGGTTGATCAGAATGTCACGGCAGATCGGCGAGTCGTCGTTCCAGTTGTCACCGTCGGAAGCCTGGGCTGCATAGATGTTCCATTCGTTGCTCGGATAACGCTCGGCCATGATTTCCTGCATCAGCTTCAATGCACTGGAAACGATGGTGCCGCCGGTTTCCCTTGAATAGAAAAACTCCTCTTCATCGACTTCCCGCGCACTGGTGTGGTGGCGGATGAACACCACGTCGATCTTGTCGTAGTTCCGCTTAAGGAACAGGTACAGCAGGATAAAAAAGCGTTTGGCGATGTCCTTGGTCGCCTGAGTCATCGAGCCGGAAACGTCCATCAGGCAGAACATTACGGCTTTCGAACTGGGATTCGGTTGCTTGATCAGCAGGTTGTATTTCAGGTCGAAGGTGTCGAGGAACGGCACGCGATGAATTCGCGCGCTGAGTTTCTCGATTTCCGCTTCAAGTTCCTGAATATCGCCGAAGTTGTCCGGCTCTTCGCGTTTCAGTCGTTCAAGTTCTTCTTTCGCCTCGCGCAGTTTTGCCCGGCTGCTGCCAGATAAAGCGATGCGCCGCGCGTGCGCCGAACGCAGGGTGCGGATGATATTGATGCGTGACGGATTACCTTCGTTGCTGATCCCGGCACGTACGGTTTTGAAGGTGTCGGTGCCGCTGAGGTTGCGTTTGACCAGGTTCGGCAGTTCGAGGTCTTCGAACATGAATTCGAGAAACTCTTCCTGAGTGATCTGGAAGACGAACTCGTCCATGCCCTCGCCGGAATTGCCGGCCTTGCCCGGACCACGTCCGCCGCCACCGCCCGGTGGCCGAGCGATGTGCTCGCCGGCAGTGAACTCCTTGTTGCCAGGATGAACCACGGTCTGCTTGCCGCCGCGGCCATGGTGAAGCACCGGTTCGTCGATGTCGCGACCGGGAATACTGATCTGTTCGCCGTGTTCCATATCGGTAATGGAACGCCGGCTGACCGCCTCTTCGACAGCCTTTTTGATGTGATCACGGTATCGCCGCAGGAAGCGCTGGCGGTTTACCGTGCTCTTGTTCTTGCCATTCAGACGTCGGTCGATCACATAACTCATAGGAAGCCCTCCGGGCAGCTTCAAGTTGTGAGCTTCAAGCTGCAAGTAAAAGCAGGTTCCCGGGCATCTCTGGGTTACGCGCTTTGTTCTTGCAGCTTGTAGCTAGAAGCTTGCAGCTGCTTCACTGCGACTTCCGTACCCGCAGGTACCATTCGGAAAGAAGCCGTACCTGTTTGTCGGTGTAGCCGCGCTCGACCATTCGAGTGACGAAGTCGTTGTGCTTTTGCTGATCCTCCTTGCTGGCCTTGGCGTTGAAGCTGATGACCGGCAGCAGATCCTCGGTGTTCGAGAACATTTTCTTCTCGATGACTACGCGCAGTTTTTCGTAGCTGAGCCAGGTCGGGTTCTTGCCATTGTTGTTGGCCCGGGCGCGCAGGACGAAGTTGACGATTTCGTTGCGGAAATCCTTCGGATTGCTGATGCCGGCCGGTTTTTCGATTTTCTCCAGTTCTTCGTTCAGGGCGACGCGGTTGAGGATCTCGCCGGTTTCCGGATCGCGGTATTCCTGATCCTGAATCCAGAAGTCCGCATACAGCACGTAGCGGTCGAAGATGTTCTGGCCATACTCGCTGTAAGACTCGAGGTAGGCGGTCTGGATTTCCTTGCCGATGAATTCGATATAACGCGGTGCCAGGTATTCTTTCAGGTAGCGCAGATAGCGTTCGCGGGTTTCGGCCTGGAATTGTTCCTGTTCGATCTGCTGTTCCAGCACGTAAAGCAGGTGCACCGGGTTGGCAGCGATTTCATGCGGATCGAAGTTGAAGACCTTGGACAGGATCTTGAACGCAAAGCGAGTCGACAGACCGTTCATGCCCTCATCAACGCCTGCCGAGTCGCGGTATTCCTGAATCGACTTGGCTTTCGGATCGGTGTCTTTGAGGTTTTCGCCGTCGTAGACGCGCATCTTCGAATAGATGTTGGAGTTTTCCGGCTCCTTGAGGCGTGACAGCACTGTGAACTGCGCCAGCATTTTCAGGGTGTCGGGTGCGCAATGCGCCTTGGCCAGCGAACTGTTGAACAGCAGTTTGTCGTAGATCTTCACTTCGTCGCTGACGCGCAGGCAATACGGCACTTTGACGATGTAGATCCGGTCGATGAACGCTTCGTTGTTCTTGTTGTTGCGGAAGGTGTGCCACTCCGATTCGTTGGAGTGGGCGAGCAGGATCCCGGTAAACGGAATCGCGCCGAGGCCTTCGGTACTGTTGTAGTTGCCTTCTTGAGTCGCAGTCAGCAGTGGGTGCAGCACCTTGATCGGTGCCTTGAACATTTCGACGAATTCCATCAGGCCCTGGTTGGCCCGGCAAAGCGCACCGGAGTAGCTGTAGGCGTCGGCGTCGTTCTGTGGGTATTCCTCGAGTTTGCGGATGTCGACTTTACCGACCAGTGCGGAAATGTCCTGGTTGTTCTCGTCCCCCGGTTCGGTCTTGGCCACGGCGATCTGATTGAGGATCGACGGGTACAGTTTGACCACGCGGAACTGGCTGATGTCGCCGCCGAATTCGGCCAGGCGTTTGGTCGCCCAGGGCGACATGATGGTGTTCAGGTAGCGCCGTGGAATACCGAAGTCTTCTTCGAGGATCGCGCCATCTTCGGTGGCGTTGAACAGACCCAAAGGTGATTCGAATACCGGCGAGCCCTTGATCGCGTAGAAGGGCACTTTCTCGATCAGCTGTTTCAGCTTCTCCGCCAGCGACGATTTACCGCCGCCGACAGGGCCGAGCAGATAAAGGATTTGTTTCTTCTCTTCCAGGCCTTGGGCGGCGTGGCGGAAATACGAAACGATCTGGTCGATGCATTCTTCCATCCCGTGGAAGTCTTCAAAGGCCGGATAGCGACGAATCACCTTGTTGGAGAAGATGCGTGACAGCCTCGAGTTGGTCGAGGTGTCGAGCAGTTCCGGCTCACCGATGGCCAGCAATAGACGCTCGGCGGCGGAAACGTAAGCGCTACGGTCTTTCTTGCACAGCTCCAGGTACTCTTGCAGCGAGAGTTCTTCCTGGCGTGTGGACTCGAAGCGTTGTTGGAAGTGGCTAAAGATACTCATGACGTCACCTCGCTCGATACGTGGAGCCGACGCCGGATCACTCAGTCGATGCTGGCAAACAACCGTTTTGGCGGCTGTTTGTTTACCCCCCAGAACACTTCCACGATCGACAATCGCGAAAGTCACTCCCGATGACCCGTGCGCCGGTGTACCGGCTCTCCCCTGTTTTGGATGGCCTGGGCTTAAGGATAGTTGGGAATTCAGGAGGTAAAGGCGAGATACGTAATTAGTTGTGGCAAGACCGTTCGTCTGCCCGCGCAGGCCCACGGCAGCCGGGGCCTGCGCGTGACAAAAAAATTATTCGGCGATGCCTTGCGCGGTTTCCGCAGGATAAGTCGTACGCCACAACTCGAAGCCGCCGTCCATGCTGTAGACGTCGGAAAAGCCTTGGCTGATCAGGTACGCCGCAGCGCCCTGGCTGGAATTGCCGTGATAGCAGACGACCACGGTCGGTGCATCGAGGTCAGCGCCTTGAATGAAGGCGTGCAGGGAATGATTGTCCAGATGCTTCGAGCCGCTGATGTGCAGGGCAGCGAAAGTCGCCGGGTCGCGAACGTCGACGACGACAGCACCTTGCTCACGCAGGGCCTGGGCCTGCTCCGGGGGGATTCGTTTGAATTCGCTCATGGCGGGTTCCTGTTGCTCGGCTGAATGCGCAGTCTAACGCGGTGCGTTGACTGGCGACGTTTCGGGGATAAGTGGTGCGACCGTGGGGGCGAGGCCGCCATGTTCATCGCATTTGCACGACAGGCGTTCGCCGCTGTCGACGTTCATCAGGGTCAGGCTGCCGCCCCAGACACAACCGGTATCCAGTGCCGAGATGCCTGGCTCGTGGATATTGCCTTCAAGGGCCGCCCAGTGGCCGAAGATGATCCTCAGGCCCTTGGTCTTGCGCTCCTTGTGCTGAAACCACGGTTTGTAACCTGCTGGCGCGCTGTCGAGACCTTCCTTGCTCTTGAGGTCGAGTTTGCCTTCGGCGGTGCAGAAACGCATGCGCGTGAAATAGTTGGTGATCACGCGCAGGCGCGTAACACCTTTGAGGTCGTTGTCCCATTTCGCCGGCTCGTTGCCGTACATGCCGTCGAGAAAGGCAGGCAACAGATTGTCGTCACGCAGGGCGGTTTCGACTTCGTCAGCGCACTTCAAGGCACGACGCAGCGACCATTGCGGCGGAATGCCGGCGTGGACCATGGCGACATCACGCTGTTCGTCGTAGTGCATCAGCTTCTGCTGGCGTACCCATTCAAGCAGTTCGGCGCAGTCTGGCGCTTCAAGAATCTCGCGCAGGGTGTCGGACTTCTTCAGTCGCTCGATGTTTTTCGCCGCGGCCAGCAGATGCAGATCATGGTTGCCCAGCACGCAGACCAGCGATTCACGCATGCCGTAGAGAAAGCGCAGGGTTTCCAGCGACTGCGGCCCACGGTTGACCAGATCACCCACCAGCCACAGCCGGTCAAGCATCGGATCGAATGCGACTTGCTTGAGCAGGCACTTGAGCGGCTCGAGGCAGCCTTGCAGGTCGCCAACGGCATACGTCGCCATCAGTGCAGGGCTCCGGGCACCGCCAGGCGGAAAGGTTTGATGATGGCGTCGAAATGTTTGCCGTCAGTGGCGACCATTTCATAGGTGCCCTGCATGGTGCCGACCTTGGTGGTCATTACCGTGCCGCTGCTGTAGGTGTGGCTCTGGCCGGCATCGATCAACGGTTGCTGACCCACTACGCCTGCACCGCGCACTTCTTCGACATGGCCATCACCATCGGTGATCACCCAGTGCCGCGACATCAGACGTGCAGGTTGCTCGCCATTGTTCTGCACGGTGATGGTGTAGGCGAAGGCGAAGCGGTCGTGCTCGGGTTGCGATTGGTCTGCCAGATAGTGGGTGACGACGCTGACATCGACCTGGTAACGGGAATCGGACATGCAAGAGGCCTTAAACGAAGCGGAACGCGGGGCGTAGCTGATGGGGAATCAGTCTAGGCAAGTATCGGGCAGTAAACCAGAGTGGCGTCCTGCCCGATAGCGTTCATCGTTTGTCAGTCGGCGGCGGGGGAGGCCGGGACCTGGATCGCGAGCTGGTCAGCCAGGCGTACGAACGCGGCCAGGTCCAGTTGCTCCGGACGCAGGCTGCCATCGACGCCGGCGGCTTCGATCTCGGCATTGCTGAGCAATTGCTTGAGGGTGTTGCGCAGGGTCTTGCGACGCTGGTTGAAGGCTTCGCGCACAACGCGCTCGAGCAACTTGTGATCCTTGGCCGGGTGCGGCAGCACGGCGTGCGGCACCAGACGAACGATCGCCGAATCTACTTTTGGCGGCGGGTTGAACGCGCCCGGGCCAACGTTGAACAGATGTTCGACGCGGCAGTGGTACTGAACCATGATCGACAGCCGGCCCCAGTCACCACCACCAGGGCCTGCGGCCAGACGCTCGACCACTTCTTTCTGCAGCATGAAGTGCATGTCGCGAATGATGCCGGCGTTGTTCAACAGGTGAAAAATCAGCGGCGTCGAAATGTTGTACGGCAGGTTGCCGACCACACGCAGGCTGTTCGGCGCGGCATTGAGCGTGTTGAAGTCGAACTTCAGCGCATCGCCCTGGTGCAGGTTGAAGTTGCTCTTGCCGGCAAACTGCTGGTTGAGGATCGGGATCAGATCCTTGTCCAGTTCCACTACGTCGAGTTGCCCGCCGGAGTTGAGCAGGCCGGCGGTCAGCGCGCCTTGGCCCGGGCCGATTTCCAGCAGACGATCGTCAGGCTTGGCGCTGATGGAGCGCAGGATGCGGTCGATAACGCCGGCATCGTGCAGGAAGTTCTGGCCAAAGCGTTTGCGCGCCTTGTGTTGGTATTGCTCGGTCATAAACGGGTCTCGGCCATCTGGTAGGCGGTTTCCAGGGCGACTTGCAGGCTGCCGGTGTCGATCTTGCCGCTGCCGGCCAGATCCAGGGCAGTGCCGTGGTCGACCGATGTGCGGATGATCGGCAGGCCCAGGGTCACGTTGACCGCAGCGCCAAAGCCTTTGTACTTAAGCACAGGCAAGCCCTGGTCGTGGTACATCGCCAGCACTGCATCGCAGTGCTCCAGATATTTGGGGGTAAACAGAGTGTCGGCAGGCAGCGGGCCACGAAGGTCCATGCCCTCGCCGCGCAGGCGCTCTAATGTCGGTTCAATGATGTCGATTTCTTCATGGCCCAGGTGTCCGCCTTCGCCAGCGTGCGGGTTGAGTCCGCAGACCAGAATGCGTGGCTGGGCGATGCCGAATTTGTTTTGCAGATCGCTGTGCAGAATTCGCGTGACCCGTTCCAGCCGTTCCGGCGTGATCGCATCGGCAATCTCGCGCAGGGGCAGGTGAGTGGTGACCAGTGCCACGCGCAAACCGCGTGTCGCCAGCATCATCACAACCTGTGCGGTATGGGTCAGGTCAGCCAGAAATTCCGTATGCCCGGAGAACGCGATGCCCGATTCGTTGATCACGCCTTTGTGCACAGGCGCCGTGATCATCCCGGCGAAATCGCCGTTGAGGCAGCCGTTACCGGCACGGGTCAGGGTTTCGAGGACGAACGCGGCGTTGGCCTTGTCCAGTTGCCCGGCAACCACGGGGGCGCTGAGCGGTGTATCCCAGACATACAGGCTATTGGCGGGTGCCGGAGCGTCCGGCCAGTGATTCGGGCCGACATCCAGCAAGTTGATGGCCAGCCCCAGCTGCGCGGCCCGCTCGATGAGCAGGTCGCGGCTGGTGATGGCAATCAGGGGATGTGGCTGGGCTTGCGAGGCGAGCAGCAGGCACAGGTCGGGACCGATGCCGGCTGGTTCGCCGGGTGTCAGCGCGAAACGCTTGGGTTTCACTGCGCTGCCTGGTCTGCACCAGGGAGTTTGATCTCTACGTATGCTTCGTCACGGATCTGACGCAGCCAGGTTTGCAGCTCTTCGTCGTATTTGCGGTTACGCAGTACGGTCATTGCTTGCTGCTCGCGGGCCTGTTCAGTGCTGTCAGTGGCGCGACGGCCAAGGACTTCCAGAACGTGCCAGCCGTATTGGGTCTGGAATGGCTTGGACAGCTGACCCTGCGGGGTATTGGCCATCACTTCGCGGAACTCCGGAACCAGTGCGTTCGGGTCGATCCAGTTCAGGTCACCGCCATTGAGCGCAGAACCCGGGTCTTCGGAGTAGCTCTTCGCCAGGGTGGCGAAATCTTCACCGGCGACGATGCGTTCATACAGCGATTGCACCAGGGCCTTGGTCTTGGCTTCGTCGCGAATCGGGCTTGGCTTGACCAGGATGTGGCGCACATGCACTTCATCACGGGTCTGGGTCTCGCCGCCGCGCTTGGCCAGCAGCTTGAGGATGATGAAACCACCCGGTGTGCGCGCTGGCTGAGTCACGTCGCCGACAGCCATGCTGCTCAGCTCGCGATCGAAGGGAGGTGGTAGTTGCGCGGCTTTACGCCAGCCCATGTCGCCGCCTTCGAGTGCGTTGTCGCTGCCGGATTTGGCAACGGCCATCTGGCCGAAGTCAGCACCCTGCTTGAGCTGCTGGTAAACCTCCATCGCCTGGCGTGCGGCGTTCTGAATCGCTTCAGAGCTGGCGCTTTCCGGGGTAGGAATCAGGATGTTGGCCAGGTGCAGTTCTTCGGATAGCTGCATCTTGCCCAGGTCGGAGGCGAGGAAGTTTTTCACTTCCTGCTCGGACACCTGGATGCGCTCTGCCACACGGCGCTGACGTACACGGCTGATGACCATTTCGCGACGGATCTGGTCACGGGCGTCGTCGTAAGACAGACCGTCATGAGCCAGAGCGGCGCGGAATTGATCCACAGTCATGTTGTTGCGCTGGGCAATGGTACCGACAGCCTGGTTCAGTTCTTCATCGGTGATGCGGATGCCGGAGCGTTCGCCGATCTGCAGTTGCAGGTTTTCGACGATCAGGCGCTCAAGCACCTGTTGATCCAGCACGCCTGGCGGCGGCAAACCGCCGCCACGCTTGGCGATGGTCTGCTGAACTTCGTGGACACGCTGGTCCAGTTGGCTTTGCATGACCACGTCGTTGTCGACGATCGCTACCACTTTATCGATGGACTGTACTGCGGCGTTGGCCGCAGTACCCAGGAACAGCGCGCCCAGCATCAGCGGGCGCAGACAATCAGAAAGCTTGGTCTTCACGTTGACGATAACCTTGGATGCCTTTGTCGAGGAAGCTCTCTACCTTGGCGCCAGTGAGGCCGCCGAGTCCCTTCAGAACAATTTGGAGGAAGACGCCGTGGTCGCCTTTTTCGTTTTCCGGGGCGTTCTGACTGAATTCGTCATAGCTGACCCAGTAACGGTTGATCAGGCGCAGTTTCCAGCAGCAGTTGTCGTATTCGAAACCACCGAAGGCTTCCAGCGTACGGTTGCGGTTGTAGTCGTACTGCCAGCGGCTGATCGCGCTCCACTGTGGAACGATCGGCCAGATGACCGAGAAGTCATGCTGCTGGATCTTGTAGTAGTCCTTCACATAGCCAGGCTGGCCCGGGGTGCCGTAATCGCCACCGCCCACAGCCCACTTACCGGTGTTCTGGTCGTAGCGGACCTGATCGTTGCGATAGCGATAACCGGCGTTGATAACCTTGTTCGGGTTGTCTTCAGGCTGGTAGTGGAACATCGCACTGCCGGAACGCGGGCTGCGGCTGTCCGGGTCCCAGTTGTAGTCGGCAGTGGTGCGCCAATCGCGGTTCCAGCGGTATTCGTATTCCAGCGCATACGGCGAAACGTTGGCATGCGCATCGTCACGGGTCTTGGCATCGATACCTGGCAGTTGGACTTCACGATCCTTGAAGTACAGGGCCTGGCCGACGCTGATACGTTGACGCTCGAAACCGTTGTCTTCGATCCAGCGGCTGGTTACACCCAGCGACAGTTTGTTCTCGTCACCGACACGGTCGGCACCAGAGAAACGGTTGTCACGGAACAGCGAGGCGTAGTTGAAGGTGTATTCGCTGGTGTCGAACACCGGAATGTCTTCTTGATCCACCTCAGGAACATAGAGGTAGAACAGGCGTGGTTCCAGGGTCTGACGGTAGTTCTTGCCGAAGAACGACGTGTTGCGGTCGAAGTACAGGCCGCTGTCGATGCTGGCGATCGGTACGCCACGGTTCTGGTTGCTGTCGAACTTGCCGTTGAGCTTCTGCTGCTCGGCGGTCATCGCATCAATCTGCGATTTGCCTTTGCCGTCCAGATCCAGTTGGTACTGGGTGTACTGATACTTGAGCGACGGCTTGAGGAAGCCATAAGTCCAGTTCATCGGCAGGCTGACGCCCGGCTTCAGGTTCAGACGATCGCCGTTGGCACGGGCCAGGCCTTGGACGTTGTTGTCCAGGCGCGACTCGACAGTGCCGTCTTCATTGGTGAAGTTGCCGTTCTCCAGATCGCGATCAAAGCGAACCAGTTCGGTCTCGTAATCGAAATTCAGACCTTCCGGATGATACGGCAGCTGACCATTGAAGGTGATCTGCGGCAGACGATCGTACGGTGTAATGTTCGACACGGTGGCCAGTTGATACGCCTGGGCGTTCAAGCGAGCGGTGTAGCTGTCGCCACGATAGGTGACCGAGCCTTGCTGGTTCACGAAGTCGGCGCTCTTCACCCCGATCTGATCAGTGGTCAGATCCTGGAAGTAGTACGGATCGCTGATCTTGGTGTAGTCAACCTGGGTCATCACACGGGAGTCGAGACCGCCCTTGTGCTGCCAGTTGTACATGTAGCGATTTTTTTCGTAGTCGGTCTGCTTGCTGCGATCGGTATTGTCGTCGTTCAGGTACGCGGCGCCGAACTGACCTTCGCTCGATTTGGTCAGGTAACGGAACTCGCCTTCTACCATCATGCCGCGCTTGCTCATGTAACGCGGGTACAACGTGGCGTCGTAGTTCGGCGCCAGGTTGAAGTAGTACGGCGTAACCAGCATGAAGCCGGTATCGCTGCCGCTGCCGATGGTCGGCGGCAGGAAGCCCGACTGGCGACGATCATCGATCGGGAAGTAGATGTAAGGCGTGTACAGAATCGGGATGTCTTTTACGCGCAGCGTCACGTTGGTCGCGGTACCGAAGCCGGTGGCCGGGTTCAAGGTGATGTTGTTGCCCTTGAGCTGCCAGGCGTTGCTGTTCGGTTCGCACGTGGTGTACGTGCCGTCCTTCAAGCGGATGATCGCGTTTTCGGCACGCTTGGCGTACAGCGCGTTACCGCGGATGCGTGATTTGTGCATCACGTATTCGGCGTTGTCGACCTTGGCTTCACCGGTGTCGAGCTGAACGTCAGCGTGGTCGCCGACGATCAGTGCGCCGTTGTCACGGATGCGCACGTCGCCATTGAGTTCGGCGCGGCTCTCGGCCTGATACAGGCTCGCCTCGTCGGACTCGACCTGCATGCTGCCCTGACGCAGGACAACATCACCGGCCAGCGTACCGACTTGATCATCGGTGTTATAGCGCGAGGCTTTTGCGCCGATAAAGGTCGGAGCATCGCTTTTGTTCGTCTTGTCATTCATGCCAGGACGAATCGGTTCGATATAGGCACCAGAGCAGTACGGACCGGTCTCGGCCAGTTGAGCGGCGGTGAGCTTCTCGCGCGGAACCCAGTCGAGGTGACTGAAGTCTTCGCTACGGGATTTCAGGCCGCGGCCTTTGGCTTCGGTGACCAGTGCCGTTTTAGGGGCTGTGTCGGCAGTCGAACCGTTCTCGCTCGCCGCTTCGCCGGTGGCACTGACGGCACTGCCGTCATGCACTGGACGTGGCGGCAACGCAGCAGCGGTTGATTTGGGCGCACAGGCCCAACCACCCGTTGCCGAGACGGAGCAGTCATACTGCTCGGCGGCAACAACGAATTGACTGGCCAGAGGTTGCATAGCCAGCAGACTGCCGGTTACCAACAACGGAAATTTTTTACGAAACGCGGGGGATTTCAATGCCATCTTATTAGTCCGGGCTTCCTGCGTGCCATCTGCCCGCGGTGTGGGCCGCACGCCTCTCGATGGTCTGAAAAAGATGCTGGATAATAAAGCATGACCCGCTTGACGGCTAGCGCCGTCGGAGACCCTTGCAATGCCTGACCAAGATGTACGCTTGCAACACCTGAAAGTTTGGCTCGATGAGCAGTTGGCAAACCTGTTTGCAGATCAGGGCTGGGGCGCTGTGCCCCCGGCCACGTTGACCGCGGCTAGCAGCGACGCGAGTTTCCGCCGCTACTTCCGGTGGGAAGGCGCTGGTCGCAGCTTCGTCGTGATGGATGCGCCGCCGCCCCAGGAAAACTGCAAACCGTTCGTGGATATCGCGTTTTTGCTGGCGAAATCCGGAATTAATGTGCCGAAAATTTATGCCGAAGACCTCGAACGCGGTTTTCTTTTGCTCAATGACCTGGGCAACAAGACCTATCTCGACGTGATCGATGGCGAAAATGCCGATGCGTTATTCGACGATGCCATGAAAGCATTGCTGGCTTTTCAGCAGTTGCCGATGGTTGCGCCGCTGCCGAGTTACGACGTTGCACTGCTGCGTCGTGAGCTGGAACTGTTCCCTGAGTGGTACGTGAAGCGTGAACTGGGCGTCGAATTCAATTCGACTCAGCAACAACAGTGGCAGCAGATCAGCGACCTGTTGATCGACAGCGCCCTGGCCCAGCCCAAAGTGCTGGTGCACCGCGACTACATGCCGCGCAACCTGATGCTCAGCGAGCCGAACCCTGGTGTGCTGGATTTCCAGGATGCGGTCTACGGCCCGGTGACCTACGACGTTACCTGCCTGTTCAAGGACGCCTTCCTCAGTTGGCCGGAAGAGCGTGTGCGTGGCTGGCTGGAAAACTATTGGCAGCAAGCTTCGGCGCTGAACATTCCGGTGCAGCCGGACTTTGAGGACTTCCTGCGTGCCAGCGACCTGATGGGCGTGCAGCGCCACTTGAAAGTCATCGGCATTTTCGCGCGCATCTGCCATCGCGACGGCAAGCCGCGCTATCTGGCCGACGTGCCGCGCTTCTTCTCTTATATAGAAGCAGTGATCGCGCGTCGTCCTGAGCTGGCGGAGCTGCAAGCGTTGTTCACCAGCCTGCGGGGTGGAGCAACAGCATGAAGGCAATGATTCTGGCGGCAGGCAAAGGCGAGCGCATGCGCCCGTTGACCCTGACCACCCCGAAACCGCTGGTGCGCGCCGGCGGCGTGCCCTTGATCGAATATCACCTGCGCGCCCTCGCGGCCGCAGGGTTTGACGAGATCGTGATCAACCATGCCTGGCTCGGCCAGCAGATCGAGGATTATCTGGGCGACGGTTCGCAGTTTGGCGTGAGCATTCAGTACTCGCCGGAAGGCGAGCCGCTGGAAACCGGCGGCGGGATTTTCCGTGCGCTGCCGTTGCTTGGCGACGACGCATTCCTGGTGGTCAACGGGGATATCTGGACCGATTACGACTTCAGCGTGCTGCACCAGCCGATCAACGGCCTGGCGCATCTGGTGCTGGCGGACAACCCGGGGCATCACCCGACTGGCGACTTTTCCCTGGTCGACGGTCAGGTGATTGATGGCCAGGCAGATGCTGCGACCCTGACCTACAGCGGCATCGCCGTGCTTCATCCGCAATTGTTCGACGGCTGCAGCGACGGTGCTTTCAAACTGGCACCGCTGCTACGCCAAGCCATGGCGCAAGGCGAGGTCAGCGGCGAACGCTTGAAAGGTCACTGGGTCGATGTCGGCACCCACGAGCGTCTGGCCGAAGCCGAAACCTTGATAGAAGCGAGTCGCTGAGATGTTGTGGCCAGGGACTCTGATTGGAGCCGGTGCGGGTTTTGCGATTGCCAGCATTCCGGGGGCCATGCTTGGTGCTTTGTTGGGACAGGCGCTGGATCGGCGTCTGCACTTGCAGAGCTGGGGGCATTTGCGCGAGAAGCTCGGCGGTCGGCCGATGCTGCGCAACGACGAATTGTTGTTTGTGTTGCTTGGGCGTCTGGCCAAGAGCGATGGCCGTGTCACCGACGGGCATATTCACCAGGCGCGCAACGAAATGCGCGCGCTGGAGATGAGTGAGCCGGCGACGCGTCGGGCGATTGCCGCGTTCAACCGTGGCAAGTCTGGTAGCGATAATCTGCGTGGTTATCTGAAACGCCTGAGTGCTCAGCCGCACGCGTCCGAAGGGGTTTTGCGTGCTTGCTGGCGGATGGTCTGGGCCGATGGCCGCGCGGGCGTCAGTGAGCGTGAATTGTTGGCGCAATGGGGCAAGTGGCTGGGCTGGACGACGCATCAGGTGCAGGCGTTGGCCAGTGATTACGAGCCCGGCAAGCGACCGATTGTCAGCGCGGCGGTGAGTTATCAGGAAGCGATGCGTTTGCTCGGTGTTTCAGCCAATAGCGAACCGGCGCAGATCAAACGCGCATACCGGCGGCTGCTGAGTCGGCATCATCCGGACAAGATTGCCGGCACTGGGGCGACGGCGGCGCAGGTGCGTGAAGCGACCGAGCGAACGCGTGAATTGCACAATGCGTATACGTTGATTCGCGAGCGACGCGATTTTCGCTGACCGTTGAAGATCAAAAGATCGCAGCCTTCGGCAGCTCCTACCTTGGAATACATTTCCTGTAGGAGCTGCCGAAGGCTGCGATCTTTTGCTTTTGCTGTTATCAGTCGCTGTTCTGTGGATTCAACCAGCCGCGCACCCGACGGTACAACTGTTCCTGCTCAGCCTTCTTGTCCGGCAACACCTGCAACGCCACCTGGCTGAACGCCGAGGTCTTCAAACGCTTGCTCGCCTGCATGCGCTCCAGTGCGGCATTGCGATCCAGAACCTTGTCCATGTAGAAAATATCCGCCGTCGGCAATTTCAGCGTCGGCGTCAATTCGGCCAGTGCCGGTTTGGCCTTGGCCGGTGTCTGCGCATCGACCATCACAAACTTCGCCACCTGCGCGGTCTGTTTCTCGCTCAAATAACGCGCCGCCCAATAAGCACCGGTGCCATGACCGAGCACGACAATGCTGCGCGCGCCCTGTTGTTCGGCGTAGGCAATGGCCGCGTCGATGCGCGTGAAGATGCGCTCGCCGTCTGCCTTTTCCTGTTCTTCCACGGTCTCGGCGACGACCTGATCGGCGACCTCGGCTTCACCGCCTGCGGCCTGCTCGATCGGTTGTGCGGTGGTGGCATCCTTGCTGCCGGTTTCCGGCGCTTTCGGCGCGGCGACGGGCTCAATGACGCGCGGTGCGATCGCATCGCTTTGCAGATCAGGCAGGCTGATACTCAGGCTGCTCCACTCGGCGTCGGGCAGTTTCTGCCGCAACGGGCCGATTGCCTGAGGCCAGTCAGCGGTTTCGCCGGCGCCTGGGATAATAATGACCGCACCTTTGGGTTCAGCGGTGTTGGCGTTTTTCCACAGGGTGAGGAACGTCTCGCCGCCAGCCTGCAACTGTTGCTGCTCTTGCGCCGGAACCGTACGGCCGAGTGCGGCGGCCTCTTCCTGACTACGCTCAAGCAGTGGCTGGCGTTCGAGCGGTTTTTCTTCGGCGGGTTTTTCTGCCGTGGCGGCAGGCGCCGGATCGGCGGCTTCGACGGAAAACGCACAAGGCAGGATCAGCGACAGGCACAATGCTGGCATTGCCAGGCGGTAAACAGAGGGCATCGGTTATTCCAGGCCAGAAAGTATCCCGGCAGCCTAATGGGTTGGTCAGAATTTGTCAGTGTATGAGACTTCAATGAAGCGATTTTGCTGCCTGTGGGTTATCGGCTGTTTGTGGTTTCCCTTGATGGGCTGGACAGCGCCTGCGCCGCCGACACCGGTCGCACAATTGTCGCCGAGCCAGCAGCAATGGCTCGCGCAGCACCATGAGTTGCGCGTCGGTCTGGTCTTGCAGGCGCCGTTTGCGCAATACGACCGGCGTTTGCAGAAGCTGTCCGGGGCCAACGTCGAACTGATGAAAGCATTGGCCAGGGTGCTCGATGTCGAACTGAGCTGGCGCAATTTTCAAGACCTCGCGCAACTGGAAGCAGCGGTGCGCGAGGGCGAAATCGACATCGCCCCGGGCCTGATGCAAACCCCGGGCGCGTTGCGTCTCTGGCAATTTTCCGATCCGTACATGCGTGTGCCGCAACTGGTGGTCAGCGACCAGAAAGCCAGCGGCACGATCGATCTGGAAAAACTCGACGGCCAGACCCGCGTCGCCGTGCGCATGCCCAGCACCACCGCCGATTATCTGCGGGGCAACTATCCCCATCTCAACCTGCAAGGCGTGCCGCTCGAACGTCAGGCGCTGCAATTGTTGCTGAGTCAGCAGGCGTCTTATGCGGTAGTCGATGAGGCGCAACTCGGTCGATTGTCAGCAGAGCCGGAGTTCGCCGAACTGGTGGTGGTCGGTGATATCGGTCTGCCGCAATTGTTGCGGGTCGCCTCGCGTCGGGACTGGCCAGAGTTGGCCGGTATTGTTCAAAGCGCTTTGCGCGCGATCCCGGCGAAAGATCTGGAGCGCCTGCACAATCAATGGCTGCAGCCGAAATACCCGCGACTGTCGGAGTCGCCCGGTTTCTGGCAGAACCTCAGCCTGTTGTTCGCGGTGATGCTGCTCAGTTGCGTGGCGATCGTGTTCTGGCAGCGGCGCCAACAGCACAGCCTCGAACAGCGCCTGCTCGCCGCCCGGGAAGACATCGCTTTGCGCGCCGCCAGCGAAGAAGCGCTAAGGCTGACGCAGTTTTCCATCGATCAAAGCACCGTTGGCATCCTCTGGGTCAATTGGGACAGCCATGTGCGCTACGCCAATCGTGCGGCAGAAAACATGCTCGGTTACTCCGCAGGCGGACTGATCGAGCGGCCGTTGATCGACTTCGAACCGGGCCTGCACATGGATCGCTGGCTCAACCTGTGGAAGCGTGCGCGGGCCAGTGAAGAAGGGCCGCTGAGTTTTGAAACCAGTTGCGTGCGCGCTGACGGCAGTATTTTGCCGGCGGATGTTTCGCTGAGCTTTTTGCGTTTTCGTGACAGTGAGTATCTGGTGGTTTACCTGACTGACGTCACCGAGCGCCGTCGCGCCCTGGCCGCGTTGCAGGAAAGCGAGGCGCGGCTGCAAGGCATCGCCGCCAACGTGCCGGGGCTGGTGTTTCGTCTGGAGCGTGCGCCGGTGACCGGGCAGATCGACTTTGCCTACATCAGCGAAGGCAGCGAGAGCCTTGTCGGTTATGCCCCGGCCGTCATCGCCCATCGCGACATGGGCCTGCGCAGTCTGGTCCATCCGGACGACCGGGCCAGTTATCACCGCACCCAGGATCAGGCGCTGGACACCGACAGCGACTGGTCGTGGCAGGGCAGAATCCTCACCCGGCAGGGCGAACAGCGTTGGGCCGAGATCAAGGCGATCACCCGGCAACTGGAAGATGGCGCGTATGTCTGGGACGGTATCGTCTGGGACATCAGCGAAAGCAAACGCATCGAGCTGGAGCTGGCGGCGTCGCGAGAGCAACTGCGCGAACTGTCGGCGCACCTGGAGAGCGTGCGCGAAGAAGAGAAGGCGCGCATCGCCCGCGAAGTTCACGATGAGCTGGGGCAGATGCTCACGGTGCTGAAGCTGGAGACATCAATGTGCGAATTGGCCTACGCGCAACTCGACCCAGGGCTGAATGAACGGCTGAACAGCATGAAGCGGCTGATCGCGCAGTTGTTCCAGCTGGTGCGGGATGTCGCGACGGCGTTGCGCCCACCGATTCTCGATGCCGGGATCGCGTCGGCGATCGAGTGGCAGGCGCGGCGATTTGAAGCGCGCACGCAGATTCCGTGTCTGGTGCAGGTGCCGGACAATCTGCCGGCGCTCAGTGATGCCAAGGCCATTGGCTTGTTCCGGATTTTGCAGGAGGCGCTGACCAACGTGATGCGTCATGCTCAGGCGCATACTGTGGAACTGACGCTGGAGCTTGCGGGCGATGAGTTGTGCCTGACGGTTGCCGATGATGGCGTAGGATTTGTCGCCGCCACGGGTAGGCCAACTTCGTTTGGTTTGGTCGGCATGCGCGAGCGGGTGTTGATCATGGGTGGGCGGTTGGTGCTGGAGAGTGAGCCGGGGGAGGGCACCAGTCTTAAAGTGTGGGTGCCTTTGGATCGCTAAAAGATCGCAGCCTGCGGCAGCTCCTACAGGGGAATGCGATCAATGTAGGAGCTGCCGCAGGCTGCGATCTTTTGCCCTGAAAACAACAACCGAGGAGAGTGCAAGTGATCCGTGTTCTGGTAGCCGAAGACCACACCATCGTCCGCGAGGGCATCAAGCAGTTGATTGGCCTGGCCAAGGATCTGCAAGTGGTGGGCGAGGCGAGCAATGGTGAGCAACTGCTGGAAACCCTGCGCCATGTACCGTGCGAAGTGGTGCTGCTCGACATCTCCATGCCCGGGGTCAATGGTCTCGAGGCGATCCCGCGCATCCGCGCATTGAACAATCCACCGGCGATTCTGGTGCTGTCGATGCATGACGAAGCGCAGATGGCCGCGCGTGCGCTCAAGGTCGGCGCCGCCGGTTATGCGACCAAGGACAGCGATCCGGCGCTGCTGCTCACGGCGATCCGCAAAGTCGCGGCGGGTGGGCGCTACATCGATCCGGATCTGGCCGACCGCATGGTCTTCGAAGTCGGCCTGACCGATGCCCGGCCGCTGCATTCGCTATTGTCCGAACGCGAATTCTCGGTGTTCGAGCGCCTGGCCCAAGGCGCCAACGTCAACGATATCGCCCAGCAACTGGCGCTGAGCAGCAAAACCATCAGCACCCACAAAGCGCGGTTGATGCAAAAGCTCAACATCACCTCGCTGGCCGAACTGGTCAAATACGCGATGGAACATAAACTCCTCTAAACCCGTCCCCTGTAGGAGCTGCCGAAGGCTGCGATCTTTTGATCCTGCTGTTTATAAAGTCAAAAGATCGTCCGATCGCGGCCCGAGCCTTCGGCAGCTCCTACAGTAGACCGTGTTGGCATATCTGTGAGCGACAGGGGCTTTTGCTTGTTCTTGCGGCTCGCAGCTTGTCCCTTGTCACTGCCGTATCCGTTTGCGCCATCCTTGTAGGGCAATCCCTACCCCCAACCTTCCATCCGGCTGAGGCGATTCTCTCCTGCGCCCCGATTTGCGTGCCTGTCAGCAACCACTAGGCTTAATCCACAAGCAGTCATCAACAACAAAGGTGTGGGTATGAGCCAGGTCGATTCAAACGCAGGGGCCAGTGATGTGCTGGTCAGCTTTCGTGGAGTGCAGAAGAGCTACGACGGCGAGAACCTGATCGTCAAAGACCTCAACCTGGACATTCGCAAAGGCGAATTTCTTACCCTGCTCGGGCCATCCGGTTCCGGGAAAACCACCAGCCTGATGATGCTCGCCGGTTTCGAAACGCCGACTGCCGGCGAGATTCTGCTGGCCGGGCGTTCGATCAATAACGTGCCGCCGCACAAACGCGACATCGGCATGGTCTTTCAGAATTACGCGCTGTTCCCGCACATGACCGTCGCCGAAAACCTCGCCTTCCCGCTGAGCGTGCGCGGCCTGAACAAGAGCGACGTCAACGACAAGGTCAAGAAAGTCCTGAGCATGGTGCAGCTCGACGCATTCGCTTCACGCTACCCGGCGCAATTGTCCGGTGGTCAGCAGCAACGTGTGGCATTGGCGCGCGCTCTGGTATTCGAACCGCAACTAGTGCTGATGGACGAACCCCTCGGTGCCCTCGATAAACAATTGCGTGAACACATGCAGATGGAAATCAAACACCTGCACCAGCGCCTCGGTGTGACCGTGGTCTACGTGACCCACGATCAGGGTGAAGCGCTGACCATGTCCGACCGCGTCGCGGTATTCCATCAAGGCGAAATCCAGCAGATCGCCCCGCCGCGCACGCTTTACGAAGAACCGAAAAACACCTTCGTGGCCAACTTCATCGGCGAGAACAACCGCCTCAACGGCCGCCTGCTCAGCCAGACCGGCGAGCGCTGCGTGGTCGAGTTGGGCCGTGGCGAAAAGGTCGAGGCGCTGGCGGTCAATGTCGGCCAGACCGGCGAACCGGTGACCCTGTCGATCCGTCCGGAGCGCGTCAGCCTCAACGGTTCGAGCGATCAATGCGTCAACCGCTTCTCAGGGAGGGTGGCGGAATTCATCTATCTGGGCGACCACGTCCGGGTGCGCCTGGAAGTCTGCGGCAAGACCGACTTCTTCGTGAAACAACCGATTGCCGAGCTCGATCCTGCGCTCGCGGTCGGTGACGTGGTTCCGCTTGGCTGGCAGGTCGAGCACGTACGCGCGCTCGATCCTCTTCTAGAGGCGAACTGATCGCCCCGGCAACACCAACACCAACCCTGCACGTGGAGAGAACAATAAATGTTGAGATCCCTGAAGTTCACCGCCCTGACCCTGGGCCTGATGGGTGCGGCAAGCGCTATGGCCGCTGGCCCGGATTTGACCGTGGTGTCGTTTGGCGGGGCGAACAAGGCGGCGCAAGTCAAAGCCTTCTATGCACCGTGGGAAGCGGCGGGCAACGGCAAGATCGTCGCCGGCGAATACAACGGCGAAATGGCCAAGGTCAAAGCCATGGTCGACACCAAGAGCGTGTCGTGGGACTTGGTCGAAGTTGAATCGCCAGAACTGTCCCGTGGCTGCGACGAAGACATGTTCGAACAACTCGACCCGGCACTGTTCGGCAAAACCGAAGACTACGTCAAAGGCGCGATTCAGCCGTGCGGCGTAGGTTTCTTCGTTTGGTCGACCGTGCTGGCTTACAACGCCGACAAGCTGAAAACCGCGCCGACCAGCTGGGCGGATTTCTGGGACACCAAGAAATTCCCGGGCAAGCGTGGCCTGCGCAAAGGCGCCAAGTACACCCTCGAATTCGCTCTGATGGCCGACGGCGTTGCACCGAAAGACGTCTACAAGGAACTGGCGAGCAAGGGCGGCCAGGATCGCGCCTTCAAGAAACTTGATGAGCTGAAACCAAGCATTCAGTGGTGGGAAGCCGGCGCGCAACCGCCGCAATACCTCGCTTCCGGTGACGTGGTGATGAGCTCGGCCTACAACGGTCGCATCGCGGCGGTGCAGAAAGAGTCCAACCTGAAAGTGGTGTGGAACGGCGGCATCTACGACTTCGACGCCTGGGCGATCCCGAAAGGTCTGGACGCCAAGCGTGCGGAAGCGGCGAAGAAGTTCATCGCCTACTCGGTGCAGCCGCAACAGCAGAAGACCTACTCGGAAAACATCGCCTACGGCCCGGCCAACACCCAGGCTGTTCCTCTGCTGGCCAAGGATGTCCTGAAAGACATGCCGACCACCCCGGAAAACATCGCCAACCAGGTGCAGATCGACGTCAGCTTCTGGGCTGACAACGGCGAGCAACTGGAACAGCGCTTCAACTCCTGGGCCGCGAAATAACCACGCCACACGGGCCGACGGTGCACCGGATGATCGTTCCCACGCTCTGCGTGGGAATGCCGCCCGGGACGCTCCGCGTCCCTGTGACGCAGAGCGTCACTGGATGCGTGCCCACGCAGAGCGTGG
>NZ_AKJD01000158.1 GCF_000282515.1 Pseudomonas sp. GM80
ATCCCTGTAGGAGCTGTCGAGTGCAACGAGGCTGCGATCTTTTGATTTTTCTCAGGATCAAGATCAACAGATCGCAGCCTTCGGCAGCTCCTACATGTGACCGCCTCTCGGTACGAAACAAAAACAAGAGTGAAACGACACAGCGTTCGTGCCTCTAACCAATCGATTTTATGGAGTAAACAATATGATTCCGGTGATCTTGTCAGGTGGTAGCGGTTCACGTCTTTGGCCGCTTTCGCGTAAGCAGTTCCCTAAGCAATTCCTCGCCCTGACCGGCGAACACACCCTGTTCCAGCAGACCCTCGAGCGCTTGGTGTTCGAAGGCATGGACACCCCGATCGTGGTCTGCAACAAGGATCACCGCTTCATCGTCAACGAGCAGTTGGCCAATCGTAAGCTGGAATGCCAGCGCATCCTGATGGAACCGTTCGGCCGCAACACCGCGCCGGCCGTGGCGCTGACTGCGATGATGCTGGTCAATGAAGGTCGCGACGAACTGATGCTGGTGCTGCCGGCCGACCACGTGCTGGAAGACCAGAAAGCCCTGCAACGCGCCCTCGCCCTGGCCACCGTCGCTGCGGAAAACGGCGAAATGGTGTTGTTCGGCGTGCCGGCGACCAAACCGGAAACCGGTTACGGCTACATCAAGTCCACCGGCGATTCGCTGCTGCCCGAAGGCGTCAGCCGCGTCTCGCACTTCGTCGAGAAACCAGACGTCAAACGCGCCACCGAGTACGTTGCGTCCGGCGGTTATTACTGGAACAGCGGCATGTTCCTGTTCCGCGCCAGCCGCTTCCTCGAAGAACTGAAAAAGCACGACCCGGACATCTACGACACCTGCCTGCTGACCCTTGAGCGCAGCGAGCAGGACAACGACACCGTGACCTTCGACGAAGCCACGTTCGCCTGCTGCCCGGACAACTCCATCGACTACTCCGTCATGGAAAAAACCCAGCGCGCCTGCGTGGTGCCGCTGACCGCTGGCTGGAGCGATGTCGGTTGCTGGTCGTCGCTGTGGGAAGTCAACGAGAAAGACGCCAATGGCAACGTCACCAAAGGCGACGTGGTCATCCAGGACAGCAAGAACTGCATGATCCACGGCAACGGCAAACTGGTGTCGGTGATCGGTCTGGAAAACATTGTCGTGGTCGAAACCAAAGACGCGATGATGATCGCCCACAAAGACAAGGTTCAGGGCGTCAAGCAAATGGTCAACACGCTCAACGAGCAGGGCCGCAGCGAAACCCAGAACCACTGCGAGGTTTATCGTCCGTGGGGTTCGTACGACTCGGTGGACATGGGCGGGCGTTTCCAGGTCAAGCACATCTCGGTAAAACCGGGCGCGTGCCTGTCGCTGCAGATGCACCACCACCGCGCCGAACACTGGATCGTGGTCAGCGGCACCGCTGAAGTGACCTGCGATGAAAACGTGTTCCTGCTCTGCGAAAACCAGTCGACCTACATCCCGATCGCCTCGGTGCACCGCCTGCGCAACCCGGGCAAGATCCCGCTGGAAATCATCGAAGTTCAGTCGGGCTCGTACCTGGGTGAAGACGATATCGAACGCTTCGAAGATATCTACGGCCGCTCCACCCCGATCGAGCGTGGCGTGTCGGTGAAAACCATCGCGCAGTGATCGATCTGCAATAAGAAGCCCCCGTCCAGCCCGCTGCGTCCCCTATCCGCAGTGGGTTGGGCGGGGGCTTTTTTTTTAGAAGCGAAAGATCGCAGCCTGCGGCAGCTCCTACAGGGCAAACGCGTTCCAACTGTAGGAGCTGCCGCAGGCTGCGATCTTTTGACTTTGCCCTTCCCATCGCCAACCTCACCTACGCTTAGGTAGGATGACCCTCTCTCTCCTAGAGGTTGTACACATGTTCATCGGCATTTTGCTGGTCATCACCTGGCTGATCCTGTTGCTGCGCTATCCGGCCAAAGCCTTGCCGGTGTCAGTGGCAGCCGCTATCGGCCTCGGTCTGGTAGCGATGTGGGTGGTGTGGCTGGACAACCGCGAGATCAAGCAACTGGCGCGCCTCGAGTTGCGCATCAGCTACGCGCCGGAGCAATGCCCGGCCGATCGCCCGTTGCAACTGAAGATGAACAACGGCAACAGTGTGCCGCTGACCGAGCTGCGCTGGCGCATTGCAGCCTACGCGCCGGGCGACACGGTCAATCTGGCCGACAACCAATACACCGCGCCACGTTATCGCGGCCCCGGCGAACTGCAGGCCGGCGGCAGCTGGGAAGACTGTTTGCCACTGCCGCCGCTGCGCCCCGGTTATCGTCCGCAAACCCTGGAATTCCGCGCCGAGCGCTTGCAGGGCAGTTTTTCCGACTGATCTCCCTCCCCATAATTTTGCATAAGGAATGCGCCATGCCCGTTGCGTTGATTACCGGTTGTTCCAGCGGCATCGGTCGCGCCCTCGCCGATGCGTTCAAAGCCGCCGGTTTCGAAGTCTGGGCCAGTGCGCGCAAGACCGAGGACGTGGCTGCGCTCAGCGCTGCCGGTTTCACCGCGGTGCAGCTGGACGTCAATGACCAAGCCGCTCTGCAACAGCTCGCCGAGCGAATCAATCAGCAACACGGCGGCCTCGATGTGCTGATCAACAACGCCGGTTATGGAGCCATGGGGCCGTTGCTCGACGGCGGTGTGCCGGCCATGCAGCGGCAGTTCGAAACCAATGTGTTTTCGATTGTCGGCGTGACGCGTGCGCTGTTCCCGGTGCTGCGCCGGGCCAAAGGTCTGGTGGTGAACATCGGCAGTGTCTCGGGCATTCTGGTCACTCCGTTTGCCGGTGCGTATTGCGCCTCGAAAGCGGCGGTGCATGCCTTGAGCGACGCCCTGCGCATGGAGTTGGCACCGTTCGGCGTTCGGCTGATGGAGGTGCAACCGGGTGCCATTCAGTCAAGCTTCGCCAAAAATGCCGGGCACGAAGCTGAACAATTGATCAACGAGCAATCGCCGTGGTTTCCCCTGCGTGAGGGCATCCGCGCACGGGCCAAGGCCTCGCAGGACAATCCGACGCCGGCCAGCGAGTTTGCCGCGGTATTGTTGAAAGCCGTACAGCAAAACCAACTGCCTCGACTGATTCGCATCGGCAACGGCAGCCGGGCGTTGCCGCTGCTCGCGGCGTTGCTGCCCAAGGGGTTGCTGGAGAAGACGCTGATGAAGCGCTTCGGCTTGAATCGTCAGATCTGAGCCTGGGAAAACCCTCAATCCTCCCAAGCGAACTTGATCCCCAAAACACTCAACAGTGCAAAGATGATCAATGACAGAAACAATCCCAGTCCAAAGAACGTACCAGCGATGATTTCGCGGGGGTTGGCAGGGTTATAGAACACACTTACCGTGTCTCCCGCTTTGGCACCGGAGAACTCATCTCTGAATTCATGAATGACCGGTGTGCCGTCCGCCGTGACAAAGGCAACCGTTCGGGTAGTGGTGTAACTATGGCCGCTGCCGACATTCGTCATCCTTGAGCTTGAGGTGCTCAAGACTTGCGCCGGAGCCTTGAGGCCCCTGATTCTCAGATCAAAAAAATCGTAGCCCTGATAAACAGCGCCGACGGTACTGAGCAGCGCCATCAATGCGAAGATAAATCCCGCGATGTACTTCATCCGCTTGCTCCTTGCAGGCTGGAAAGGGCCGGCAATATAACGATCCTGCCCTGTGCCAACAACCCGATCCGCGCCATGACGGTTGTGCAGCCAGGCGCATTCAGTAAAATGCGCGCACTTGAGACCTTCGCGGCGTTTGTGCCCGGCTCATGCAGCATGGAATCGCTGGCGTAACACTGAAGCACGGATTGCTTGACCCTCCTGCCCTCCCTTGCCCGTTCCATGCGACTTTTACTCAATCGCAGATCAGGGAATATCCATTGAAAGTTTTCAACGTGCTGCCACTGGCATTGGTTGCTTTGCTGGCAGGTTGCAGCGCTACGTCCGACCAGTCCTCGCCGAAACAGTCATCGCTCAACGACACGCTGCCCAAGCTGACCTTGCAAAGTGTGCTGCCGGCGCCAACCAGCAATGAACACTGCAATGCACAAATGGACAGCGACATCCTCTTTGGTCTTGGTTTTCAACTGTACGAAGATCAGGAATGGGATTCGGCCAAAAGCTGCCTGGAACTGGCCGCGCCGAAACACCCTCGCGCTTTCTGCTATCTGTCGATCATTGCCGGCCAGGACGAAAGCAAATCCGCGGAGCAACGCAGCACCGACGCCTTCAACTACATGGCCTATTCGGCAACACAGAACGACTGGTGCGCTGAATACGGTCTGTACCAGGTCTACCAATACGGCGGCGATGGCGTGAAGGCGGATCCTGCACTGGCCAGCCGTTGGCTGGAGCGTTCTTCGCTGCACGGCTACCCTGAAGCGCAAAAGGAACTGATCAGCCAGTACGAAGCCCAAGGCAACCTGGCCGCCGCTTATGCCTGGACGAAAATCCTCGCCAAGGCTGATGACACCACCGCGACCGATGCGCTGAAAGCCAAGATGAGCGCTGCGCAAATCGCCGAAGGCGACAAGCTGTTCAACGAGCTAGGCACTCAGGTCACGAGCAAGAAAGCCATGTTTGCCGAAGCCCGTGAAGAAGACGTCGGCCGCTACTCCGCCGAGATCTATAAAGACTACCCGGACACCTTCAAAGGCTTGTCGTCGACTGAGCGTTATGACTACGTGAAACAGTCCATGTACAAAGCCATTGACCTGCCGTTCACCAAAAGCCGTGGCCATGTACTGAGCTACATCGTGGTAAACCGCGCCGCTCAGCTGAAAAAACCGGACGCCAATATCGCCAATGACAAGCGCATCGTCGCCCTCATGGAAGATGACGAGTTATCGGTCAATGAAACCATCGAGCAAGCGCTGGTGGTCGTGAACAAGTACTACAAGTAAAGCGTGCGTGGCCCCACAGGCCATGTGCTGCCTTCGCGGGCAAGCCTTGCTCCTACAGGTTTTGCGTTATTCCCTGATACCTCGAATAACACCGAACCCTGTAGGAGCAAGGCTTGCCCGCGAAGAGGCCAGCCCCTCACCACAAACCTTCACCCCCAGCCCTTCATGAAATCAATGAACGCGCGCACCTTCAGCGGCAAATGCCGTGTGTCCGGATACAACGCATACACCCCTTGCTGAGCAAACCGGTAATCCGCCAACAAGCGCTGCAAGCGTCCGGCGTCCAGATCATCCTGAATCAACCATTGCGGCAAAATCGCCACGCCTTGCCCGGTTAACGCAAACGCCCGCAACGTCGCCGAGTTGTCCGCGACGATGGCCGTGGTGCCCGGTTTTGGCTGGTAAAAATGCTCGGTGCCAAAGGGATCGGCCACGGTCATTTCCGGCACCCGCCCATGGCCCAATGTCGGCATTGATTCCAATACGGCCAGCGTGGCAACCGGTGCAAAACGCTCAACCAGACTCGGCGCGGCCACCGCGAATACCTCGAATGTCGACAACTGCACCGCACGCAAATTGGAGTCGTGCATGCGCCCCAGACGAATCGCCATGTCGAACCGTTCGGAGATCAGATCGGCATGGGTCGAGGACGTCGACAGGTGAATATTCAACTGCGGTTGCTGCTGACGAAACACCTCCAGCGCCGGCACCACCTGGGCCAATGCAAACTCCACCGTGGTGGTGATGCGCAACGTACCCTTGAGCTGTGAATGCTCCGAACGGGCTTCCTCGATCGCCAATCGTGCTTCGTCCAACGTACGCAGACAGCGTCGATAAAAACGCTCGCCGGCGTCGGTCAGCGCCAGTTGCCGGGTATTACGGGTGAGCAAGGTAACGCCCAATTCTTCCTCCAGCCGCTTGAGGTTGAAGCTCACCACCGCCCGCGTCTGGCCCAAAGTGTCGGCGGCAGCGGTCAACGAACCGGCCTCAACCACCGCTTTGAATGTGTCGAAACGGTCGAGACTGACCATGTTCACCGCACTCCTTGTCAAAATAATTTTGACAAACTAGCAGGCAAACCAGCGTTTTCCTATGGCCTGAAGCGCCCTACCCTGCACGCCTCATCACAGGGAAGCTGCCATGGCTTATCGCTCAAAAGTCGCGCTGGTGTATTTGTTGGGGTTCGCCCTCGACTTGCTGAACATGTTTGTCGCCAGCATTGCCTACCCCGACATCGCCCAACAACTGCACGCCTCGGTGACCGAACTGGCGTGGATCACCAACGCCTACATGCTGGGCCTGACGCTGATCATTCCCCTGAGCGTGTGGCTGGCGGCGCGGGTTGGTGAACGACGGCTGATTCTTGCCTCGCTGCTATTGTTCGCGATTGGCTCGGCACTGGTGGCGCAGGCGGGATCGATTGAAAGTTTGATTGGCTGGCGTCTGCTGCAAGGGCTCGGTGGCGGGCTGTTGCTGCCAGTGGGTCAAGCGCTGGCCTATCGAGAGTTTCCGCCGACGCAGCGCGCGCATTTCACCGGTGTGGTGTTGCTGGTGGCGCTGATGGTGCCTGCATTATCGCCAGCGGCGGGTGGATTGATCGTCCAGGCGTTGTCGTGGCGGTGGATTTTCTACCTGAATTTACCGGTGACGCTGCTCGCGTTTGGCCTGGGTCTGTTCTGGCTGAAAGCCGATCAGCCTTCGAGTGAACGCCCGACGCTGGATGCGCGCGGCTTGCTATTGGCGGCGACTGCGCTGAGTTTGTTGTTGATCGCCGTCAGCATGCTGAGCGAAACAGACACCCGCATCCTCGGTCTTTTCGTCCTCGTGCTCAGCGTCCTGACCCTGTGCATTTATCTGCGTGACGGCTGGCGTAAACCCAACGCCATTCTCGATCTGCAACTGATCAAGAATCCGTCTTTGCGCCTGGCGATGCTGATCTACCTGTGCGTGCCCGGTGTCTTCACCGGCACCCACATGATCGCCGTGTTGTACCTGCACATCCTTGGCTTAGGCGCAGCGCAAATCGGGGCGTTGATGCTGCCATGGGCAGTGGGTTCGGGCGTGGCGATCATGCTCGGCAAACGCGTCTTCAACCGCCTCGGCCCCAAACCGTTGCTGAGCGCCGGCATGCTTTTGCAATGCCTCGGTATCGTCTTGCTGATGCGCATCGAACAACCCGCCAGCACGCCGCTGATCATCGCCTACGCCCTGATGGGCCTGGGCGGCAGCTTGTGCAGCGTCACTGCGCAGACCCTCGCGTTTGTCGGTATCACGCCAGAAAAAATGGGCCACTCCAGTGCGCTGTGGAATATCAATCGTCAGCTTGGTTTTTGCCTCGGCGCGGCGTTGCTCAGCTCCTTGTTGGGGGCTTTGGGTGGTGAGGGTTTTCGCTACTGCTTCCTCGCTGCCGCGCTGCTCACGTTGCTGCCGATGGTCAGCGTGCTGCGCTTCGACTCAACCACCGTGCTCGCCCTGCTGGCGCCTAATCCCCTGAAGGAAAAATCCATATGACCGACTACAGCGAATACTTTGAAGAAGTGATTCAGGCACATGAGGCCATCGAACGATGGTTTGCCGTGGAGGGAGACGACGCTGAACTGGAGCGACTGCTAGCGCGGTTTTCGCCTGAGTTCTCCATGATTTCGCCGCTGGGCCGGATGCTGAATTTCGAGGCCTTGAGCGCGTTGTTTCGGATGGCTGGAGGAAAGAAACCCGGGTTCAGGATTGAGCTCAGTGAACTGCGCGCGATTGCGCTGCACGAACGCGGGGCGACGGTGAGTTACCGAGAGCAGCAAACCGATGCAAGCGGGTCGTATACAGATCGGCGCTCGACGGTGGTTTTTGAAAAACACCCATCCGGGCGAGTGATCTGGCGACACTTGCAGGAGACGCTCTGCCAGGGCTGAAGCCGTCGGTCGCTACCTGTTACTTCTGACAGTAGACGTATCGAAAACATCAGCCGTAGTCTTTCAGAACAAGCACCCACAGTTTCCTGCGCAGTATCGAATGAATGGTGTCGTGAATGCCTTGTACCCCACGTTCAAAACACCACATCAATCGACAACGGCGGACAACTGATGACGCTTTCACATCCCAAGGCGAACCGGTCACCCGGCACGCCAGATCCAGCATTCGGCGACGAAGACAGCATTGCCTACCTGAGTAAATTACTGGATGACGATCCAGCATTCCAAGTGCTAGCCCTGTTCATGGGACTCAGTAGTGATCTACAAGGCAAGACGATCTTCAGTGCCTACGTGCATCACGAAGAACAGTACAAATATGTCATTGGACGCACCGACAGCGACGGCACTCTCGATCGGACGTTCGCCAACAATGGCATTTTATTGGGAAGCTTCAATTCCGGGGCGGCGTGTTCCGGCGGCAAGTTGGTGGTGCAGCAAAGCGAACCTGGACTTATCTACATGCAGGGCTGGACGGAAGGCCCTTCAGGTTGGGCTGATCTGGCGATTACGTGCGTCGATAAGCACGGTCAACCCAACCCCTCCTTTGGCAACAACGGCAGCGTTGTCATCGCAACGCCCGTGTACGAGGAACTGCTGACAAACTCCTGTACCTTGCAGATTCAGCCAGATGGCAAGCTGTTGGTCACCGCCAACTACTTACTGCGCCACAATGAGTTGCAGCTGACAACGGGCGTGGTTTTTCGTCTTCTATCAAATGGAGAACCTGACACGGGGTTCAATGGCAATGGTCGCTGGGAACTGAAAATACCTGATCCCCATGCCGCGACGGCCATCAATGGCTGCCTTTCTCAGGGTGGCAATGTGGTCATTGCAGGCCATGTCCGAACCCAGCCTGCGCACAACGTCGCGACGCTGGTACGGCTAAAGCACAACGGTGAGGTTGACAGGGATTTTGCCGATTCCTCAGGTTTTCACTTCGTGGATCTGCCCGATCATGGCTCACTGTTCAATACCGTAATCGAAAGAGCCGACCATAGCTTGATCGCTGCGGGCGAAGCCTTTACCCGAGGTGCTCCTCACCAGTTGGGCCTGCTGGTTGCGCTGACGCCCAATGGCAGCCCCCATCTCATGTTCAACCAGGGCAAACCGCTGCTGACCCAGTTCGATGCCGAGCGTGAAAATCATTGGAGCTGTGCACTGGTACAACCCGATAACAAAATTGTGGTTGCTGCTGCTTTTTGGTGGCCATTGCTTGCCCGCTTCAATGTGGACGGGAGCCTGGACACCACCTTCAACAGCACCGGCTACACCCCTGCGGACTTCACAATAAAAAGCGCGCCGGTTCAACTGGTCTCCCGTCAGGACGGGCGAATCATTGTCAGCGCCAACATCACCGGGGTTAATCCTGAGGGCATCGGCGTCATGAAATGTTTCCTCAGCTGAACCCGTCGCACCGTTGCCCCCCCGCCTATTAAAGGTGGGGGAACTCAGAGGATTACTCCACTCCCTGACTTACCACCACCGTACACGTGATCCCCGCCGCCAAGAGCACGCCCTCCGGCACTTCATCAATATGAATCCGCACTGGCACGCGCTGGGCCAGGCGTACCCAGTTGAACGTCGGGTTCACATCGGCGATCAACTCACGGCTTTCCGGGTTGTCGCGGTCGTAGATGCCGCGTGAAATACTTTCCACGTGGCCCTTGAGTACTTCGCCGCTCATCAACTGCATATCGGCCTTGTCGCCGACTTTCACGTGGGGCAGTTTGGTCTCTTCGAAGAAGCCGTAAACCCAGAACGAGTTCATGTCGACCACGGCCATTTTCGCTTCGCCGATGCGCGCGTAGTCACCGCGATGCACGTTGAGGTTGGTCACGTAACCGTCGACCGCCGCGCGCACTTCGGTGCGTTTGAGGTTGAGTTCGGCAGCTTCCAGTTGCGCCTGCGCGTGTTGGTAATCGGCGAGTGCAGCGTCAGCGATGTTGCTGGCGTCGTCGCGGTTTTCCTTGGAGATCACCAGGTTGTCGAGGTCGGCGCGGCGGTGGGCGTTGACCTTGCGCATCTCCCAGGTCGACTTGCGCGAAGCGACCAGCGATTGTGCTTGTTTGACCGCGATGCGGTAATGCTCGGGGTCGATCTGCATGAGCAAATCGCCCTTCTTCACCAGTTGGTTGTCACGCACCGGCACGTCGATCACTTCGCCGGTGACGTCGGCGGCGACGTTGATGATGTCGGCACGCACGCGGCCGTCGCGGGTCCACGGCGTGTTCATGTAGTGCTCCCACAACGTGCGGCCGATCCACAGCGCCAGGGCCAGCACCAGCAGGGTCGCGAGCAGGCTGAAAAACTTTTTCATCGGGACGTTCTCAACGGTAGACAGTCAGCGCCATGGCGCCGAACAGACAGGTAAACAGACTCAGACGCAGCAGCGCCGGGTGCCAGAAAAAACGGTACAAATCGAAGCCGGACAAGAACCGGTCCACCGCCCAGGCCAATGTCGCAGCGATGAAAAACATCAGGGTCATGGTCGGCATGTACACGCCGTGGAAAGCGATTTCACGAGGCATGGGCAAGTCCTTCGGGCTTGGCGACGGCGTAGGCAGCGAGCGGTGATTGCGGGTCGAGCAAGGAGGTGCGGATGAAGTGCAGATAGCTCTTCACCCGGCGCAATGCGGAGGTGTCGAAATGCGGGGCGAACGGCTCATCGGTCGCCGCGACTCGACTGATGGCGTGATCGACAGCGACCAGTGCGCGTTCAAGATTACTGGTGTTCGGTTGCAGAAACAGTCGCACCAACGCGCGGCCCATCACGCGGATTGACTGCCGCCACGGCTGCGATTCGGCATAGGCCGGGTGCACCGGCAGGATCGCCTGTTCCTTGCGTAACTCGATGATCGCGTGGCCGACTTCGAGCACCACAAACATCCAGCGCAGCAGATTCTTTTGCACCTTCGGCTCACCAGCGGCGAGACCGTAGGCCTGATGCAGCAAATCGCGGGTGCGGCTTTCGAAGCTCGACGCCAAGCCTTTGAGTTTGCCGCTGATTGCGTAAACCACTTGGCCGCGCAGATCCTGCTCCAGACGTTTCCACAGCCAGCGACTGTTCGGCGGCAGAATAATCGCCCCCGCAGCGGCACAGACCAGCATGCCCATGACCATGGCGATGTAGTCGTTGATGAAGGTATACGGGTTGTAAATGGTCAGGTTGTCCGGCACCGAACCAGTACTGAAGAAGATCAGCAGACCGAGGCCGACACCGGCGTATTGCGGCCGCGATGTGAGAAACGAACCGAGCACGATCACCGGCGCGAGCATCACGCACAGCAATGGAAAACCGTCGATCCACGGGAAGATGAAAAACATCTCGACGAAGCCGATCAGGGCACCGAGGAAGGTGCCGCAGGCCATCTGGAACGCCATGCGTTTCGGGTTAGGTGTGGCAGCTGAAAGGCCCACGGTGGCGGCGGCGATCAGGGTCATCGTCGCGCCGCTTGGCCACGCGGTGGCGACCCAGTAGCTGCCGAGCACCACCAGAATGAACGAGGCGCGAATGCCCGAAGCCGCTGCCGCCCACCAGTTGGTTTGCGGGGTGAACGGCTCGTCCCAGCGCTCGCGTTCGTGGCGGTGATCGGCCAAGGAAGCGTGGGTCTGTGCATAACTGTGCAGGTCGTCGACGAAGCGATAAAGCAGCTCGTACGCGGTGTGGAAATCCAGTTGTTCGGCTTCGCTCGGATCTGTGTCCTGAAAGACCCCGCGCAGGGTTCGCACACGTGTCGGCAAACCTTCTTTGTAGGTTGCCAGCGCCGTTGCCAAACGAGCGGCATCGGGGCTGGTCAGGGCGCGGCCGCTGAAGCCGTCGAGCACTTCGGCGAGATCCTGCAGGCCGGGTCTGATCGCCGCGACCACGTGTTCTTCGCCGTTGACGCGCAGGCGTTCGAGCAATTGATGGAGGGCGTTGAAGCGTGTGGTAATGCCCATGAATTCGCTGTTCAAACGGCTCAGGCGACCGTTGCGCCGACGCATGTGCGGGTCTTCGAAAACCGTCACGCTGCGCAAGCCTTCAAGGCCCACGGCTTCGGCGATAAAGCGCACGTTGCTCGCCTCGAAAGACTCGGCTTTGCTGCGTCCGCGCAGGCCATCGGTGACAAACAATGCGAACACGCCGAAGCGCTGATACAAGGCGTTGCGCATGGCGGCGCTGGCGGTTTGCGGGAGGATCGCGGCGCTGATCACGGTCGCGCAAAGGATGCCCAGCGAGATCTCCAGCACTCGCCATACGGCGGCCATAAACGCGCCGTCCGGGTGGGCCAGCGCGGGCAAACCGACCATCGCGGCGGTGTAACCGGCAAGGACAAAACCGTAGGCGCGGAAGTTGCGGCAACGCGCGGCGCCGGCCGAACAGATGCCGACCCAGATTGCCAATGAGCCGAGAAACAATTCAGTGTTTTGCGCGAACAAGGCGATCAGCGTGACCATCATCGCGGACCCGGCCAATGTGCCGAGGAAGCGATAGAAACTCTTGGCAAACACCTGACCGCTCTGCGGCTGCATGACGATGAACACGGTGATCATTGCGGTGCGCGGTTGCGGCAGTTCCAGGCGCATCGCCAGCCACAGCGTCAGGAATGCGGCGAGCAACACCTTGAAGATGTAGACCCAGGTCACGCCATCGCTGCGCGCCCAGTCGAAAAATCCACGGCGCCATTCCAGGGAGTAGAGCCAGCGCAGCGGTGCGGGCAAGGGAGTCATTAAATCCTGCTCAATGTTCGAGAACTGAAGAGTTTGCTACGGCGTACACAGCCCCTGTGGCGAGGGGATTTATCCCCGTTGGGCTGCGAAGCGGCCGCAAAACCTGTGACCCGATTCCCACAGTCACACCGCGTGCACTGGCTTTGCGACGGCTGCGCCGCCGAACGGGGATAAATCCCCTCGCCACAGGGTTTGGGGTCAACTCCAAAGGAGTAAATTTCCAGCAGAGATTTCGGGTTCACCGCAGCAGTGCCGGGGTTTTCGGGGCCTGAGTTTTCTCGGCCGTCGGTACGTCGTTGCCGGCACCAAGGCCCCCGCCCAACGCAGTCACCAGTTCGGCATGCGCACTGAGGCGCGCCGCCTGCACCTGCTGCTGCACTTGCTGCTGCTTGAACAGCAACGTCTGCGCATTGAGCACGTTGAGGTAATCGGTAAGCCCACGCTGATAAGCAATCATCGCGATGTCGTAAGTCTTCTGCGCCGTGGCCACCGACTCGGCGGCAAAGCCTTGCTGCTTGTCCATCGATTCGCGGCGGATCAACTGGTCCGAAATGTTCTTCAGCGCATTCACCAGCGTCTGGTTGTAATGCGCCACGGCGATGTCGTAACCGGCGGAGGCTTCACCGAGTTCGGCACGCAAACGCCCACCGTCAAAGATCGGCAGCGAGATCGCCGGGCCGACGTTGTAGTTGAGTTTCTTGCCGGTCAAAAACTCCAGCGCGCCACCGCCGGTGGCCATGTAACCGAGGCTGCCGACCAGATCGACATTGGGATAAAACCCTGCATGCGCCACATCGATTCCACGCGCCTGCGCCGCGACTTGCCAGCGACTGGCGACTACATCCGGCCGCTGACCGAGCAATTCGGCGGGCAATGCTGACGGCAATTTCAACTCAGCGCCAAGGGACAAAGTCGGGCGCTGCAACTGCGCGCCCTCCCCCGGCCCTTTACCCGCCAACGCTGCGAGTTGATTGCGACTGAGGGCGATCTCTTCATCCAGTGCATCAATTTGCCGATGGGTTTCCGGCAACGGCGTTTCGGCCTGACTGACTTCGAAATGCGTGCCGATCCCGCCGTTCAAACGCTTCTGCGCCAGATCGAGAATCTGCTGTTGCTGCTTGAGCGTCGCATCAACAATGTCGCGCTGGGCGTAATGCAGCGACAGTTCGATGTAGGCGCGGACGATGTTGTTCTGCAATTCCAGCTGCGCCAGTCGCGCTTCGGCCGCGCTCATGTGCGCCAGATCCACCGCGCGCTCGCTGCTGTTGCTTTCGCGGCCCCAGAGGTCGAGGGCGTAGCTGAAACCCAGCGCGGCGTTGTTATCCCAGGTCGTGGTGTTGGCCAGATCGCCGGGGCCGTAGAACTGATCGGTCGGCCAGTTGTGGCGTTTGAGCGTCGACTCGCCATTGATCTGCAACGACTCGGCCGCTTCGGCGACACCGGCCATGGCTTTCGCCTGGCGCACTCGCGCAGCGGCCATGGCCATGCTCGGGCTGCCTTGCACGGCGAGGTCGATCCAGCGATTGAGTTGCGGGTCGCCGTAGGCTTGCCACCATTGCGCGGTGGGCCAGTTGGCGTCACGGGCAGCGTGGGCGATGGCGTCGTCGGTGGCCAGTGAATTGGCCTCCAACGCCTTGCCCTGCGGGGCAATTCCGTCAGTTGAGATGCAGCCGCTGAGACCCAGGGTAAAAGCCAGAACACTGAGCGGCAAAAGCGCTCTGTTGATGCGACGCGGCACAGCTGCAAATTCCTGAGAAGAGGGGACATGTAGGAGCTGCCGAAGGCTGCGATCTTTTGATCTTGATTCCCTTAAAACAAAATCAAAAGATCGCAG
>NZ_AKJD01000159.1 GCF_000282515.1 Pseudomonas sp. GM80
CAGCCTCGTTTCACTCGACAGCTCCTACAGGTTTTGTGTAGGTCTCCAGTTTTGCTTACGCCGCGCCGTCGAGGAATTGCTCGGCGTAGTGGCAAGCCACCTGCCGGCTGTCGAGCTGGCGCAACAACGGCTCTTCAGTGCTGCAACGCTCGGTCGCGTACGGGCAGCGCTTGTGGAAGGCGCATCCCGACGGCGGGTTCAAGGGGTTGGGGAGTTCGCCGACAATCTTGATTTTCGGCTTGTTCGGGTCCGGGTGAATGGTCGGGGTCGCCGACAGCAGCGCCTGGGTGTACGGGTGCAGCGGACGCTCGTAGATGTCGTTTTTCGGCCCCAGTTCCACCGGGCGACCGAGGTACATCACCATCACGTCATCGGCCACGTGCTGCACCACCGCGAGGTTGTGCGAGATGAACACGTAAGCGGTGTTGAACTCCTGCTGCAGATCCATGAACAGGTTGAGTACCTGCGCCTGAATCGACACGTCCAGTGCCGAGGTCGGTTCATCCGCCACCAGCACTTTCGGTTGCAACATCATTGCGCGCGCCAGGGCGATACGCTGGCGCTGACCGCCGGAAAACATGTGCGGATAACGCTGATAGTGCTCAGGGCGCAAGCCGACCTGCTTCATCATCGCCTGGACTTTCTCGCGACGTTCGGCAGCGCTCAGGTTGGTGTTGATCAGCAGCGGCTCGCCGAGCTGGTCACCGACTTTCTGCCGTGGGTTCAACGACGCGTACGGGCTTTGGAAGACCATTTGCACGTCTTTGCGCAGCTGCTTGCGCTGGGCCTTGTCGGCGCCGGCGACTTCCTGGCCGGCGATTTTCAAGGAGCCGGACGACGGGTCTTCAATCAGCGTCAACGCGCGGGCGAGGGTGGATTTACCGCAGCCCGATTCACCAACAACGGCGAGGGTCTTGCCGGCTTCCAGTTCGAACGACACGCCGTTCAGTGCGCGCACGGTCGCGTGGCCCTTGAACAGGCCACGGGAGACTTCATAGTGACGGGTCAGGTCGCGGGCGGTAAGTACGACGGCCATTACGCCACCTCCTGGTTCAGCGGGAAGAAGCAGCGGGCGAGGCTGTGGGCTTTCGGATCAAGGCCTGGACGCTGCGCACGGCAGCTGTCCTGCACGTAGGGGCAGCGCGGCGACAGCAGGCAACCCTGCGGACGGTCGTAACGGCCCGGAACGATGCCCGGCAAGGTCGACAGACGTGCGGCGCCGAGGCTGTGCTCGGGAATCGCCTTGAGCAGCGCTTCGCTGTACGGGTGCGCCGGGATGTCGAACAGTTGCGGTACTTGGCCGACTTCAACGGCTTGCCCTGCGTACATCACGCAGACGCGCTGGGCGGTTTCAGCCACGACCGCGAGGTCGTGGGTGATCAGCACCAGGCCCATGTTCTGTTCTTTCTGCAACGCCAACAGCAGATCCATGATCTGTGCCTGAATCGTCACGTCGAGTGCCGTGGTCGGTTCGTCGGCGATCAGCAGTTTCGGTTCGCCGGCAATCGCCATGGCGATCGCAACGCGCTGGCTCATACCGCCGGACAGTTGATGCGGGTAGGCGTCCATACGGCTGGCGGCGCCGGGGATTTCAACTTTTTCCAGCAGTTCGATCGCACGTTTACGCGCCTGCTTGCCGGACATTTTCAGGTGCAGACGCAGCACTTCTTCGATCTGGAAACCGACGGTGTAGCTCGGGTTCAGCGCGGTCATCGGGTCCTGAAAAACCATCGACAGGTCTTTGCCGACGATCTGCCGACGCTGACGATTGCTCAGCTTGAGCATGTCTTTGCCGTCAAAGCTGAGCGAGTCGGCGGTGACGATGCCGGGATGCTCGATCAGGCCCATCAGCGCCATCATGGTCACGGATTTACCCGAACCCGATTCGCCAACGATGGCCAGTACTTCGCCTTTGTCGACTTTCAGATCGAGGCCGTCGACCACCGGGGTCGCGGTCTTGTCGCCGAAGCGAACGTTGAGATTCTTGATTTCTAGCAGTGACATGGGAATCTCCTCAGGCGGCGTTCTTGAGTTTCGGGTCCAGCGCATCACGCAGACCGTCGCCCATCAAGTTGATTGCCAGCACGCTGAGCAAAATGGTCAAACCAGGCAGGCTCACCACCCACCAGGCGCGTTCGATGTAGTCGCGGGCCGAAGCGAGCATGGTGCCCCACTCAGGGGTTGGCGGTTGTACGCCAAGGCCGAGGAAGCCCAGTGCGGCGGCATCGAGAATCGCCGAGGAGAAACTCAAGGTCGCTTGAACGATCAGCGGCGCCATGCAGTTCGGCAGCACGGTGATGAACATCAGGCGTGGCAGACCGGCACCGGCCAGGCGCGCGGCGGTCACGTAGTCGCGGTTCAGTTCGCCCATCACCGCGGCACGGGTCAGACGCACGTAGGACGGCAGCGAAACCACAGCAATGGCGATCACGGTGTTGATCAGGCCAGGGCCGAGGATGGCGACAATCGCCACAGCCAGCAGCAGCGATGGCAGGGCCAGCATGATGTCCATCAGACGCATGATGGTCGGGCCGATCATCTTCGGAAAGAAACCGGCGAACAGACCCAGCAGAATCCCCGGAATCAGCGACATCACCACCGAAGACAAGCCGATCAGCAGCGACAGGCGCGAGCCCTGGATCAGACGCGACAGCAGGTCGCGACCGAGTTCATCGGTACCGAGCAGGAACTGCATCTGCCCGCCTTCGAGCCACGCCGGTGGCGTCAGCAGGAAGTCGCGGTATTGCTCGCTCGGGTTATGCGGTGCCACCCAAGGGGCGAACAGCGCGCAGAAAATCACCAGCAACATGAACAGCAGGCCGGCAACCGCGCCTTTGTTCTTCGAGAAGGCTTGCCAGAATTCTTTGTACGGCGACGGGTACAGCAGGCTTTGATCCGCGTTGGTGGCGGAAGTCGCTACTGAGGAAGTTGGAGTGCTCATTGGATTGGACCTCAGCGCTGATGACGGATGCGTGGGTTGGCAAAGCCGTAGAGGATGTCCACTACGAAGTTGACCAGAATCACCAGGCAGGCGATTAACAGGATGCCGTTTTGCACAACCGGATAGTCCCGGGCGCCGATGGCTTCGATCAGCCATTTACCGATGCCGGGCCAGGAGAAAATGGTTTCGGTCAGGACGGCACCCGCCAGCAGGGTGCCGACTTGCAGGCCGACCACGGTGAGTACCGGAATCAGCGCGTTACGCAGACCGTGGACGAACACCACGCGCGACGGCGACAGGCCTTTGGCCTTGGCGGTGCGGATGTAATCTTCGCGCAGCACTTCGAGCATCGACGAACGGGTCATCCGCGCGATCACTGCCAGCGGGATGGTGCCGAGTACGATGGCTGGCAGGATCAGGTGATGCAGCGCATCGAAGAACGCACCGACGTCATCGGCCAGCAGCGTGTCGATCAGCATGAAACCGGTGCGCGGCTCGATGTCGTAGAGCAGGTCGATGCGCCCGGAGACCGGCGTCCAGCCCAGGCTCACCGAGAAGAACATGATGAGGATCAGGCCCCACCAGAAGATCGGCATCGAATACCCCGCCAGGGAGATGCCCATCACCCCGTGGTCGAACAGGGATCCTCGCTTGAGTGCCGCGATCACACCGGCCAAAAGGCCCAGGATGCCGGCGAACAGCAGGGCGGCCATGGACAGTTCCAGGGTCGCCGGGAAAAGGGAGGTGAACTCGGTCCATACGCTCTCACGCGTACGCAGGGATTCGCCGAGATCGCCGTGGGCCAGTTTGCCGATGTAGTCCAGATACTGGGCATACAGCGGCTTGTTCAGACCTAGGCGTTCCATTGCCTGAGCGTGCATTTCGGGGTCGACCCGACGTTCGCCCATCATCACTTCCACGGGGTCGCCAGGGATCATGCGAATCAACGCGAAGGTCAGCAAGGTGATGCCGAAAAACGTGGGGATCAACAACCCCAGTCGGCGGGCAATAAAACTAAACATCTTGTGTGGTACCTCATCAGCCGGTTAGGCGTGCCCGGCTTCCCTGGGGTCAGGGAGGCCGGGAGTTTCTTATCTACTTCACCTGGGTGGTGGCGAAGTTATTAGTGGTGAGAGGGCTGATGTGATAGCCCTCTACATTCTTGCGCATTGCGGTAAACATCCTGGTGTGGGCCATGCTGATCCATGGCTGATCCTGATTAAACAGCACTTGAGCCTGTTCGTAGAGCGCGGCGCGTTCGGCCGGATCTACTTTAGCCCGTGCTTCATCCAGCAGTGTCTGGAATTTCTCGTTGCACCAGCGTGCATAGTTCTCGCCGTTCTTGGCCGCTTCACAACTGAGCATAGGCGTCAGGAAGTTATCCGGGTCACCGTTGTCGCCCGCCCATCCGGCCGACACCATGTCGTGTTCGCCGGCCTTGGCGCGTTTAAGCATCTCGCCCCATTCCATCACGCGGATGTCGACCTTGATCCCGACTTTCGCCAGGTCAGCCTGCATCATCTGCGCGCCGAGCATCGGATTCGGGTTGGTCGGCCCGCCGCCGTTGCGGGTAAACAGGGTAAACACGGTGCCGTCAGGAACCCCGGCTTCCTTGAGGAGGGCACGGGCCTTGTCGAGGTCGCGTGGCGGGTTTTTCAGGTCGTGGTTGTAACCCAGCAGCGTGTCCGGGTACGGGTTGACCGCAACGGTTGCATTGCCCGGGCCAAACAGAGCGTTGACGTAAGCCGCTTTGTCGAAAGCGATATCGATCGCCTTACGCACGCGCACGTCGCTCATGTATTTGTGCTGAGTGTTCATGGCGATGTACGAAACGGTCATGGCGTTCAGTTCATCGACCTTGAGCTTGTCGTCTTTCTTGATGCTCGGGATGTCATCCGGTTTCGGGTACAGCGCGATCTGGCACTCGTTGGCCTTGAGCTTCTGCAGGCGCACGTTGTTGTCGGTGGCGATCGCCAGGATCAGCGCATCGGCCGGTGGCTTGCCACGGAAGTACTCAGGGTTGGCCTTGAAGCGCACCTGTGCATCCTTGGCGTAACGCTGGAAGATGAACGGGCCGGTGCCGATCGGCTTGTTATTCAGGTCGCCAGCCTTGTTGGCCTTGAGCAACTGGTCGGCGTATTCAGCGGAATAGATGGCCGTGAACGGCATGGCGACGTCGGCGAGGAACGGTGCTTCGCGACGCGTCAGGGTGAACTTGACGGTGCTGTCGTCGACTTTCTCGACGCTTTTGAGCAGTTCCTTGAAGCCCATGCTTTCAAAGTACGGGAAGCCTACGCTCGACAGTTTGTGCCACGGGTGATTCGGGTCCAGCTGACGCTGGAAGCTCCAGACCACGTCGTCGGCGTTCATGTCGCGCGTCGGTTTGAAGTATTCGGTGGTGTGAAACTTGACGCCTTGGCGCAGGTGGAACGTGTAGGTCAGGCCGTCTTCACTGATGTCCCAGGTGTCTGCCAGCGCCGGTACGATCTCCGTGGTGCCGGGCTTGAAGTCGACCAGACGATTGAAGATGGTTTCGGCCACCGCATCGGCAGTGACTGCAGTTGTGTACTGGACCATATCGAAGCCTTCCGGGCTGGCTTCGGTGCAGACCACCAAGGGTTTGGCCGAGACGCCCAGGGCGGCACTCAGCAAGGCGGCAGCGATGGCCGCACGTAGGGGAAGCATTTTCATCGATAACCCTCTGCAATCGGTTGAAGACAAAAAACCGCACGGCCGACTCTTCATGAGTCAGCCGACGGTTGGCGTTTTTACAGGATGTTGAACGGGATAGTGGTCACGAGACGGAACTCGTTGATGCTGCCGTCAGCCTGGTTTTCGCTGGCGCGGTGGGTGGTGTAGGTCGCGCGGATAGTGGTGGCCTTGAGCGGGCCGCTCTGCACGGCGTACGAAGAGCCGATGCCGTATTCGTAATGGTGTTCGCCGTCCATGCTGCGCACGTCATAAGCGGTACCGACGTAGTGAGTACCGTCGATGCCCCAGCCGCGAGCGCTGTAGGCGTTGAACTTCAGGCCCGGAATGCCGTACTCGGCCATGTTGATGCCGTAGGCGATCTGGAAGGATTTCTCGTTCGGTCCGTTGAAGTCCGACAGCAGGGAGTTGGCCAGGTAGATGCCGTTGGTTTCGTGCAGGTAGTCGAAGTACTCGTTACCGTTCACTTCCTGGTACGAGAAGGTCAGGGTGTGTGCCTGGTGAGTCAGACCGAACGACAGCGAGTAGGTGTCGTTGTCGATCTCGCCCATCAACTTTTTGCCTTCGTCGACGGTCTTGTAGTAGTTCAGGCCGGTGGTCAGGCTCAGTACCGAGCTGTCGCCCAGTTCGTGAGTGGCGCCGAAGTAGTACTGGTTCCAGAAGTCTTCAGCCTGGGTCGCGTAGAGGCTGGTTTTCAGGCTCTTGAGCGGCTGATAGTTCACGCCTGCAGTGTTGACGTGGTCGGTTTCGACACCGGTGTTGCTGTATTCGGTGCGGAATTTCGACAGGCTCTGTTCGGTACGTGGCGACACGCGGTCGAAGGTCGCGAGGTCGAACGACAGGTTGTCGAATTCTTCACTGTGGATCGCCACACCCTCGAAGCTCGAAGGCAGCGGACGGTTGCCGATGACGTCGACGATCGGGCTGCTGAAGTTCATGCGGCCGGCAGTCAGGGTGGTGTTGGAGATACGCGCCTTGACGTTGGCCAGACCCAGTTTGCTCCACTGATCGACGGCGTCGCCGTTGGAGTGGGCGAGGGTACGGTTGGAACCGCCCTTGATGTCTTCGCGGCTGCGATCCAGTGCGATGGCGTTGTAAGCCGCGACTTCGGTGCTGATCCCCACGGTGCCTTGGGTGAAGCCCGAGGTGTAGTTGAGGATGGTGCCCTGAACCCAGTTGATCCGGCGCGAGCCGGTCAGGGTTTCGCCGTGGCGTTCATAGCTGAAAGTGCCGCCGCGCTGTTTGTCTTCGTTGGCGTACCAGTTACGGGTCGAACCCGACAGGCTCTGGCCATCGATGAAACCCTTGGCTTCGGATTGGGCGCTGGTGCTGGCCAGTTGCGTCGGAATGAAGTCCTGGCTGACGCTTTCAGCATGGGCCCCGGCGGTGATGCTGCTGATGGCCAGGGCCAGTATCGCGGTGTTGCTCAGTTTCATGGGTGAAGCTCCTTTACTTTCTTTTTATGCCGGCTTTTTTGGGTTGGCCGGTTATTGGTTTAGAACTCATTCACACATCGCAAACGTTTGCAGAAGGCCGGATGGGCGAATTTCGGCAAAGCGCTTGCGTGAGGGGGTAGACAGCCCCCTCAGCGTTGCGGCTAATCGGTTGGTTTAATCGATACTGACACCCGAGAAAACGTTGCGACCGAACGGGCTGACTTTGAACCCTTCGATTTTCGTGCTCAGCGGCTGGTTGACCGTCGAGTGGGCGACAGGCGTGATCGGCACTTGCTGTTTAAGCAATTGCTGGGCCTGTTTATAGAGCACGGTGCGCTGGTCACGGTCGGTGACGACCTTGGCCTCTTTGATCAGCTTGTCGTAAGCCGGATCGCACCACATGGAATAGTTGTTGCCGCCAATGGCGTCGCAGCTGTACAGCGTGCCCAGCCAGTTGTCCGGATCACCATTGTCACCGGTCCAGCCGATCAGGCTGATGTCGTGTTCGCCGTTCTTGGTGCGCTTGATGTACTCGCCCCATTCATAGCTGACGATCTTCACTTTCAGACCGATCTTGGCCCAGTCCGCCTGGAGCATTTCGGCCATCAACTTGGCGTTCGGGTTATACGGACGCTGCACCGGCATCGCCCACAGGGTGATTTCCGTGCCTTCCTTGACGCCCGCAGCCTTGAGCAGCTCTTTGGCTTTTTCCGGGTTGTAGGCGGCGTCTTTGATGGTGTCGTCGTAGGACCACTGGGTCGGTGGCATGGCGTTGACGGCCAACTGACCGGCGCCTTGATAAACCGCGTTGAGAATCCCCTGTTTATTCACCGCCATGTCCAGCGCCTGGCGCACTTCGAGCTGGTCGAAAGGTTTGTGCCGGACGTTGTAGGCGATGTAGCCGAGGTTGAAACCCGGCTTGGAGATCAGTTGCAGTTTTGGATCGTTCTTCAACGCTTCTACATCGGCGGGGCGCGGATGCAGAGTGATCTGGCACTCGCCGGCCTTGAGCTTCTGCACGCGCACCGAAGCGTCGGTGTTGATGGCGAAGATCAGGTTGTCGAGTTTGACCCGGCTCGGGTCCCAGTACTGCTTGTTGCCGGTGAAGCGGATGTTCGAGTCTTTCTGATAACTCTTGAACACGAACGGCCCGGTGCCGATCGGCTTCTGGTTGATGTCGCTCGGTTTGCCATCGGCCAGCAGTTTGTCGGCGTATTCGGCGGACAGAACGGCGGCGAAGCTCATGGCGAGGTTCTGGATGAACGCGGCGTCGACGCTGTTGAGCGTGAACTCCACGGTCAGCGGCCCGGTCTTTTCGACCTTGGCGATGTTCTTGTTCAGGCTCATCCCGTTGAAATACGGGAACTCGGTGGGATAGGCCTTACGGAATGGCTGCTGTGGATCAAGCATGCGATTAAACGTGAACAACACGTCGTCCGCGTTGAAGTCGCGAGTCGGCTTGAAGTACGGCGTTGTATGAAATTTCACACCTTCACGCAGGTGAAAGGTGTACTTGAGACCGTCCTCGGAAATATCCCACTTGGTTGCCAGACCCGGGACGACATTGGTTGCGCCTTTTTCGAACTCGACCAGACGGTTGTAGATCGGTTCGGCGGCGTCGTTGTCGGTCGCGGTGGTGTATTGCGCGGTATCAAAACCCGCCGGGCTGCCTTCGGAACAGAACACCAGGCTTTTGCTGGCGGCGAAACTGGCGGACGAGACGGCCAAGAGACCGGCGCCCAGCAATGCGGAAAAAACCAAGGTATGGCGCATGACGCTCCCTCTTTTTTTTAGTGTTGTGCAATGCGCCGCGTCTCGTCCTGAAACGTTGTGGTCGCATTGAGCTCAATCCAATACGTACAGCAAACCGTTGGCCCACGCAGGCACTGGTCAGAACCCGACGGTAGGGGCCGCGGGACTGGCAGTAAATGCGTAAAAGCCTGAAAACCTCGTAGGAAAAGTCGACGCGCCTAGACCGTTGCAGTGACCCGCAGTGGAATTGGCTGTAAGAAAATTCCTAACTTCCCGGCAGGTAAAACAGCGGCGACGTCATGAACGTCGCCGCTGTGATGCCTTATTTGCTGACGCTGACGCCGTAGAAGGAGTTCAAGCCGAATGGGCTGATCTTGAAATCCTGCACGTTGGCGCGCATGGGTTGGTACACCGTCGAGTGAGCGATAGGTGTCATCGGGACTGCATCTTTGAGGACGTGTTGCGCCTCTTTGTACAGTTCGGTGCGCTTGCCTTGGTCGGTTGTGCGCTTGGCTTCTTTAACGAGGCCGTCGAACTTCTTGTCGCACCACTTGGAGAAGTTGTTGCCGCTGAGCGAGTCGCAGCCGAACAGCACGTTCAGCCAGTTGTCCGGATCACCATTGTCACCGCTCCAGCCAATGAGCATGGCCTGGTTCTCGCCACCTTTAGAGCGCTTGATGTACTCGCCCCACTCATAGCTGGTGATCTTCACTTTCAAGCCGATCTTGGCCCAGTCGGACTGGAGCATTTCGGCCATCAGTTTGGCGTTCGGGTTGTATGGACGCTGCACCGGCATCGCCCACAGAACGATTTCGGTACCTTCCTTGACGCCAGCTTCCTTGAGCAGCTGCTTGGCTTTCTCAGGGTCGTACTTGGCATCTTTGATGGTGGTGTCGTAAGACCACTGGGTTGGCGGCATGGCGTTGACCGCCAGTTGGCCCGCGCCCTGGTAAACCGAATCGATGATCTGTGGCTTGTTCACGGCCATGTCCAGCGCCTGGCGTACACGCAGGTCAGCCAGCGGGTTTGGCTCGTTGCTGTCCTTGACCTTGTCCATCACGTTATAGGCGATGTAGCCGAGGTTGAAGCCCGCCTGATCAGGCATCTTCAGAGACTTGTCTTCTTTCAGCGCTTTCAGGTCGGCCGGACGCGGGAACAGGGTGACCTGGCACTCGTTCTTTTTCAGCTTCTGAATACGTACCGACGGGTCGGTGGTGATAGCGAAGATCAGGTTGTCGATCTTCACGTCATCCGGCTTCCAGTAGTCCTTGTTGCCGGTGTAACGGATGTTGGAGTCTTTCTGGTAGCTCTTGAACACGAACGGACCAGTGCCGATCGGCTTCTGGTTGATGTCGGCAGCTTTGCCTTCCTTGAGCAACTGAGCCGCGTACTCGGCGGACTGCACGGAAGCGAAGCTCATGGCCATGTTCTGGATGAACGCCGCGTCGACTTCTTTCAGGGTGAACTTGACGGTGTGGTCGTCGACTTTATCGATCTTGGTGATGTTGGTGTCCATCCCCATGTCGGTGAAGTACGGGAATTCGGTCGGGTACGCCTTACGGAACGGGTCATCCTTGTTAATCATGCGATTGAAGGTGAACAGCACGTCGTCGGCGTTGAACTCACGAGTCGGCTTGAAATATGGGGTGGTGTGAAACTTGACGCCTTCGCGCAGGTGGAAGGTGTACGTCAGGCCATCATCGGAAATGTCCCACTTGGTCGCCAGACCAGGAATCACGGCGGTGCCGCCGCGCTCAAACTGGGTCAGACGGTTGAACATGGTTTCAGCTGAGGCGTCGAAGTCGGTTCCGGTGGTGTACTGGCCCGGGTCGAAACCGGCCGGGCTGCCTTCGGAGCAGAACACCAGGTTAGTCGCAGCGGATGCGAAAGGTGCGGAGGCTAACAAGCCTGCGCCGACTAGAAACGGAATGACCGCGTGTTTAAGCATGTTGGCCTCATGATTTGTTGTCATTTTTTAGTTGTGAGGTACGACCTCGTGAGTCGTGCCTGCGGATACTTATGCAGGGGCCATACCCATTGCAAGATCCAGAGTGTGAGCGAGCGTTAAACGGTGGCACGTACGTACCTTAATGTCGCATCTGTATAACTTTTGACGCATTTGACCGTTTGCGCGTGGTTTTTAAGGTGCAAACGAAGCCCCAAAACGGTGCGCCGGTCACGTTGTGCGCGCCGCGTTGGGGCTTGGTGTTACTTATTTATACCCACACCGTAGAAGGGGGTTAGACCGAACGGGCTGATCCGGAAGTCAGTGACTTCCTTGCGCAGTGGCTGGAACACCGTGGAGTTGGCGATCGGGGTGATCGGCACCTGCTGTTTAAGAATCAACTGGGCCTGTTGATACAGTTTTACCCGCTGCGTCTTGTCGGTGGAGACTTTGGCCTGCTGCACCAGCTTGTCGTAGGCCGGGTCGCACCATTTGGCGTAGTTGCTGCCTTTGACCGCCGCGCAGCTGTAGAGCACGCCGAGCCAGTTGTCCGGGTCACCGTTGTCACCGGTCCAACCATAGATCATCGCGTCGTGTTCGCCATTTTTTGCACGCTTGATGTACTCGCCCCATTCATAGCTGACGATGTTGGCCTTGATGCCGATTTTCTCCCAATCCTGTTGGATCATCTGCGCTGACATCCGCGCATTCGGGTTCGAGGCGCGCTGCACCGTCATTGCCCAAAGGTTGATGGTTGTACCCGGTGCAACCCCTGCTTCTTTCAGTAGCACCCGGGCTTTGACCGGATCGTAAGGCGCATCCTTGATGGTCGGGTCATACGACCATTGCGCCGGCGGCAAGGCGTTTTGCGCCAGCTGGCCGGCACTCTGGTAGACGGCTTTGATGATCGCCGGTTTGTCGATGGCCATGTCCAGCGCCTGCCGCACTTTGAGCTGGTCGAGGGGGGCGTGGGTGGTGTTGTAGGCGAGGAAGCCGAGGTTGAATCCAGCTTGCTTGAGCACGCGCAGGTTCGGGTCTTTTTCCATCACTTCGATGTCGGCCGGGCGTGGGTAGCCGCTGACCTGGCATTCGCCGGCCTTGAGCTTTTGCAGGCGCACGGCGGCGTCCGGGGTGATCGAGAAGATCAGGTTATCGATTTTGACGTCTTCGGGTTTCCAGTAGGCCTTGTTAGCGGCGTAGCGGATTTGTGAATCCTTCTGGTAGCGCTTGAACACGAACGGGCCGGTGCCGATGGGTTTCTGGTTGAGGTCGGCGGCTTTGCCTTCCTTCAGCAGTTGGGTGGCGTATTCGGCCGATTGCACCGAGGCGAAGCTCATGGCGAGGTTTTGCACGAACGCGGCGTCGACGTTGTTGAGGTTGAAGCGCACGGTCTGATCATCGAGTTTTTCGACCGATTTGATTGTGGTGTTCAGGCCCATGTCGGTGAAGTACGGGGATTCGGCCGGGTAGGCCTTGCGGAAGGTGTTGTCCGGGTCGAGCAGGCGCTGGAAGGTGAAGAGGACGTCGTCGGCGTTGAAGTCGCGGGTGGGTTTGAAGTAGTCGGTGGTGTGGAATTTTACGTTTTGGCGCAGGTGGAAGGTGTATTGCAGGCCGTCAGCGGAGACGTCCCATTTTGTTGCCAGGCCGGGTTCGATGTCGGTGCCGCCGCGCTGGAATTGTGTGAGACGGTTGAAGACGGTTTCGGCGGAGGCGTCGAAGTCGGTGCCGCTGGTGTATTGGCTGGGGTCGAAGCCGGCCGGGCTGGCTTCGGAGCAGTAGACCAGGGTGGTGGCGGCGTTGGCGATCGGGGCTATGGCTGTTAGTGCGAGGGTGATTAATAGTGGTTTGAGGGTGGATCTTGGCATGGGGTCCCCGGGGAATCGGCGGTGGTAATCGTGGAAGAGTAGCTGGGGCGGGGGCGTTGGCGGAAATATCGTTTTTCCTGTTGGAGTGTCTATCTCGGTATATGTAGGGGCTTTTTCGGGTACATATCCGTTGCTGCGGTAACGGCTGCTTAGGGTTCCGCCCTTACGGCGGGTCACTTTTTCCAGACGCCGAAAAAGTAACCAAAAACGCTTGCTCCTACGTGC
>NZ_AKJD01000160.1 GCF_000282515.1 Pseudomonas sp. GM80
CCTGCGGCAGCTCCTACAGGACGTTATTTGTGTTTTTCGAAGCGATAGAACAGGTTCGGCTCGCTGACAATGTACAGCGTGCCCGCCTCGTCCATGGTCACACCTTCGGCGCGGGGGATGGTTTTTTTCAACCCGTTGAAACCGCTCAGCAGGGTCATGAAACTGACTTGCTCGCCCTTCTCGTCCAGTTCCAGCAGCAGGTGCGAATCAGCCGAAAGCACCAGGGTGTGGCCGGTGCGCGGATCGATTGCCAGCGCGGAAAGATTGCGGATATCCAGTTCGTCGCTGGCCAGCTTCTGCTTGTCGCCTTTCAGGACCTGGCTGCCATCGCTTTTCCAGGTGAACAGCGCCGGTGGCCGCTCCTCGCCCAGCAGCAATTGCTGATTGCGCGGATCCCAGGTGATCGCCTCGAACGCCTTGTTCTGGTCTTTCGATGGCCCGAGGTCGTATTTCGGGAAATCGGCGATGTTCAGCTCTCGGGTGTCGGCGTCAACCTTGACGATAGAGAGCATGTGTTCACGCTCGTCGACGATGGCCATCAAGCCGTTTTCCATGACGGTCAGGCCTTCCGGATTGCTCCAGCCTTTGAGCGGCATCTTGCGCAGAACATCGCCCTGCAGCGTCAGCTCGGCGAGGAACGGATTCTTGCCCATCACCGAAAACAGGGTTTTGGTCTGCGGGTTATAGGACAGGTCCGAGGCTTCGTCCTTCTCCATGCCCGGCAGCAACTTCGCGTCGATCACCGCGCGATAGTCCGGCAGCCAGATGCTTTCCTTCTGCTCAGCCTGACTTTCAAAGCGCTCGTGTACCCACAGCAACGCACGGTCATCCCAATGCATGGCGAACGCCAGGCCATAAACGGCAGCGATCAACAACAATAACCAAACGTACCAACGCAGGTAGAAACGCGAGCGAGGGGTGGTTTTGAGCTGAGTTTGAGAGGACATCGAGGGACGCTTTCCGAAAATTCAGGCTATGGGTAATAGCACAAAGAGGCCGGCTCAGACGCCAGAATTGCGGAAATTATCCAGACAGGATGTGAAAAAAACGGCAAATGGCGGGATTGCCCTGTGGGTTTGTGGGCCAAGACACAAAAATACCGGCCAGGCCTCTGTGGCGAGGGGATTTATCCCCGTTGGGTCGCGCAGCGGCCCCAAAGATCTTGGGACTGCTGCGCAGTCCAACGGGGATAAATCCCCTCGCCACAAAATCACATCACAACAAAAAATGCTTAATCAGCGCACGCTGCTGGTGAAGCTGCTCGCGCCGACCAGTTCAAGGACGATGTCATCGCCGACGTTCAGCGGGCCGACGCCCACGGGTGTGCCGGTGAGGATTACGTCACCGGCCTGCAGCGAGAAGCAGCCGGCCATGTGCTGGATCATTGGCACGATCGGGTTGAGCATCGCGCTGCTGTTGCCGTCCTGACGGACTTCGCCGTTGATGGTCAGGCGAATGCCGATGTCGGTCAGGTCAGCAAAGGTGCTGCCGACCACGAACGGGGCGATCACCGCCGCGCCGTCGAACGACTTGGCGATTTCCCACGGCAGGCCCTTGGCTTTCAGCTCGGCCTGCTTGTCGCGCAGGGTCAGATCCAGCGCCGGGGCGAAACCGGAGATCGCGTCGAGCACTTCTTCACGGCTCGGTTTGGTCGACAACGGCTTGCCGATCAACACGGCGATTTCCGCTTCGTAGTGCACCGAACCGCGCTCGGTCGGAATGGCGAAACCGCCTTCCAGCTCAACCACGCAACTGCCCGGCTTGATGAACAGCAACGGTTCGGTAGGCACCGGGTTGTCCAGTTCCTTGGCGTGTTCGGCGTAATTACGGCCAATGCACACGACTTTCCCGATCGGGAAGTGGATGCGCGTGCCGTCGACGTACTGGTGCTGATAGCTCATTTACCGACTCCTGCCTTCATTGATTCATCAAAGATTGCCGATCAAACCGCGAAAATCTTGCCCGGGCTCATGATGCCGTTCGGGTCGAACACCGCTTTTACCGCTTTCATGTACTCGATCTCAACCGGCGAGCGGCTGTAGGTCAAGTAATCGCGTTTGGTCATGCCCACGCCGTGCTCGGCGGAGATCGAACCGTTGTACTTCTCGACGGTTTCGAACACCCACTTGTTGACGGTCGCGCACTTGGCGAAGAACTCGTCCTTGCTCAGGTTATCCGGCTTGAGGATGTTCAAATGCAGGTTGCCGTCGCCGATATGGCCGAACCAGACGATTTCGAAGTCGGGATAGTGTTCGCCGACGATCGCGTCGATTTCCTTCAGAAATGCCGGCACTTTCGACACGGTGACCGAGATGTCGTTTTTGTACGGCGTCCAGTGCGAGATGGTCTCGGAGATGTACTCGCGCAGCTTCCACAGATTCTGCAGTTGGGTTTCGCTCTGGCTCATCACGCCGTCCAGCACCCAGCCCTGCTCGACGCAGTGTTCGAAGGTTTCCAGTGCGCTATTGGCCACTTCTTCAGTGGTCGCTTCGAATTCCAGCAACGCATAGAACGGGCAATCGGTTTCGAACGGCGCCGGTACGTCGCCACGGCCCATGACTTTGGCCAGGGCTTTGTCGGAGAAGAATTCGAACGCGGTCAGGTCGAGCTTGCCCTGGAAGGCGTGCAGCACCGGCATGATCGAGTCGAAATCGGCGGTGCCAAGGACCATCGCTGTGAGGTTTTTCGGCGCGCGATCGAGGCGCATGGTCGCTTCGACGACGAAACCCAGCGTGCCTTCAGCGCCGATGAACAGCTGGCGCAGGTCGTAACCGGTGGCGTTCTTGATCAGGTCTTTGTTCAGTTCGAGCACGTCGCCCTTGCCGGTGACGACTTTCATGCCGGCGACCCAGTTGCGGGTCATGCCGTAGCGAATCACCTTGATCCCACCGGCATTGGTGCCGATGTTGCCGCCAATCTGGCTGGAACCGGCCGAGGCGAAATCGACCGGGTAATACAGGCCTTTTTCTTCGGCGACGTTCTGCAAATGCTCGGTGACCACGCCCGGCTGACAAACGGCGGTGCGGTCGGTGAGGTTCACGTCGAGAATCTGATTCATGTAATCAAACGACACGACCACTTCGCCATTCGCCGCCACCGCAGCGGCGGAAAGCCCGGTGCGTCCGCCCGACGGCACCAGCGCGACCTTGTGTTCATTGGCCCAACGGACAACGGCTTGCACCTGCTCGATGGTCTTGGGAAACACAATGGCGCTAGGCGCCGGCGCGAAGTGCTTGGTCCAATCCTTGCCGTACGCATACAGGGAGTCGGCGTCGGTCAGGACCTTGCCAGGCTCGACCAGGGTCTTCAGTTCATCAATCAGGGCAGGATTGGTCATCGACAGAACTCTCGAACAATTCATGGTCATCCTGAGAACGCTTCACGTCGCAGGAATGAGTGTTTAGCGGGGAGGCTATGCTAGCATATCGACCCCGCAGGACAGTGCCCAAGGCCAGATCCGCGGAGACGACTTTCTTGTCGTCCGGGTCAGCGTCTGTTGACCATTTCCTGCCATTTTTCTCCGGGATACAGGTTTACGCAGATGAGCAAGACTTCTCTCGATAAGAGCAAGATCAAGTTCCTTCTTCTCGAAGGCGTCCACCAATCGGCTGTCGACGTCCTCAAGGCGGCGGGCTACACCAGCATCGAATACCTGACAGGTTCCTTGCCGGAAGCCCAGCTCAAGGAAAAGATCGCTGACGCTCACTTCATCGGCATTCGTTCGCGCACCCAACTGACCGAAGAGATCTTCGATCACGCGAAGAAGCTGGTTGCGGTCGGCTGTTTCTGCATCGGCACCAACCAGGTTGACCTGAGTGCTGCCCGTGAGCGCGGTATTGCCGTGTTCAACGCGCCGTACTCCAACACTCGCTCCGTAGCGGAACTGGTGCTGGCCGAAGCGATCCTGCTGCTGCGCGGCATCCCGGAGAAAAACGCTTCCTGCCACCGTGGCGGCTGGATCAAATCCGCAGCCAACTCCTTCGAGATCCGTGGCAAGAAACTCGGCATCGTCGGCTACGGCTCGATCGGTACGCAGCTGTCGGTTCTGGCTGAAGGTCTGGGCATGCAGGTGTATTTCTACGACACCGTGACCAAGCTGCCGCTGGGCAACGCGACTCAGATCGGTAGCCTGACCGAGCTGCTGGGCATGTCCGACATCGTCACCCTGCACGTTCCGGAAACCGCTGCGACCCAGTGGATGATCGGCGAGAAGGAAATCCGCGCCATCAAGAAGGGCGGCATCCTGATCAACGCGGCGCGCGGTACCGTGGTCGAGCTGGACGCCCTCGCGGACGCGATCAAGGACAAGCACCTGATCGGCGCGGCCATCGACGTATTCCCGGTGGAGCCACGCTCCAACGACGAAGAGTTCGAAAGCCCGCTGCGTGGTCTCGACAACGTGATCCTGACCCCGCACATCGGTGGTTCGACCGCCGAAGCGCAAGCCAACATCGGTCTGGAAGTGGCAGAGAAACTGGTCAAGTACAGCGACAACGGTACTTCGGTTTCGTCGGTGAACTTCCCGGAAGTGGCCCTGCCGGCTCACCCTGGCAAGCACCGCCTGCTGCACATCCACGAGAACATTCCGGGTGTGATGAGCGAGATCAACAAGGTCTTCGCCGAAAACGGCATCAACATTTCCGGTCAGTTCCTGCAGACCAACGAGAAGGTTGGCTACGTGGTCATCGACGTCGACGCCGAGTACTCGGATCTGGCGCAAGAGAAGCTGCAGCACATCAACGGCACTATCCGTAGCCGCGTGTTGTTCTGATTTAGCGTTGAGCGACAAAAAAGGGAGCCTTCGGGCTCCCTTTTTCATGCCGAAAAATTATTCGACGTTGACGGTGATTTTCTTCGAGACGATTGGCGGATCGAACGGCATGTGGCCGCTGTCGCCCAGCTCCAGCTGCAAGGTGTGCTTGCCCGGGGCCAGTTTGATGTCAGCCTGGGTCTGCGCCTTGCCGAAGTGCATGTGATTGGCGTCATTCGGAATCGGCGCGCCAGCGGCCGGGAGCTTGTCGACGTCGATCAGCAAATGGTGGTGACCGGTGTTCTTGGTGACGTCACCGGCTGGTGCCAGCGCGACGTCCTTGGTGCCGAACTTGACGGTGAAGGTCTGCGAAACCGTGGCCCCGTCCTCGGGAGAAACGATGAACACTTCGGCGCCTTTTGGCGCGGGTGTGGCAGCACTGGCCAGCACCGAAACACCCATCAGCACACCCGCCAACGCTGCACGTGACATAAAGCTTTTCATTTTCTTCTCCAGTTTTTCCGTAAAATCCGCACGGTCATGACAACTTCATGACCATTCGTTGTCGAAGGCACTCGACAACCATAGCAAAGCGAGCCTGACTCAGAGCATCGCAATAATGATTTCAAAGGAGTGACCATGCGCTTTTTGCCTGGCCTGATCTGCCTGCTACCCCTTCTGAGCCCTTTGGCTCACGCCGAACTGATTGATGACGTCAACGACCGTGGCGAGTTACGCATAGCCCTTGAGGCTAATACACCGCCTTTCAATTACAAGGACGACGGCGACAAACTCACGGGGTTCGAGGTCGAGCTTGGACAACTGCTCGCCAACGAGCTGGATGTACGCGCCGACTTCATCGTCACCGACGAGGCCGATTTGCTCCAGGGCGTTGAAAGCGGCAAGTACGACGTCGCGCTCAATCACATAGCACTGACACCCGAACTCAAGGATCGTTTCGACTTCAGCGAGCCTTACGGCAAGGTCGATGCGCAACTGCTGGCGAAGAAGGATGAGCAGCCGCAGCCGATGGTCTTGGTGCAGGCGTTGACTGATGCCAAGCCAAAGGCGAGTGCACCGGTGGAGTTGGCGATACCGTTTCAGAAGGGTAATCCGGCATTTCACGCCAGCCTTGAGAGCGCGATGCAGCGGATCAAGGCCGACGGGCGCCTGGCGGCGCTGTCGAAGAAGTGGCTCACCGAACCCAATTGAAACCTGTAGGAGCTGCGGCACGCTGCGATCTTTTGATGTTGATTCGAAAGATCAAAAAGATCAAAAGATCGCAGCGTGCCGCAGCTCCTACAGGTGATCGAGTTGGGTCAGGGCCAGCGCGGCTTGCGGGAGTTCGAGCTCGCTGAAGACTTGCACGCCATGGCGCTTGAGCAGTGCAGCGGTTACGCCTTCGCCGGAAACTTTCACCCCACTGAACGTCCCGTCATAGGTCAGCAGGTTGCCACAGGAAGGACTGTTGGCTTTGAGCACCGCCACGCGGATGCCGTGTTTGCGCACCAGCTCCAGCGCCTGCCGCGCACCGTCGAGAAACTGCGCGCTGACGTCCTCGCCCTCGGTGGTCATCACCGCAGCAATGCCATCCAGCACTTCACCACCCTGCCCGCCGGGAATCTCCGCCGCTGCACGAGGCGTCGGCAAACCTCCCGCGACTTCCGGGCACAACGGCACCACGCGTCCTTCGCTAATCCACTGTTCGAGCAGATCAAACGGCCCACTCGCGCCACCGTCGTAACGTACGCGATGACCCAGCAGGCAGCGGCTGACCAGAATCTTGTCCATGTCAGAACGGCTCGTTGCCACGGCGGCGGAACCAGCCCGTCAGCGACAAACGTTCACGGTTCGCCGGCAACACTTCGTGCGGCACTTCGCCAGAAAGAAACACCACCAGACAACCGCCAGTAGGCTGCACGTCATGCACGCGCTCTTCGTTCAGGTACATGCGCAACTGACCACCGTCCTCCGGCAGCCAGGCGTCATTGAGGTAGACCACCACCGAGACCATGCGCTTGTCATCGTCGCGAAAACGGTCGACATGCCGACGATAGAACGCACCCGGTGGGTACAAGGCGAAATGGCATTCGAAGTCTTCAAGACCGAGGAACAAGCCACGGTTGAGCGCCTCGCGCAGACTTTCCATCAGATTCAGATAGCGGTCGCTGGAATCGGCCTGGCCTGGATCGATCCACTGAATGTGGTCGCCACGAATACCCTCGCGGATCTCTGAAAACGGCCCACGTCCCACCGCCGCTGGCGCCAGTTCACCTTCGGCCTCACGTTTACGGCACTCGGCCGCCAACTCGCGGGTCAAACCGGCGGGCAGGAATATGTTCTGCTGCGACCAGCCATGCTCGGCCAGGTCGTCGACAATGCGTAACAGCAGCGGGTGTTCAGAGGATATTTGCATGGCGCGCATAGTATGCCGCCGGCAAGAAATCCGACAGAGCCACGCGGCGGCTTGCTACGAATTCTCGACAAGTACCGGCACCGCACGGAGAATAGTCCGCTGCTGACAGGAGTCCCTATGCGCCGTTTGCTTTTTTCACTGTTGATGTTCTGCGTGTTGCCCGCCTGGGCGGACGGCCACGACCAGTTGTACAAGGTCGCCGGCTGGCCAGATCAACGTGCGCATTTCAACGACGCCCTGACCGCTGCCCAACAGCGCTATCAGAACAGCCTGCCGCCCGCCGTGTTTCAGGCGTTGGTCAACAACAGCAATCAGCGCTTCGCCCCGCAAGCCGTGGATCAACGCGCAGAAGCACAACTGCGCCAGCAACTCGCCGATCCGAAACCGGCGCTGAGCTTTTTTCAATCGCCACTGGGCAAAAAAATCGTCGCCGCTGAGTTGCTCGCAACCCGTCGCGACCAACTGGCAAAAAACGCCAAGGGCCTGCCGAAGATGCAGGTCAGCGACAGCCGTCTGCTGATCATCGGCCACCTCGCGCAGGCGCTGCCAGCGCGTGAGGCCGGCGCCGAAGTCAGCCTGGCGATTGCCGGTGTGGCGGCGGACAGCTTGAGCTCGATGATTCCGGGACTGCTCGGTGGCGGTCAGGCGCAGGGCATGTTGAACAGTCAGCGTCAGCGCCTGATGGATCAGATTGGCGCGGACATCAACAACACGCTGCTCTACGTTTATCGCGACCTGTCGGACGAAGAGCTGGAAGAGTTTGCGACGTTTGCCGAATCAACCGAGGGCAAGGCGTATTACCAGGCGGCGCTGGCGGCGATTCGCGCCGGCCTGGCGGTCGGCCAATGATCTCTAGCACCTGATAAGCCGCCATCGCTGGCAAGCCAGCTCCCACAGTTTTCTTGGGTGTTCACAATATTCGTGATCGACACTTAACCCTGTGGGAGCTGGCTTGCCAGCGATAGGGCCCTCACAGACGCTAAAGATTGCGGCCCCTGATGCGCTTGCTCAGAAACTCGAAATACTCCTCACGCATCTCCTCCGTCTCATTCGCCAGATGATGCCGCCCCTCGGCCAGCAGCAATATCTGCGGCCGATCGAACTTCCACTTCATCACTTGCAAATTGTGCTGCCAGTCGACCGTCATGTCCGCCTGCCCCTGAATGATCAGCGGCCGCCGCGGGCTTTTTTTCGCGTGTTCCACGCGAATGATCCAGCGTGACAGTGCACCTACCCACTGGGTCGGCAAGCGTCGCGGCTGCAACGGATCGGCCTGGAGAAACGGCAGGAAATCAGGATCGTTGGAGTTCTCGCTGAAGCGCCGCACGACACCTCGGACAAAAGGCCGGAGCAGGTAATAACTCAGTTGCGACCACCCCCACGCGCGCGGCCGTACCAATGGCGCCATCAGGATCAACTGACCTTGCGCCGGGCTGCCCTGACCATGGTTGAGCACGTGATCGACAATAATCGCCCCGCCCGTGCTTTGCCCGAACATGTGCCACGGTTGCGGCAGCGCGATCGACTGCGCTTCGGCGAACAGGGCTTGCAGGACGTCCTGGTACTCGGAGAAATCGCGAATGCTTGCACGCGGCCCGCTCGACAGGCCATGGCCCGGCAGGTCGCAGGAAATCACTGCAAAATCCTGATCCAGCGCCCACTCGATCACATGGCGATAAAGCCCGGTGTGATCGTAGTAACCGTGCAACAGAAACAGCGTCGCCTTGACCTTTTCCGGCCACCAGCAATGGCTGACCAGCTCATAACCGTCGACTTCGAAACGGCCCATGCCGCGCCAGACATCACGCTCGGGAAAGTCGGTCTGGTAAAAGCGCTGATAGGCTTTGGCCTCCTCCGACAACGGCTGCCACTCGGCCAAGGGCTTGAGGCTGGCGCGTAATTGATCGGGGTCGAAGGTGGCGGGCATAAGCGGTTCCAGAGCGGTAAACAGACTTTATCGGCCTGCGATATTCATCTGTAGTGACAGACATGGCAAGCTAGCCGACCTCTTCGGGATCGAAAACCATGCGTTCGCCCTACCGCACCGCACTGTTTGCCAGCCTGCTCGCGCTGATCTGCGCCGGGGTGCTGTGGGCGGCGTACGACTGGTTTCAGGGGCGATACCTGCGCGCGTTCAGCGAACACACCGCGGTATTTTCCGGCGATCCGCTGCGCCTGCCCGACGATCTCGCCGGCCCCGGCAATATCCGCCTGGTGCACTTCTGGGACCCGGCCTGCCCGTGCAACGTCGGCAATCAACAGCACCTGAGCGAGATGGTCGAGCACTTCAGCGCCAGGGGTGTCGAGTTCTTCGCGGTGCAAAGAGCGGGCAGCCACGGCCAGTTGCCGGCCACACTCAGTAGCCTGAAAACCATCACGGTGTTGCCCGGTTCCGAACAGGTGCCCGCCAGCCCGGCCGTGGCGATCTGGGATCGCAGCGGCAAACTGGCGTACTTCGGCCCTTACAGCGAAGGCCTGACCTGCAACTCCAGCAACAGCTTCATTGAACCGATCCTCAATGCCCTGACGGACGATCGCCCGGTCGACGCCACGCACACGCTGGCCGTCGGTTGCTATTGCCCGTGGCCGGTGGAGACGAAGTAAGGCATTCCGGACTTTTCAAGGACAGCGCTGCACGGCACGGACGGTCTGTGCTAATTGTTTGCAGCCCGACGGGCGGCAATCCCGCCTGCACAAGGAGTCGCCATGAAACGCGTGTTCACCGTTCTTGCCTTGCTCATTGTTGTTTTGCTCTGCGCCGGGGGCTGGTACGTCTACAGCAAACAACCGACGCGACAGGGCCAGGTGGAACTGCGCAACCTGCAGGGTTCGGTGACCGTGCGCTACGACGAACGCGGCGTACCGCACATCCGCGCCGAGAACGAAACCGACCTCTACCGCGCCCTCGGCTATGTGCATGCCCAGGATCGCCTGTTCCAGATGGAAAGCGTGCGCCGCCTCGCCCGAGGCGAACTGGCCGAAGTGCTCGGGCCGAAGCTGCTCGACACCGACAAACTGTTCCGCAGCCTGCGCATCCGCGAGCGCGCTGCCAGTTATGTCGCCAGCCTCGACAAGCAGTCGCCGGCGTGGAAGGGCCTGCAAGCCTATCTGGATGGCATCAACCAATATCAGGACACCCACGCTGCGCCGATCGAGTTTGACGTGCTGGGCATCCCCAAGCGGCCGTTCACCGCGGAGGACAGCATCAGCGTCGCCGGCTACATGGCTTACAGCTTTGCCGCGGCGTTTCGCACCGAACCGCTGTTGACCTATGTGCGCGATCAACTCGGCGCCGATTATCTCAACGTCTTCGACCTCGACTGGCAGGCCAAAGGCGTGCTGGCCAACGGTCACGCCCAACAGACGCCAGCCCTCGCCGCTGGCGACTGGCAAGACCTCAACGCCCTCGCCCGCCTCAGCGAACAGGCGTTGATCGACAACGGCTTGCCGCAGTTCGAAGGCAGCAACGCCTGGGTGATTGCCGGCAGCCGCAGCCAGAGCGGCAAACCGCTGTTGGCTGGCGACCCCCACATTCGTTTCTCGGTGCCGTCGGTGTGGTACGAAGCGCAATTGTCGGCGCCGGGGTTTGAGTTGTACGGCCACCATCAGGCGCTGGTGCCCTTCGCGTTTCTGGGGCATAACCTCGATTTCGGCTGGAGCCTGACCATGTTCCAGAACGACGATCTGGACCTGATCGCCGAGAAGGTCAACCCGGACAACCCCAATCAGGTCTGGTATCGCGGCCAGTGGACAGACATGGTCAGCAGCGAGCAGCAAATCAATGTGAAGGGCCAGTCACCGGTGACCATCACCCTGCGCCAGTCGCCCCACGGCCCGATCGTCAACGATGCACTGGGATCTGCTGCCGGGAAGACACCGATTGCGATGTGGTGGGCCTTCCTCGAAACACCCAATCCGATTCTCGAAGGCTTCTACCAACTCAACCGCGCCGACACGTTGGCCAAAGCCCGCGCCGCGGCGGCGAAAGTGCAGGCACCGGGGTTGAACCTGGTGTACGCCAACGCCAAGGGCGACATCGCCTGGTGGGCCTCGGCGTTACTGCCCAAGCGTCCGGCCGGAGTACGGCCGGAATTCATTCTCGACGGCAGCAGCAATCAGGCCGACAAGGACGGCTTCTACCCGTTCAGCGCCAACCCGCAGGAAGAAAACCCGGCGCGCGGCTACATCGTCTCGGCCAACTTCCAGCCGCTGTCGCCGACCGGCATGGAGATCCCCGGTTACTACAACCTCGCCGATCGCGGCCAGCAGCTTAATCGTCAACTCGGCGACAAGAGCGTGAAGTGGACCAACGAGGCGAATCAGAAGCTGCAACTCGGTACGGCAACCGGTTACGGCCCGCGTCTGCTGGCGCCGTTGCTGCCGGTATTGCGTGAAGTGGTGAGCGATCCGGCACAGCTGAAACTGGTCGAGCAACTGGCGCAATGGCCGGGCGACTATCCGCTGGACTCGGTCAGTGCGACGGTGTTCAACCAGTTCCTCTACGACCTTGCCGACGCGGCGATGCGTGATGAGTTGGGCAATGACTTTTTCGACACGCTGCTGTCGACGCGAGTGATCGATGCGGCGCTGCCACGTCTGGCGGCAAACGCTGATTCGCCGTGGTGGGACAACCGCAACACGCCGGCCAAAGAGACCCGCGCCGATGTCGTGCGCGCGGCGTGGGCAGCGAGCATGGCCCATCTGCAGCTGACCCTCGGCGACGATGTGACCGGATGGCAATGGGGCGCGGCGCACACGCTGACGCACGGGCATCCGCTGGGGCAGCAGAAGCCGCTGGATCGCCTTTTCAATGTCGGGCCATTTGCGGCGCCGGGCAGTCATGAAGTGCCAAATAATCTTTCCGCAAGGATCGGCCCGGCGCCGTGGCCGGTGACGTACGGGCCGTCGACGCGGCGGCTGGTCGACTTCGCCGATCCGGCGCATGCGCTGACGATCAACCCGGTGGGCCAGAGCGGCGTGCCGTTCGACAGTCACTATGACGATCAGGCTGAGGCGTATGTCGACGGGATGTATGTGCAGGCGCATTTCAGCGAGGAAGAGGTGACGGCGAATACGCGCAGTACCTTGAAGCTGTTGCCGGCGCGGGCGGCGCAGTAGTTTTGCGCTGATAGAACAGGCCTCATCGCTGGCAAGCCAGCTCCCACAGGGTTTTGCGTCGATCACAAATCATGTGAACTCCAGAGAAACCTGTGGGAGCTGGCTTGCCAGCGATGAGGCCCTGAAGAGCAGCACACAACCTCAGAGTAGCACCGCAAAATTCAGCCGAAACTGCTGCGGTGTCACGCCCAAGCGGCGGTTGAACACGCTGCGCATATGCTGCGCATCACGAAACCCGCACTGATACGCCACGGTCTTCAACGGCGCCGTGGTGCTTTCGAGCATCACCCGCGCCGCATCCACCCGTGCCTGCTCGACAAACTCCGCCGGCGTCACCTTCGCCTCCCGAGCAAACACCCGGGAGAAATTGCGCGCACTCATGTTCGCCGCATTGGCCAGATCGGCAATGGTCAGATCGCCGGTGAGATTGGCCAGCACGTACAACTGCACCATCGCCACCGCCGATGTCGGCTCCGCATGCGGCGTGAGGAACGGACTGAACTGCGACTGCCCGCCCGAACGCTGGGTGAACACCACCAGCCGCTTGGCAACGCTCAAAGCCACTTCAGCACCGTGATCACGCGCCAGCAGATACAACGACAGATCGATCCCCGCCGTGACCCCGGCCGAGGTGTAGAGCGTGCCGTCCTCGACGTACAACCGATCGGCTTCGACGTGGGTTGACGGGCATAACTGCGCCAACGCCTCGGCATCGTTCCAGTGCGTGGTCACGGTGCGCCCTTCCAGCAACCCTGCGCGCGCCAGCATGAAGGCGCCATTGCAGATCGAGCCGAAGCGCTTGGCCCGTGCGCAAGCTTCGCGCAGCCAGCTGTCGAAGACGCTGCCGAAATCCATGAATGGCAGCTGCGGGCCACCGGCGACCAGCAGCAGGTCATAGGCGTCGAGTGCTTCGCTGAAATGGCGATGGGCGTTGAGGATCAAGCCGTTGGAACAGGCCATCGGTGTTTTTTCCAGGCCGATCACTTCGAGCCGATAGTGATCTTCCGGCGCGAGAAAGCGGTTGGCTTCGGCGAACACATCCATGGGGCCGGTGACGTCGAGCGACTGCACGCCTACGAACACCACGATGGCGATGGTTTTATTCATGTTTTTGAAGTCCCCTGTAACCCTGTGGCGAGGGGATTTATCCCCGTTGGGTTGCGAAGCAGCCCCAAGACCCTACACCTCGTTGTGTCAGGCAGTCTTCATGGCTGGATTTACGACTGCTGCGCAGCCGAACGGGGATAAATCCCCTCGCCACAATGGCTGGCATTCCGACCTGTGAAGGGCAGTTGGCACGATTTGCAGGTGGATTGGCAAGGATCGCAGCCATGCAGCGATTGTTCGCTTTCAGCGCCGGGAACAGACTTGACTCCTCAGCGCCACGACGGCGTTTCAGTGAGGAAACCTCCCATGAGCACGACCATTGCCGGCATCAAAATCCCTGACAGCGCCCTCGCTCGCGCCACCACCGATTACATCCGTGACATCGAGTCCGACCTGCTTTACCACCATTCGCGCCGGGTATTTCTGTTCGGCGCACTGAGCGGTGAGCGTCAGCAACTGGCTTACGATCCGGAGCTGCTCTATGTCGGCGCAATGTTCCACGACCTCGGTCTGGTCGAAGGTCATCGCAGCGCTGACGAGCGTTTTGAAGTGGACGGCGCCAACGCGGCGGCGGCGTTTCTCAAGCCGTACGGTTTGAGCGATGACGACATCGAGCAAGTCTGGTTATCGATTGCCCTGCACACTACGCCGGGCGTGCCGAAGCATTTGCGGCCGACCGTGGCGCTGGTGACGGCGGGTGTCGAGATGGATGTGTTGGGGATGGATTACGCGGCGTTCAGCACCGTGCAACGGGAGGCGGTGGTGCATGCGCACCCGCGTGGGGAAGGTTTCAAGGAATGCATCATCTGCGCGTTTGCCGATGGCTTGCGTCATCGTCCGCAGACCACATTTGGCAATGTGAAGACCGATGTGCTGAAGGATCAGGAGCCGGGGTTCAAACCGATGAACTTCGTAGAAGTCATCCGCAATTCCCCTTGGACTGCCTAAAACCAGATTTGAAACTGGCCCCTGTCGCGAGGGGATTTATCCCCGTTGGGTTGCGAAGCGACCCCTCTTTTGATTCAAAAAAGAAGGGGCCTGCTGCGCAGTCCAACGGGGATAAATCCCCTCGCCACAAAGGCTTCATCGCCAATGTCCGGATATGGCTTACGCCGCTTCCGGCGAAGGCGCCCGGCGTACGTCCGGTTGTTTCCACGAATCGGCAGCGCTTTCTTCGATGGCTTGCTGGATGGCTTTCTTGCGGGCTTCTTCGGCGCGTCGGCTGAAGAACCAGACCATGAAGGTCACGATCGATACCGCCAGCAGAATCAGACTCGCCACCGCGTTGATCTCAGGCTTCACGCCCAGACGCACCGCCGAGAACACTTCCATTGGCAGGGTCGTCGAACCCGGGCCGGAGACGAAGCTCGCCAGCACCAGGTCATCCAGCGACAACGCGAACGACATCATGCCGCCCGCCGCCAGCGACGGCGCAATCATCGGGATGGTGATCAGGAAGAACACCTTCCACGGCCGCGCGCCCAGATCCATCGCCGCTTCTTCGATCGACAGGTCCAGCTCCCGCAGACGCGCCGACACCACCACCGCTACATACGCCGCACAGAATGTGGTGTGAGCGATCCAGATGGTGACGATGCCACGTTCCTGCGGCCAGCCGATCATCTGCGCCATGGCCACGAACAACAGCAACAGGGACAGACCGGTGATCACTTCCGGCATCACCAACGGCGCGGTCACCAGGCCGCCAAACAGCGTGCGGCCCTTGAAGCGGGTGATGCGCGTCAGCACGAATGCCGCCAGCGTACCCAGCGCCACCGCGGCAACCGCGGTGTAGCAGGCAATTTCCAGCGAGCGCAGCACCGAGCCCATCAGTTGTGTGTTGTCGAGCAGGCCGACGTACCACTTGATCGACCAGCCGCCCCATACCGTCACCAGTTTGGAGGCGTTGAACGAGTAGATCACCAGGATCAGCATCGGCAGGTAGATGAACAACAGACCGATGACCAGCATCAGGCTGGAGAAACGGATGCGCTTCATTCTTTGCCCTCCATTTCTTTGGCCTGACTACGGTTGAACAGAATGATCGGCACAATCAGGATCGCCAGCATCACCACTGCCAGCGCGGACGCTACCGGCCAGTCACGGTTGTTGAAGAACTCTTGCCAGAGCACTTTACCGATCATCAGGGTTTCCGGACCGCCGAGCAGTTCCGGGATCACGAACTCACCGACCACCGGGATGAACACCAGCATGCAGCCTGCAATAATCCCGTTCTTGGACAGTGGAATGGTGATTTTCCAGAAGCTGTTGAAGGTGCTCGAACCGAGGTCGGAAGCGGCTTCCAGCAAGCTTTGATCGTGCTTCACCAGGTTGGCGTACAGCGGCAGGATCATGAACGGCAGGTACGAGTAAACCACGCCGATGTACACCGCAAGGTTGGTGTTGAGGATCTGCAGCGGCTCGTCGATAAACCCCATGCTCATCAGGAAACCATTGAGCAGGCCGTTGTTGCTGAGGATGCCCATCCACGCGTAAACGCGGATCAGAATCGCCGTCCAGGTCGGCATCATGATCAGCAGCACCAGCACCGTTTGCATCTCTTTACGCGCGGTGGCGATGGCGTAGGCCATCGGGTAGCCGATGACCAGACAGAGGATGGTGCTGATCAGCGCCATCTTCAACGAGCCGAGGTAAGCGGCGATGTACAACTCGTCGCCGGCCAGCATCGAGTAGTTGCCCAGGTTCAGCAGCAGTTGCAACTTCTGCTCGGCGTAGGTGTAGATCTCGGTGTACGGCGGGATCGCCACGTCGGCTTCGGCAAAACTGATCTTCAGGACGATGAAGAACGGCAACATGAAGAACAGGAACAGCCAGATGAACGGGACCCCGATGACCAACTGCCGGCCATTGGGGATTATTCGGTTGAGGCGGCGTTTGAATTTGCGCATGTTCATGAGCGAAGTACCACGCCGCTGTCATCTTCCCAGTACACGTAAACCTGATCGCCCCAGGTCGGACGTGCGCCACGGCGTTCGGCGTTGGCCACGAACGATTGCACCAGTTTGCCGCTCGGCAATTCGACGTAGAACACCGAGTGACCGCCGAGGTAGGCGATGTCATGCACCTTGCCGCTCGACCAGTTGTATTCGCAGGTCGGTTGGTCGGCGGTGACCAGCAGCTTCTCCGGGCGGATCGCGTAGGTGACCGACTTGTCCTGCACCGAGGTGCTGATGCCGTGGCCGACGTAGATCTGCCGATCGAGGTCTTTGCAGGTGATGGTCGCGTGGCCTTCGGCGTCGTCGATCACTTCGCCTTCGAAGATGTTGACGTTACCGATGAATTCGCAGACCAGACGGCTGGTCGGGGTTTCGTAGATGTCGATCGGGCTGCCGATCTGAGCGATCCAGCCCAGGTGCATGATCGCGATGCGCTCGGCCATGGTCATGGCCTCTTCCTGGTCGTGTGTCACCATCACGCAGGTCACACCGACGCGCTCGATGATCTCGACCAGCTCCAGCTGCATCTGCGAGCGCAGTTTTTTATCCAGTGCGCCCATCGGTTCGTCGAGCAACAGCAGCTTCGGCCGTTTGGCCAGCGAACGCGCCAATGCCACACGCTGACGCTGACCACCAGACAGTTGATGCGGCTTGCGCTTGGCGTACTGGCTCATCTGCACCAGCTTGAGCATCTCGGCCACGCGGGCGTCGACTTCAGCCGCCGGAATCTTGTCCTGCTTGAGGCCGAAGGCGATGTTCTGCGCCACGGTCATGTGCGGGAACAAGGCGTACGACTGGAACATCATGTTGATTGGTCGCTCGTACGGCGGCATGTCGGTGATGTCGACGCCGTCGAGAAAAATGCGCCCCTCCGTGGGCCGTTCGAACCCTGCCAGCATCCGCAGCAGGGTAGATTTGCCCGATCCCGAACCGCCGAGCAGAGCGAAGATCTCGCCCTTTTTGATTTCCAGGGACACATCGTCCACGGCAATCGTCTCGTCGAACTTCTTCGTGACCCGGTCGATTTTGACCAACACCTGTTTCGGTGTCTGGTCGCCCTCGAGGGCTTTCTTATAGGCGCCGGAGGCAACTGCCATTTACGAAACTCCCAGAAAAAAACAATGCAGTCCGCCCCGCAAGGCGAACCCAGGATAGTGTGTGCCTTACATCCCCGACTTGACCTTGGTCCAGCTGCGGGTCATCAGACGCTGAATGTTCGGTGGCAACTCGGTCGACACATAAGCCTTGTCGATAACGGCCTGCGGCGGATACACCGACGCATCGGTCCGGATGGATTGTTCCATCAGTTTGTCCGAACCCGGGTTGGGGTTGGCATAACCGACGTAATCACTGACCTGAGCGATCACCTCAGGTTTCAGCAGATAGTTGATGAAGGCATGGGCCTCCTTCACGTTCGACGAATCCTTCGGAATCGCCAGCATGTCAAACCACAGCGCGCCGCCCTCTTTCGGCACCGTGTAGGCGATGTTCACGCCCTTCTTGGCTTCGGCTGCGCGGTTCTTCGCCTGGAAGATATCGCCGGAGAAACCGATGGCTACGCAGATGTCGCCGTTGGCCAGGTCGCCGATGTATTTCGAGGAGTGGAAGTAGGTCACGTAAGGACGCACCGCGAGCAGCTTGGCGGTGGCTTTTTCATAGTCCTTGGGATTGGTGCTGTTGGCGTTCAGGCCCATGTAGTTGAGCACGGTCGGCATCATTTCATCCGCCGAATCGAGGAATGCCACGCCGCAGCTTTGCAGCTTCTTGATGTTCTCCGGCTCGAACAGCACGCCCCACGAATCAATCTTGTCGACACCGAGCACGGCCTTCACTTTATCGACGTTGTAACCGATGCCATTGGTGCCCCACAGGTACGGCACGGCGTACAGGTTGCCCGGATCGTTCTGCTCCAGACGCTTGAGCAGCGCCGGGTCGAGATTGGAATAATTCGGCAGCTGCGAGCGGTCGAGCTTCTGGAACGCGCCCGCCTTGATCTGCTTGCCGAGGAAGTGGTTCGACGGCACGACCACGTCGTACCCGGTACGCCCGGCCAGCAGCTTGCCTTCCAGGGTTTCGTTGGAGTCGAACACGTCGTAGACCGGCTTGATCCCGGTGGCTTTCTGGAAATCCGCCAGGGTGGTCTCGCCGATGTAATCGGACCAGTTATAAATATGCACCGTACCGGCGGCCTGGGCACCGACAGCAATCGTCAGGCCGGCAGTGGCCAGCAGGGCTTTGCGCAAAGAAGAAAAAATAGGCAAGTGGAGGTCCTCTAAATTAGTTGGGCCCAAGTTGCCCCGCGCTGCATGACAGCCATGGCTGCCCGGCAACAAAACCGGCGCGCAACTTACCCTCGAAAAACCGTTCCAGCAAAACTTTCTGTCATTTAATTAATCCGCTGGCCGCCTTCGCGGGGGACGACGGCCAGCGGTTGCTGCTGCAAACCGGCTTATTTACCCGATTTGATCTTGGTCCAGCTGCGGGTCAGGATGCGCTGAGTCGCGGCCGGCAAGTCGGCAATCGCGTACAGCTTGGCCAGCACGTCAGCCGGTGGGTAAACGCCCGGGTCACTGGTGATGTCTTTATCGACCAGCGGAGTTGCAGCGGCGTTACCGTTCGGGAAGCGTACGGCGTTGGTGATTTCCGCCATGATTTCCGGCTTCTGCAGGAAGGTCATGAACTTGTAGGCGCCTTCGACGTTTTCGGCATCTTTAGGGATGGCGACCATGTCGTAGAAGCTGCCGGCACCTTCTTTCGGAATGTTGTAGCTGACTTTCACCTTGTCACCGGCTTCAGCCGCGCGGGACTTGGCCTGGTAGATGTCACCCGAGTAACCGACGGCTACGCAGATGTTGCCGTTGGCCAGGTCAGAGATGTACTTGGACGAGTGGAAGTAGGCGATCGAAGGACGAACCTTCATGATCAGCGCTTCAGCCTTGTCGATGTCTTCTTTCTTCTGGCTGTCGGTTGGCAGGCCCAGGTAGTGCAACGCCACCGGAATCATCTCGGTTGGCGAGTCGAGCAGGCTGATGCCGCAGGATTTCAGCTTGGCGGCGTTTTCCGGCTTGAAGATCAGATCCCACGAATCGACCGGCGCGTCGGCGCCCAGAGCAGCCTTGACCTTCTCGGCGTTGAAGCCAATACCGATCGAGCCCCACATGTAAGGGAAAGCGTGCTCGTTGCCCGGGTCGCTGACCGACACGGCTTTGAGCAAGTCAGTGTTGAGGTTCTTCCAGTTAGGCAGCTTGGACTTGTCCAGCTTCTGGTAGACACCGGCCTTGATCTGCTTGGCGAGGAAGTTGTTCGACGGCACGACAATGTCGTAGCCGGACTTGCCTGCGAGCAGTTTGGCTTCGAGGGTTTCGTTGCTGTCGAAGACGTCGTAGACGACTTTGATGCCCGACTCGTCTTCAAACTTCTTGATGGTGTCCGGGGCGATGTAGTCGGACCAGTTGTAGACGTGCAACACCTTGTCGTCCGCCTGAGCCGCAGCCGCCATGATTCCCATCAGGGACATGGCGAGCAGAGTCTTGCCAGCGAGCTTTTTGCCTAATGCCTTCATGCGTAATGCTCCAAATTTTCTTTTTTTGAACCACTTTGTTCAGCGGCCGAACCCGGACAACTGGAACCGCGGCTAGTCTGGCAAGATCCGAGGCGGTCTTTCAAGAAAAGACCAGCCTTTCTGACAGCTTTTGAGCGAGCGCGCCGCAGCTCCCCCGCTCAAAAGCCTAGCACTTAGCCCTGCAACGCACTGAGGGTCAGGTCCAGGCATTTACGTGCCTTTGTTACCAGCTCATCGATCTCGGCTTTGCTGATCACCAGCGGCGGCGCGATGATCATGGTGTCACCCACAGCGCGCATGATCAGGCCGTTGTCGAAGCAGAACTGGCGGCAGATCATGCCGACACCCTTGCCTTCGTAACGCTTGCGCGTGGCCTTGTCCTGCACCAGCTCGATTGCGCCCAACAGACCAACCCCGCGAACCTCACCCACCAATGGGTGATCGTTCAGTTCCCGCAGACGTTTCTGCAAATACGGTGCCGTTTCGTTGTGCGCGTTCTCGATAATTTTTTCATCGCGCAGAATGCGGATGTTTTCCAGACCGACCGCTGCCGCCACCGGGTGACCGGAGTAGGTGAAGCCATGGTTGAAATCGCCACCTTCGTTGAGCACCGCAACAACGGTGTCGCGAACGATCAGGCCACCCATCGGGATGTAACCGGAGGTCAGACCTTTGGCGATGGTCATCATGTCAGGCTTGAGGTCGTAGAAATCGCTACCGAACCACTCACCGGTACGGCCGAAACCGCAGATCACTTCGTCCGCCACGAAGAGGATGTCGTACTTGGCGAGGATTTCCTTGATGCGCGGCCAGTAGCTGTCGGGCGGAATGATCACGCCGCCAGCGCCCTGGATCGGCTCGGCAATAAAGGCACCGACGTTGTCGACGCCGACTTCGAGAATCTTTTCTTCCAACTGATTGGCCGCCCAGATACCGAACTCTTCCGGGGACATGTCGCCGCCTTCAGCGAACCAGTATGGCTGCGCGATGTGGACGATGCCCGGGATCGGCAGGTCGCCTTGTTCGTGCATATAGGTCATGCCACCGAGGCTCGCGCCCGCGACGGTCGAACCGTGATAACCGTTCTTGCGGCTGATGATGACTTTCTTGTTCGGCTGGCCTTTGATCGCCCAATAGTGGCGGACCATACGCAGCATGGTGTCGTTGCCTTCGGAGCCGGAACCGGTGAAGAACACGTGGTTCATGCCTTCTGGCGCGACGTCGGCGATCGACTTGGCCAGTTCCAGTGCCGGCGGGTGTGCGGTCTGGAAGAACAGGTTGTAGTACGGCAGTTCGCGCATCTGTTTGGCGGCCGCATCGGCCAGCTCATCGCGACCGTAACCGATGGCCACGCACCACAGGCCGGCCATGCCGTCGAGGATCTTGTTGCCTTCGCTGTCCCACAGGTAAACGCCCTTGGCGTTGGTGATGATCCGCGGGCCTTTCTCTTTCAGCTGTTTGAAGTCGCTGAATGGCGCCAGGTGGTGATCATTGCTGAGTGCTTGCCACTCGCGGGTTTGCGGATTGTTGCTGGTCATGCCAATTCTCCTTGTTATCGGTGAAGGCGCGACCGCTGAGGGTCGCGCCCGGCGTATCAGACGGCGAAGAGCAGGTACTCACGCTCCCAGGAACTGATCACGCGCTTGAAGTTTTCATGCTCGGCCCGCTTGACCGCGACGTAGCCTGTGATGAAAGTCTTGCCGAGGTATTTCTCGACGGTGGTGCTGTTTTCCATACGCTCCAGCGCGTCTTCGATGGTTAACGGCAGGCGCAGGTTGCGGCGCTCGTAACCACGGCCGACCACCGGCGCGCTCGGGTTGAGACCCTCGACCATGCCGATGTAACCGCAGAGCAGGCTCGCGGCAATCGCCAGGTACGGGTTGGCGTCGGCGCCCGGCAGACGGTTTTCGACCCGACGGTTCTGCGGGCCGGCATCCGGTACGCGCAGGCCGACGGTGCGATTTTCTTCGCCCCACTCGACGTTCACCGGTGCCGAAGTGTCCGGCAGGAAGCGACGGAACGAGTTGACGTTCGGTGCGAACAACGGCAACAGCTCGGGAATCAGTTTCTGCAAACCACCGATGTGGTGCAGGAACAGCTGGCTCATGGTCCCGTCTTCATTGGAGAAGACGTTCTTGCCGGTCTCGATGTCGATGATGCTCTGGTGCAAGTGCATCGCACTGCCCGGCTCGCCCGTCATCGGCTTGGCCATAAAGGTCGCTGCGACGTCGTGCTTGAGTGCGGCTTCACGCATGGTGCGCTTGAACACCAGGATCTGGTCGGCCAGCGACAGTGCGTCGCCGTGACGGAAGTTGATTTCCATCTGCGCCGTGCCGTCTTCGTGGATCAGCGTGTCGAGGTCCAGCTCCTGCAGTTCGCACCAGTCGTAGACGTCTTCGAACAGCGGGTCGAATTCGTTCGCCGCTTCAATCGAGAACGACTGACGACCGATTTCCGGACGGCCCGAGCGACCGATTGGCGGCTGCAACGGATAGTCAGGGTCGTCGCTGCGCTTGGTCAGGTAGAACTCCATTTCCGGCGCCACGATTGGCTGCCAGCCCTTGTCGGCATAGAGTTTGAGGACTTTCTTGAGGACGTTGCGCGGCGACAGCTCGATCGGGTTGCCTTGCTTGTCGTAGGTGTCGTGGATCACCTGCGCGGTTGGCTCGATGGCCCACGGCACCATGTACACGGCGTTCTGGTCGGGGCGGCAGATCATGTCGATGTCGGCCGGGTCGAGCAGTTCGTAATAGATGTCGTCTTCGACGTAGTCGCCGGTCACGGTCTGCAACAGCACGCTCTCGGGCAGGCGCATGCCTTTTTCGGCGATGAACTTGTTGGTCGGCGAAATCTTGCCCCGGGTGATACCGGTCAAGTCGGCGATCATGCATTCGACTTCTGTGATCTTGTGGTCTTTCAACCAATCGGTGAGCTGGTCGAGGTTGTTACTCATAAATGCCTCTGGGCTGAGTCTCCTGACGTGGTGTCAGGCAAAGTTTGACGCCGGCGGCGTCGCGTTAAAGGGGGCTTGCTTGTGCGCAGTGCGGGCTTACGCCAGGCACCGCGCATAGACAATGAAAGAGGAGCTTACCTGCCCTTTACGCTGGCGTTGCATTTCCTGTGCACAGTTCAGGCGTGCAGAATCATGAGCACGACTCGGCGAGCGGCGCAGGCTTTGGGATTGAAAGCGATCTATATTGGAAGGGAACGCCATAAAGGAGATGCCTTGTCGTACGTCCAGAATATCGGACGCTGCCGTTTTGCCTGCTGCTGACAAAACCTTCGTCGACGGGCCGCGCGCCTTGCTGGCGGAGCTTTCGACGGATTTGTCGCCACTGATGTGATAAGCATGCAGACCGGACTGTTGCGAGCAGTCGGTGATGCCGATTAACGGCAGGCGAGACATGAAGCACCCCGGTATTATTGCTGTTATGGGTTTGATCGGAGCTTAGCCTTGTTCATTTTTTTACACAACACCCCCGTAAAAAATACAACACGGCCTGCTCAAGCCTGCGGGTGCCAAGCGTCCCAAGGACGAAAAACTGCCCTAAAGTGCCCCATAAATGCCCCTGCGGCGCTTTTTTAGGGCAAAAAAGGCCTTGCTTGACTTCGGCATGCCGTTCGGGTTGACTGAAACCAGAAAAGATCAATGATTGATATTTTTAACAACAAAGGTGTTGCATCATGTCGGTACCCCCGCGTGCCGTTCAGCTTAACGAAGCGAACGCGTTCCTTAAGGAACATCCTGAGGTTCTGTACGTTGACCTTCTGATTGCGGATATGAATGGTGTGGTGCGCGGCAAGCGCATCGAACGCACCAGCCTCCACAAGGTTTACGAGAAAGGCATCAACCTGCCGGCCTCTCTATTTGCTCTGGATATCAACGGCTCTACGGTGGAAAGCACCGGCCTGGGCCTGGACATCGGCGACGCCGATCGTATCTGCTATCCGATCCCCGATACCCTGTGCAACGAGCCATGGCAGAAGCGCCCGACCGCGCAGCTGTTGATGACCATGCACGAGCTCGAAGGCGACCCATTCTTCGCCGATCCGCGCGAAGTGCTCCGTCAAGTTGTTGCAAAGTTTGACGAGCTGGGCCTGACCATCTGCGCCGCCTTCGAACTCGAGTTCTACCTGATCGACCAGGAAAACGTGAACGGCCGTCCACAGCCGCCACGCTCGCCGATCTCCGGTAAACGTCCGCACTCGACTCAGGTCTACCTGATCGATGACCTCGACGAATACGTCGACTGCCTCCAGGACATTCTGGAAGGCGCGAAAGAGCAAGGCATCCCGGCCGACGCCATCGTCAAGGAAAGTGCCCCGGCGCAGTTCGAAGTGAACCTGCACCACGTCGCCGACCCGATCAAGGCCTGCGACTACGCGGTACTGCTCAAGCGTCTGATCAAGAACATTGCCTACGACCATGAAATGGACACCACCTTCATGGCCAAGCCGTACCCGGGTCAGGCCGGTAATGGTCTGCACGTGCACATTTCGATTCTGGATAAAGAAGGCAAAAACATTTTTGCCAGCGAGGATCCCGAGCAGAACGCCGCGCTGCGTCACGCGATCGGCGGTGTGCTCGAGACCCTGCCCGCGCAGATGGCTTTCCTCTGCCCGAACGTCAACTCCTACCGTCGTTTCGGCGCACAGTTCTATGTGCCGAACTCGCCGTGCTGGGGCCTCGACAACCGCACCGTAGCGATTCGCGTACCGACCGGTTCTTCCGATGCCGTGCGTATCGAGCATCGTGTAGCCGGCGCCGACGCCAACCCGTACCTGCTGATGGCTTCGGTCTTGGCCGGCGTGCACCACGGTCTGACCAACAAGATCGAGCCGGGCGCGCCAGTCGAAGGCAACAGCTACGAGCAGAACGAACAAAGCCTGCCGAACAACTTGCGCGATGCCCTGCGCGAGCTGGACGACAGCGAGGTGATGGCCAAGTACATCGATCCGAAGTACATCGATATCTTCGTCGCCTGCAAGGAAAGCGAGCTGGAGGAGTTCGAACACTCCATCTCCGACCTTGAGTACAACTGGTATCTGCATACCGTTTAAGCGGTCGTAGCGCCAAAAAGAACGCCGTCGGCTGATTCAGCCAACGGCGTTTTTTTATGGCCGAACACAAAACCTGTGGCGAGGGGATTTATCCCCGTTGGGTTGCGAAGCAGCCCCAAACCCATCCCACTCGGTGTGTCAGGAATAACCGGTTCTCAGGGTTTACGACTGCTGCGCAGCCGAACGGGGCGGTGCGACGTTTCGCTAAATCCCCTCGCCACAGGGTACCGGCAGACAACACCGAAACCGGCTCGTACAATGCCCGCTGCCCCGCAGGAGACTTTCATGACGCGTCCCGCCCCCGTTCGCAAACCCCGTGCCCGCAGTCAGGCGCGCATCGATTCGATACTCGACGCCGCGCGCACGCTGCTGGCCGCCGAGGGTGTGGCGAGTCTGTCGATCTACAGCGTCGCCGAGCGCGCGCAGATCCCGCCCTCCTCCGTGTACCACTTCTTTGCCAGCGTGCCGGCGCTGCTCGAAGCGCTGACCGCCGACGTGCACGCAGCCTTCCGCGCGTGCCTGCAGGCACCGATCGATCATGAAAGTTTGCGTGACTGGCGGGATCTGTCGCGGCTGGTTGAGCAACGCATGCTGGAGATCTACGACGAAGACGCTGCCGCGCGCCAGTTGATTCTCGCCCAGCACGGCCTCACCGAAGTGACCCAGGCTGACCGCCAGCACGACATCGAACTCGGCGACCTGATGCACAAGCTGTTCGACCATCATTTCGAACTGCCAAGGCTGCCGAGCGACGTCGACGTGTTTGCCCTGGCCATGGAGCTGGGCGACCGTGTCTACGCACGCTCGGTGCAGCAACACGGGCAGATCACCCCGCGCATGGCCGAAGAAGGCATGCGCGTGTTTGATGCCTACATCGGCCTGTACCTGCCGACTTACCTGCCGAAGCGGCCCGTCAGCGACTGACGTTCAAATCGCCCGCAGCAGAATCTTGTCGATGGAATGGTCCGCCGACTTGTTGAGGATCAGGCTCGCCCGGTCACGGGTGGGCAGGATGTTTTCAACGAGGTTCTTCAGATTGACCCGGTCCCAGGTGGCCGAGGCCATGGCCAGCGCTTCATCGTCCGACAGCGTCTTGTACTTGTTGAAGTACGACTCGCCAGACTGGAACGCAGTGTTCTTCAGATAGACAAACCGCTCGAGGTACCAGCGCTTGATGTCCTCATCAGCGGCGTCGACATAGATCGAGAAGTCGACGAAGTCACGGACGTTGAGACTGTCGTGTTTGTCCTCCTGGAGGACATTGAGCCCTTCCAGAACGATGATATCGGGGGTCTGCACCGTCTGCGTCTCGTCGGCAAGAATGTCGTACCGAACGTGCGAGTAGACCGGGATCTGCACCGGTTTGCCTTCGTTGCGCACGGCGTGCAGGAAGTCGAGAAGCAGTGCCCGGTCGTAAGATTCGGGAAAGCCTTTGCGGTGCAACAGGTTGTTCTGCTCGAGTGTCGCCAGCGGAAACAGGAAAGAATCTGTGGTCACCAGTTGCACATCCGGCGCGCCTGGCAAGGAGGCCAACAACGCCGACAAAACCCTGGCGAAGCTGCTCTTGCCCACCGCGACACTGCCCGAGATGCCAATCACATACGGTGGCTTGCGCGTCGGTTCGCCGAGAAAAGCACTGTGCACCACGGCCGCCGACTGCGCGGACTCGGCGTAAAGACGCAAAAGGCGCGACAGCGGCAGCAATATTTCTTCCACTTCGTCGCGGCTGATGGGCTGCGTAGGGCTGATCAGCGCATTCATTTGTGCCGACGAAAGGCTCTGCGCCGCCTCTTCCCGCAAGGCAGACCATTGCTCGCGAGTGAATTCCCGGTACTCGCGGTGAGCGGGCGAATGCCCTGCGGCATCCTGCTGGGTGGTCATAATCTTCCTGTCTGTGCCTTGGCAAAAGCCGGAACATAGCAGATATGTTCAGGGCCTCCAAACCACGCTTTTCACCCTCAATCGCATTTTTGCCGCACAAATGAAAAACCCCGGAGGGCTCAAGCCGTCCGGGGCGCGTGTTGCCCATCGATTACAACTTGGCGATCGACACCTCGGTGGATTTCACAAAGGCGATCACTTCGCTGCCCACTACCAGCTCCAGCTCCTTGACCGAACGGGTGGTGATCACCGAAGTGACGATGCCCGAAGCGGTTTGCACGTCGATTTCCGACAGCACGTCACCGAGGACGATTTCCTTGATCGAGCCTTTGAACTGGTTACGGACGTTGATGGCTTTGATAGTCATGGCAATGATTCCTGTCGTTTGCTTGAGTTATTGCGCCCAACGCAGTTGCGTAGGCAGGGGTGAAACAGGTTCCGGCTCCGGCGGTTGGCCAGGCAGGGACAAAACTCGGTTAAGCACTTCGGTTTCCAGCGCCGCCAGGCGATGCGAACCGCGTACCCGTGGGCGCGGCAGTTCGACGTGCAGGTCGAGGCCGACTTCGCCTTCCTCGATCAGAATCACCCGGTCGGCAATCGCCACCGCTTCGCTGACGTCGTGGGTCACCAGCAGCACCGTGAAGCCGTGTTGCTGCCAGAGACGTTCGATCAGTTGCTGCATTTCGATGCGGGTCAGCGCGTCCAGTGCGCCGAGCGGTTCGTCGAGCAACAGCAGGCGCGGCTGATGGATCAGGGCGCGAGCCAGCGCGACGCGTTGCTTCTGCCCACCGGACAACGCCGCCGGCCATTCATTGGCGCGATCGGCCAGGCCCACCGCGTCCAGTGCTTCAAGAGCCTTCGGGCGCCAGTTGCCTTTAAGGCCGAGCCCAACGTTGTCGATGATCTTTTTCCATGGCAGCAGACGCGCTTCCTGGAACATCAATCGGGTGTCTTCCCGCGCATCGCTGAGCGGCGCAGAACCGGCGAGCAAGTCACCGCCAGTCGGTTGATCGAGGCCGGCTAGCAAGCGCAGCAAAGTACTTTTGCCGCAGCCACTGCGCCCGACCACAGCGACGAATTGCCCCGCCGGAATGTGCAGATCGATGTCACGCAGCACCTGCCGCGCGCCGAAGGTTTTCTGCAGGTTGCGCACCGCCAGCGGAATCCCGCGCAGCAGGCGTGGAGGTTGTTGAGCGGTCATGCTGCACCTCCTTTGGCAACCTGATAGGCCGGATGCCAGCGCAACCACACACGTTCAAGTCCACGGGCGGCGAGGTCGGCGAGTTTGCCGAGCACCGCGTAAAGCAGGATCGCCAGCACCACCACGTCGGTCTGCAAAAACTCCCGGGCGTTCATCGCCAGATAGCCGATGCCGGAGCTGGCGGAAATGGTTTCGGCGACGATCAACGTCAGCCACATGAAGCCTAGGGCGAAGCGCACGCCGACCAGAATCGAAGGCAGCGCGCCCGGCAGAATCACCTGCCAGAACAGGCTGAAACCGCTCAGGCCATAACTGCGCGCCATCTCCACCAGCGCCGGATCGACGTTACGGATGCCGTGATAAGTGTTGAGGTAGATCGGGAACAACGTGCCCAACGCCACCAGAAAAATCTTCGCCGACTCGTCGATGCCGAACCACAGGATCACCAGCGGAATCAGCGCCAGGTGCGGCACGTTGCGGATCATCTGCACCGAACTGTCGAGCAGGCGTTCGCCCCATTTCGACAGACCGGTGATGAAACCCAAGACCAGACCGATGCTGCCGCCGATGGTGAAACCGAGCGCCGCGCGCCAGCCGCTGATCGCCAGGTGCGTCCAGATTTCGCCGCTGCGCACCAGGCTCACGCCGGCTTCGATCACCGCCACCGGTGCCGGCAGAATCCGTGTCGACAACCAGCCCGCCGACACCGACAACTGCCACACCGCCAGCAGCAATACCGGCAACGCCCAGGGCGCGAGGCTGTGGATGATTTTCTTCATGGCGCGCCTCAGCTCTGCGACGCGGCTTTGGGAAGAATGTCGTTGGCGACCATCTCGCCGAACGGGCTGACGTAACCGGCACTTTTCGGCAGTTCCGGACGCTCGATGTCGAGGTGCGGGAACAGCAGTTCAGCGACGCGATAGGATTCTTCGAGGTGTGGATAACCGGAGAAGATAAAGGTGTCGATGCCCAGATCGGCGTATTCCTTCACGCGTGCAGCCACCGTCGGGCCATCGCCGACCAGCGCCGTACCGGCACCGCCGCGCACCAGGCCAACACCGGCCCACAGGTTCGGGCTGACTTCGAGGTTGTCGCGACTGCCACCGTGCAGTGCGGCCATGCGTTGCTGACCCACCGAATCGAAACGCGCCAGCGAAGCTTGAGCACGAGCGATGGTGTCGTCGTCCAGATGCGAGATCAACCGATCCGCCGCTTGCCACGCCTCGGCGTTGGTTTCACGAACGATCACGTGCAGTCGAATACCGAAGCGCACAGTGCGGCCAAGCTTGGCGGCTTTGGCGCGGACTTGGGCGATCTTCTCGGCGACGGCTGCTGGCGGCTCGCCCCAGGTCAGCACCATTTCCACTTGTTCGGCAGCCAAGTCCTGCGCCGCTTCCGACGAGCCACCGAAGTACAGCGGCGGACGCGGTTGCTGGATCGGCGGATAGAGCAATTTCGCGCCTTTCACGCTGATGTGCTCGCCGTCGTAATCAACGGTTTCGCCTTCCAGCACTCGGCGCCAGATGCGGGTGAATTCCACCGAGGCTTGATAGCGTTCTTCGTGGCTGAGGAACAGACCGTCGCCGGCCAATTCTTCTGGGTCACCGCCGGTTACCAGGTTGAACAGCGCACGGCCGCCGGACAGACGATCCAGCGTGGCTGCCTGCCGCGCCGCGACCGTCGGGGAAATGATCCCGGGACGCAGGGCAACGAGGAATTTCAGACGCTGGGTCACCGGGATCAGCGATGCCGCCACCAGCCACGAGTCTTCGCAGGAGCGGCCAGTGGGGATCAGCACGCCGCCGAAACCCAGACGATCCGCCGCTTGCGCGACCTGTTGCAGATAACCGTGGTCAACGGCGCGAGCGCCTTCGGCGGTGCCAAGGTAATGGCCGTCACCGTGGGTAGGCAGGAACCAGAAGATATTGAGGCTCATGGAGTGGTCTCCTTGGGGATTCGAATTACAGCGCTTTGGCCACAGCGGCCGGTGGTGTCCAGATCACATCCTTGATGCTCAGCGGCTTCGGAATCAGCTTGAGCTGGAAGAACGTGTCAGCGATTTTCTGCTGTGCGGCGACCACTTCCGGGGTCAGGAACAGCGCGCCGTAACCCTGGCGTTTTACCGAGGTCAGGGTGATGTCCGCCGGCAGGCCGAGCAGTGGCGCGACTTGCTGGGTCACGTCTTCAGGGTTGGCTTTCGACCATTCGCCGACGGCACGCACTTCTTCCACGAGGGTCTTGATCACCTGAGGATTTTTCTCGGCGTAAGGTTTGGTCGCGAGGTAGAACTGGTGGTTGTCGACGATGCCTTTGCCGTCACGCAGGGTGTGCGCTTGCAGTTGTTTCTCGGCGGCGGCCTGGTACGGATCCCAGATGACCCAGGCATCGACGCTGCCACGTTCGAACGCGGCGCGAGCATCGGCTGGCGGCAGGAATACGGTTTGAATGTCGGTGTATTTGAGGCCGGCGTCTTCCAGCGCACGCACCAGCAGGTAGTGGACGTTGGAGCCTTTGTTCAGGGCGACTTTCTTGCCTTTGAGATCGGCCACCGATTTGATCGGCGAGTCTTTCGGCACCAGGATCGCTTCGCTGTTTGGCGCTGGCGGTTCGTAGGCGACGTAGAGCAGATCGGCGCCGGCAGCTTGGGCGAAGACTGGCGGGGTTTCGCCGGTCACGCCGAAGTCGATCGAGCCGACGTTCAGGCCTTCGAGCAGTTGCGGGCCGCCGGGGAATTCAGTCCATTGCACGTCGACGCCTTGGGCGGCCAGACGTTTTTCCAACGTGCCTTTGGCTTTGAGCAGCACCAGCGTGCCGTACTTCTGGTAACCGATCCGCAATGTCTCGGCTTGAGCTTGAGTGATGGCGCCGAAGGTGACAGCCGCAGCAAACAGAGCGACCAGACCACGACGCAAAAATACAGTGCGCATAGCGCTCTCCTTTTTTGCTGTTGGGTTTTGGCTGCACCTGCTTGGCCGTTAGCGGCTGAGTAAGGTGAAGTACATCAAATGCGGGTGTGGCTTAAATGCTCCAGCGAGCACTCAACAAACGTTCGTTCAACAGGCCCGGTTCCAGCGGCTTCGGCCGGCGGGCCATGGCGCCGACAAACTGATCCAGCGCTTCGTGCAGTCGCTGCTCCAGCGCCGGGGCCAGTTGTGCGGCGGCACTGCCTTCGCCGTAAGCGATCTGGCTGTCCTCGGCGAAAATCCCCTGGAGCATTTCCTGGGCTTTCAGCGCCGACAACACAGGCTTGAGGGCGTAATCGACCACCAGCATGTGGGCGATGCTGCCGCCGGTGGCCATTGGCAAAACAATCTTGTGATTCAGGGCACGCTCTGGGAGCAGATCCAGCAGCGTCTTCAACGCGCCAGAGAAAGACGCTTTGTAAACCGGTGTGGCGATCAACAGGCCGTCGGCGTTTTCAATCTGTTGCAGCAGGTCGAGCACCTTCGGGCTGTCGAAGCGGGCGTGGAGCAAATCTTCGGCCGGGAAATCCCGAATCTGATAACTCACCACTTCCACGCCTTGCTGCTGCAACCAACGTTGCGAGCGCTCCAGCAGCACCCCGGAACGGGAGCGCAGGCTGGGACTGCCACCGAGTGAGACAACCAGCATTGAGACGATTCCTTAAGCGTTACAGGCGATTCGCGGGTTGCGATCTCGCTTCGATGGGAGTGACCTTACCAGCTGATTTATATATCCATAAATCATATTTATTCATTTGGTTATGCGTTTTGGAGATATGCGGATTGCTTTGTTTCGGGCGAAAAAAAAGGCCGTCGAAACGGCCTGAAATCCCCTGCTTTGTGGATGCCTCGAAAAGATCGCAGCCTTCGGCAGCTCCTACAGGAAGCGGCGTACTCCTGTAGGAGCTGCCGCAGGCTGCGATCTTTTGATCTTACCGATTCGGCTGTGGCGTCAGGCGCAGGTAAGGCTTCACGGCGCGATAGCCCTTGGGAAAACGCTGCTTGATCTCTTCCTCGTCCTTCAACGAAGGCACGATCACCACTTCATCACCGTCCTGCCAGTTGGCCGGCGTGGCCACTTTGTAGTTGTCGGTGAGCTGCAGCGAGTCGATCACCCGCAAAATCTCGTGGAAGTTGCGCCCGGTGCTCGCCGGGTAAGTGATGGTCAGGCGCACCTTCTTGTTCGGATCGATGACGAACAGCGAACGCACGGTCAGCGTGTCATTGGCGTTCGGGTGGATCAGGTCATACAGATCGGAAACCTTGCGATCGGCATCGGCCAGGATCGGGAAGTTGACGATCGTGTTCTGGGTTTCGTTGATGTCTTCGATCCACTTGTGGTGCGAATCCACCGGGTCGACCGACAGTGCGATGGCTTTGACGCCGCGCTTGCTGAACTCATCCTTGAGCTTGGCGGTGAAGCCCAGCTCAGTGGTGCACACCGGGGTGAAGTCCGCCGGGTGAGAGAACAGCACGCCCCAGCTATCGCCCAGCCATTCGTGGAAACGAATCTTGCCGGCGCTGGAATCCTGTTCGAAATCGGGGGCGATGTCGCCGAGTCTGATGCTCATGGTGCTGCTCCTGATGAGTTGTTGGAGACCTCAACTGTAGCTTGGGATTTGCCATCATGAAAAAGAATAAATAATGAGATATCTAGATCATTAGTGAATATTAAACATCTGTTCACTGGACGCTCGACGGCATCCCGACGAACATCGGCCGCAAGGTTCGAGAAGGCCTTGAGTTGCTGTAAAGAGGGGAATTTCGGGGAGGGCTTACGGGGGTGAGTCTGACTCGAAAACGCAAAAGCCCCGTCCGGCGCGATGCCGGACGGGGCTTTTTTTTTCAGTTACTTGAGCGCGCTATTACAGCAGCGGGATCGAGTAGCTGACGATCAGGCGGTTTTCATCCTGGTCACGCTGACCTGGGATGTCGTTGCGCCAGGTGGCGTTTTTCCACATCAGGCCCAGGTTCTTCAGTGGGCCTTCTGGTACGACGTAGCCAACGGTCAGGTCGCGTTCCCACTCGGAACGGCCGCTGCCTGCAACCGGGTGAGCAGTAGTGTTGGCAATGGTGTCGATGTTGTCACCGCGCAGGTAGACCATACCTGCTGTCAGGCCTGGCAGGCCGACTTTGGCGAAGTCATACGAGTAGCGTGCTTGCCAGGTGCGCTCGCCGGCACGGCCGAACTTCTGGATTTGCATGTCGGTGATGGTGTAGTTCGACGAACCGTCGCCCTGGTTCAGCCAAGGGAAGTCGCTGCTGCCGTTGGAAACCTGATAGCCGCCACCGAAAGTGTGACCTTCAACGGTGTACAGGAACAGACCGCTGTACAGGTTGTTGTCGACCTTGCCTTTACCAGCGCGGAAGCCTTGGTAGTTACCCGAACTGAAGTACAGTGGGTCGTGACCGTTAGCACCGTCGTCGGAGCTGTTGAAGTAACGGAAGTCGGACTTCAGCACGCCCGGGCCGATTGCCCAGTTGTGAACCAGACCCAGGAAGTGCTGCTTGTAGAAGTCTTCCAGATTGCCGTAGTAATACTGGGCAGTCAGGTCTTTGGTGATTTTGTAGTCACCACCGGCATAGATGAACTTGTTGCTGTCACGGAACGAAGCGCCACGGGAGTTGGCACCGCCGATGCTCAGTTGCTCATTGTTGCTGGAGTTACGACCCTTCACGGCTTCGATCTGACCGCCAACCAGCGTCAGGTCTTTGATATCACCGGAAGTGATCTGGCCACCCTGCCAGGTTTGTGGCAGCAGACGACCATCGTTGGTCACGATAACCGGGTTCTTAGGCTGCAGAGTACCCAGCTTCAGTTCGGTCTGGGATACCTTGGCTTTGGCAGTCAGGCCCAGGCTCGAGAAGTTATCAACAGCTTCGCCGTTGGACTTGCTCGGGAATACAGTGCCGCCGTAGGAGGAAGAAGTGGCGCCGTTGGTGCCGCCGCCCGAATCCAGACGCACGCCCAGCAGGCCGATGGCGTCGATACCGAAGCCTACAGTGCCTTGGGTGTAACCGGAGATGAAGCGCAGATCAAAGCCTTGACCCCATTCTTCGTTCTTGCTTTGAACACCGGCTGTTTTGTTGGCAGCGGTATTGGCAGCACTGTCGCGGTTATCGGTGTTGATGTAGAAGTTACGCAGCCCCAAAGTAGCCTTGCTGTCTTCGATGAAACCGGCGGCGCCTGCCTGCTGCGCCATAACCCCTACGGCCACAGCCAGGGCCAAGGTGGACTTGTTCATGTAAAGCTCCTCTCGTTTCTAATTTTTGTGTTTCTGGCCCTGGGTCTGTTGCCCTGGATCCGAGATGCGCGATTAGCGCCAGTTCGTGACCGACAAGTCAATCGTAACCTTGTGTGTCTACGACCAAGGTCTAATCGCAGTGATTTGGTCCGTGCAGAGTAAAGATTTCCTGATAAACCCAAAAAGAATTTATTCATTCTTTTTCATATCATTTCGGAATATGGCCAGTATCTTGCCATCTTCGCCGGGATACAGCGTATCGGCGACTAAGCTCATTCCTAAATGGTATTTGTTAGCCTTTTTTTATATCGATTAGCTTTGGCGTAACCCCGAATCGTCAAACCCTATCGAAAAGGCGACGCCATGATGGCCAAACGCGCACTATCTAGTCAATTTGTTACAGTTTGTGTGTCAGCACTGATTTCTTTATCCGCTCACGCTGGCAACCTCACCGTTGGCTACCAAACCGGTATCGACCCGAGCAAAGTCCCGCAGGCCGACGGCGTCTACGAGAAAACCATCGGTGAGAAAATCGACTGGCGCCGCTTCAATAGTGGCCCGGAAGTTGTGACAGCCATTGCTTCCGGTGACGTGCAGATCGGCAACCTCGGCTCCAGCCCGCTGGCGGCAGCCGCTTCACGCAATCTGCCGATCGTCGCGTTCATCGTTTCAGCGCAGATCAATGCCGCCGAAGCACTGGTGGTGCGCAATGGCAGCGGTATCAATAGCCCGCAGGATCTGGTCGGCAAGACCATCGCCACACCGTTTGTATCCACCTCGCACTACAGCCTGCTCGGTGCTCTGAAGCACTGGGGCCTGGACGCCTCGAAAGTCAAAGTGGTGAACCTGCAACCCGCAGAAATCGCGGCGGCGTGGAAGCGTGGCGATATCGATGGCGCGTTTGTCTGGTCGCCGGCGCTGGGCGAAATCCGCAAGACCGGCAAGACGCTGACCGACGCTGCACAAGTCGGCCAGTGGGGCGCGCCGACGTTCGAAGTGTGGGTAGCGCGCAAGGACTTTGCCGAGAAGCACCCCGAGGTGGTCGCGAAATTCGCCAAGGTCACGCTCGACTCGTTCGCCGATTACGCCGCGCATAAAGACAGCTGGACGGCTGACTCGGTGCCGGTGCAGAAAATCGCCAAACTGACCGGTGCCAACGCCGCCGACGTGCCGGAATTGCTCGCAGGCTCGGCATTCCCGGACGCCAAGGCACAACAAACCACGGCGCTGCTGGACGGCGGCACGGCGAAGGCGATTGGCGAGACGGCGAAGTTTTTGAAGGAACAGGGCAAGGTTGAAACGGTGCTGCCGGACTACTCACCGTACGTGAGCGCCAAGTTCATCACCGAGTAATTGATCGTTCCCACGCTCCGCGTGGGAATGCATCTCGGGACGCTCCGCGTCCCATCGAAAGCGAACGCGGAGCGTCCGTTGAGGCATTCCCACGCAGAGCGTGGGAACGATCGAATCCAGATGAACCGGGTCAGAGGGTTTTTTCGAAGATCTTCGAGTTGCGCTGGTAGTTGTACAGCGACGCCCGCGCTGCTGGCATGCGCTCGACGCTACTTGGCTCGAAACCGCGCTCGCGGAACCAGTGTGCGGTGCGAGTGGTGAGGACAAACAAGGTTTTCAAACCCTGCGCCCGCGCTCGGGTTTCGATGCGCTCCAGCAATTCATCCCCACGTCCGCCATGGCGATATTCCGGGTTCACTGCCAGGCACGCCAGTTCACCGGCATCCGAATCGGCAATCTGATACAGCGCCGCACAGGCGATGATCATGCCTTCGCGCTCAACCACGCTGAACTGCTCGATCTCGCGCTCCAGCACTTCGCGCGAACGCCGCACCAGAATCCCCTGCTCTTCCAGCGGGCTGATCAAGTCGAGCAAACCGCCGACGTCTTCAATCGCCGCCTCGCGCACCAGTTCGAATTGCTCTTGCGCAACCAGCGTACCGCCACCGTCACGGGTGAACAGCTCGGTCAGCAGCGCGCCATCCTCGGCGTAACTGACGATATGGCTGCGCGCCACGCCGCCACGGCAGGCTTCGGCGGCGGCATCGAGCAGTTCTGCTTGATAGTTGCTGCTGCCCAGACGCTGCAAATGCGCCGGCACTTGCTGTGGACGCAGTTCGCGCACCAGTTTGCCGTTTTCGTCGATCAGACCGAGGTCGGCACCGAACAAAAGCAGCTTGTCCGCGCCCAGGTCGATGGCGGCGCGGGTAGCGACGTCTTCGCAGGCGAGGTTGAAGATTTCACCGGTCGGCGAGTAACCCAGCGGCGACAGCAGCACGATCGAACGCTCATCGAGCAGACGATTGATGCCCTTGCGGTCAACCCGGCGCACTTCGCCGGTGTGGTGATAATCGACACCTTCGAGCACGCCGATCGGCCGTGCAGTCACCAGATTGCCGCTGGCCACGCGCAAGCGCGAACCCTGCATCGGCGAGGACGCCATGTCCATCGACAGCCGCGCTTCGATCGCGATGCGCAACTGGCCTACCGCGTCGATTACGCATTCCAGCGTTGCGGCATCAGTGATGCGCATGCCGTGGTGGTAATGCGGAGTCAGGCCGCGAGCGGCGAGGCGGGTTTCAATTTGCGGGCGCGAACCGTGCACCAGCACCAGGCGCACGCCAAGGCTGTGCAACAAGACAAGGTCGTGGACGATGTTGCCGAAATTCGGATGCTCGACGCCGTCGCCGGGCAGCATGACGACGAAGGTGCAATCGCGATGGGCATTGATATAGGGGGACGCGTGACGAAGCCAGTTAACGTATTCGGGCATGAACCTGGGCCTGTAATAAATAGCAGCCGAAAAAAGGGGCGAAACGAAAAACGCACAGCGGGCTGATGGTTATCGTCGGAACAGGCTTGGCGACACGCGCGCTCTCCTCATGAATACGGGTTCAATCCCCACAAATTTAACGACTACCCCCCTGTAGGAGCTGCCG
>NZ_AKJD01000161.1 GCF_000282515.1 Pseudomonas sp. GM80
TTCCCACGCTCTGCGTGGGAACACAGCCCGTGACGCTCCGCGTCACTGGACGCGGAGCGTCCCTTGCGGCATTCCCACGCAGAGCGTGGGAACGATCATCTTCAGATCATCGGCCTCGCCGCCGCAATCGCCACCAGCACCAACCCGACAATCAGGTTAATCCCCACCACTCGGCGAATCCGCCCCAGTACCGCCGCACCCGCCGGCCAGTCCTTCGCGTCCACCGCCGTGCGCAACTCCGGCAGCATCAGCCCCTGAATCCGGATAAACAGCGCCGTCATCACCACATATAACCCGATCATCACCTGCACATACTTCGGCGCGGTCTCAAACCCGACCTGCTGCAGATGCAACATGCCCACGCCGCTGATCGGCAACAGGATCACCGCGACCCAGACCCAGCGAAAAAAACCTTGAAACACTTCCACCCACAAGGTCAGGCGGGCAGGTCCGTCGAGGGCCTTCACAGCCGCGGGGCGCAGGACCATCCAGGCGAAAAACATGCCGCCGACCCACACCAGGGCGGACAGGACATGCAGGGGATAAACGAGGCTAAAAGGTGTCATTGGGGTACTCCGTTCTGCGCGGGATCGATTCGCGGGGTATGATAGCCGCCGAACCGAACCACTGAAAATTTATCCAGCGTTTTTGCGCCCGACACTCAATGATCAGCACTGAACTCAAAACCACGATCCAGGGCGCCTACTCGCGTTTTCTAGAGGCCAAGAGCCTCAAGCCGCGTTACGGCCAGCGCCTGATGATCGCTGAAATCGCCAAAGTCCTCGGGGATATCGACACCGACGACGAAGGCCGGCGCAGTGGCGACCCCGCAATTGTTGCGGTGGAAGCCGGCACCGGTACCGGCAAGACCGTGGCCTACAGCATGGCGGCGATCCCCACGGCCAAAGCCGCCGGCAAGCGTCTGGTGATCGCCACCGCGACCGTCGCCCTGCAAGAGCAGATCGTCTACAAGGATTTGCCCGACCTGATGCGCAACAGCGGGCTGAATTTCACATTTGCTCTGGCCAAGGGCCGTGGCCGCTACATGTGCCTGTCCAAGCTCGACATGCTCTTGCAGGAAGGTCACGCGCAAACCGCCACCGCCCAGCTGTTCGAAGAAGAAGGCTTCAAGATCGAGGTCGATGAGGCCAGTCAGAAGCTGTTCACCAGCATGATCGAAAAGCTCGCCGGCAATAAATGGGACGGCGACCGCGACAGTTGGCCGAACGCGCTGGAAGACGCCGATTGGGCGCGTCTGACCACCGATCACAGCCAGTGCACCAACCGTCATTGCCCGAACTTCGGCCAGTGCGCTTTCTACAAGGCCCGCGAAGGCATGGGCAAGGTCGACGTGATCGTCACCAACCACGACATGGTCCTCGCTGACCTGGCCTTGGGCGGCGGGGCGGTGCTTCCCGATCCGCGCGACACCATTTACGTGTTCGACGAAGGCCACCACCTGCCAGACAAGGCGATCGGCCACTTCGCCCACTACACGCGCCTGCGTTCCACCGCTGACTGGCTGGAAACCACCGCGAAGAACCTTACCAAACTGCTCGCCCAGCATCCGCTGCCGGGCGATCTCGGCAAGTTGATCGAGCAGGTGCCGGAGCTGGCGCGGGAGATCAAGGCCCAGCAACAGTTCATGTTCAGCGCCTGCGAGCAGGTTGCCGATTTCAAACCCGGCGAAGATGTCGAGGGCCGTGAGCGGCCGCGTCATCGTTTCGTCGCCGGGGTGATTCCCGAGCACATGCGCGAAATGGGCATCGAGCTGAAGAAGGGCTTCTCGCGCCTCAACGATCTGTTCACCCGTCTGACCGACCTGCTCAAGGAAGGCATGGACGGTGAGGTCAACATCGGTATCGCCAGCAATCAGGCGGAAGAGTGGTATCCGCTGTTCGGCAGCCTGTTGTCCCGCGCCTCCGGCAACTGGGAATTGTGGACAGCCTTCACCGCCGAAGACCCGGAAGACAGCCCGCCGATGGCGCGTTGGCTTACCCTGGCCGAAAGCGGTTCGCTGTTCGACATCGAGGTCAACGCCAGCCCGATTCTGGCCGCTGAAACCTTGCGCCGCAGCCTGTGGAACGTCGCCTACGGTTGCTTGGTAACGTCGGCAACCCTGACCGCACTGGGCACCTTCGACCGCTTCCGCATGCGTGCCGGTCTGCCGAAAAAAGCCGTCACCGCCGTGGTGCCGAGCCCGTTCCATCACGCTGATGCCGGCGTGCTGCGAGTGCCGGATCTGAAAGCCGATCCGCGTGATGCCCCCGCGCACACCGCTGCGATCATTCGTGATCTGCCGGATCTGGTCGAAGGCTCGCGCGGCACGCTGGTGCTGTTTTCTTCGCGCAAACAGATGCAGGACGTGTTCGACGGCCTCGACCGCGACTGGCGCAAGCAAGTGTTCATTCAAGGCAACCTGTCGAAACAGGAAACCCTGAACAAGCACAAGGCGCGGGTCGATGGCGGTGATTCCAGCGTGCTGTTCGGTCTCGCCAGTTTTGCCGAAGGTGTCGACTTGCCGGGTGCGTACTGCGAGCACGTGGTGATCGCCAAGATCCCGTTCTCGGTGCCGGACGACCCGGTCGAAGCGGCGTTGTCGGAATGGATCGAAGCCCGTGGCGGCAATCCGTTCATGGAAATCTCCGTGCCCGATGCCTCGCTGAAGCTGGTTCAGGCCTGCGGGCGTCTGCTGCGCACCGAAGAAGACCGCGGCACCATCACCTTGCTCGATCGGCGCCTGGTCACCCAGCGCTATGGCAAGGCGATCCTCAATGCGTTGCCGCCCTTCCGTCGTGAAATATCCTGAGACATCAGTGGGCAGTTTTGCCCACTGCGTTGTCTATCTCTCTGCCATCGCTTTTCCATTGGCCTCAGTTGGTCGTTAGGGAGAACTCCGTTCTTATGATTCGCCGTTCGTTGCCTGCCGTTTTCGCCTTGATCTTCGCTGCGCCGTTGCTCGCAGCGCCAGCCGGTCAGCAGACCCTGTTCAACTTTGTGCGTCCGGCCGACGTGGTAAAGATCGCCACAGAAAACGCCGATTTGCCGCAAGCCAATGCCGAACAGACGGCTGAAGGCGAAGTGCTGCGCCGGGTAACCTTCAATCCGGTGGCCCGCCCGACTTTGCGCCTGACCCCGCAAACCGGAGCCTGGGATTGGTCGCAGTCGGGGATGATGACCCTGCGCTTGCAGAGCGCGATGAACTGGGCTGTCACCGTTTACGTGCAAATCCAGAGCAATGACGGCCGCACGCTGGTCAGCCGCGTCGATCTGCCGGCAGGTCCTGCGCAGACGTTGCTGGTGCCACTGGTGGCGACTGCACCGTTGAGCCAGGGCATGAAGGCCGGCCCGCCGATGCCGATGACCGTCGATGGCCAGCGGATTTTGCTGGCCAGCAGCAGCGGTGAGATTGATCGCAGCCAGGTGGTCTCGGTGAGCTTGTCGATGGATCAGCCGAAAGTCGCCCAGAGCCTGCTGCTCGAGCGTTTCGGTGTGCAGGACGGCGACTCGGTGACCCAGGCTGTTTATGGCAATCTGGTCGACGCCTACGGGCAATCGACCCGCAGCAAATGGCCGGAAAAAGTCGCCAATGACGAACAGCTGAAATCCGCCGCCGCCAAGGAACAGCAACAGCTGAAAACCTGGCTGGCCGAACGCGAGAAGTCCTCGCTGGACAAGTTCGGTGGCTGGAACAAAGGCCCGGCGTTCAAGGCCAGTGGCTTCTTCCGCACGGAAAAGCGTGATGGTCGCTGGTATCTGGTGACGCCGGAAGGGCACCCGTTCTACTCCCTTGGCGTCAACACCGTCAGCCCGGACGTCAACCAGACCTACGTGGCCGGTCGCGAGTACATGTTCGAATCGCTGCCCAAAGCCGACGAGCCCCTGGCCAGACATTTCGGCGAAGGCGATAACCGTGGCGGCAACGGCGCCGATCAGGGCCGTGGCTACGGTAATGGGCGTTGGTATGACTTCTACGGCGCCAACTTGCAGCGTGTGTACGGCGAACCGTGCAAAGCGGACAGCGAAAGCAAATCCGGCATTGCTGAAGCGGCGAAAGCTGAAGCGGCTGAAACCGCTGCCGCCAAGGCATCAGAACCTGCCGCTGTACCGGCCGAGCCGAAGTCTGGCGTCGCCGAAGCCGCCAAGACTGAAACCGTGCAAGTGGCCAGCGAAAAGACTTCCGCGCCGTGTAAAGCAACAATTGATGAGTCGCAGTGGGCCAACCACACGCTTGATCGCCTGCAAGCCTGGGGCTTCAACACGGTCGGCAACTGGAGCGCGCCTGAACTGGGCGATGCCGAGCGGGTGCCGTACACCTTGCCGCTGTCGATCGTTGGCGATTACACCAGCATCAGCACCGGCAGCGACTGGTGGGGCGGCATGCCCGATCCGTTCGACCCGCGTTTCGCCATGGCCACCGAGCGCGCCGTGGCCATTGCTGCCCGCGATCACCGTGACGATCCGTGGCTGATCGGCTATTACGCCGACAACGAATTGGCTTGGGCCGGTCCCGGCGCTGACCCGAAATCGCGTTACGCGCTGGCCTACGGCACGCTGAAAATGACCACCGACGTGCCGGCCAAGCGTGCGTTCCTCAAGCAACTGCGCGACAAGTACCGCAATCAGGCCGGGTTGTCGAAGGCTTGGGGCATTGACCTGCCGGCGTGGGAATTGATGGAAGACCCAGGCTTCGAACCACCATTGCCGAACCCGGAACACCCGGAAATCGAAGCCGACTTCAAATATTTCCAGAAGGTCTTCGCTGACACGTACTTCAAGACCATTTCCGACTCGCTGAAATGGCACGCGCCAAACCAGATGCTTTTGGGCGGCCGATTCGCCATCAGCACTCCGGAAGCCGTGGCGTCCTGCGCGCAGTACTGCGATGTGCTGAGTTTCAACATGTACACGCTCAAGCCACAGGATGGTTATGACTTTGCCGCGCTGGGTGCCTTGGACAAACCGGTGTTGATTACCGAGTTCAACTTCGGCTCCGCTGATCGCGGCCCGTTCTGGGGCGGCGTGACGCAACTGAGCAAAGAAGAAGATCGTGGCCCGGCCTACGCCAATTTCCTCAAGCAGGCCTTGAGCGAGCCTTCGATTGTCGGCGTGCACTGGTTCCAGTATCTGGATCAACCGGTGACCGGGCGTCTGCTCGATGGCGAGAATGGTCATTTCGGCTTGGTCGGGGTGACGGATCTGCCGTATCAGGGCTTTGTCGAGACCGTGCGTAAAAGCAATTTGCAGGCGGTTGATCAGTTAGGTCAGCAAGTGCAGAAAGCCCCTGTGCACGAAGCCGAAGGCGGCCGCAAAGGTGAGGCCGGCAAGGGCGCGGGGGCAGGGCATGCGGGTGGGCATTCCGGGAATGGTCATTAAGGTTTGAAACGCTAAAAGATCGCAGCCTTCGGCAGCTCCTACAAAGGAACGCAATCCCATGTAGGAGCTGCCGCAGGCTGC
>NZ_AKJD01000162.1 GCF_000282515.1 Pseudomonas sp. GM80
CCGCAGGCTGCGATCTTTTGATTTTGACTTTCAAAGCCAGATCAAAAGATCGCAGCCTCGTTGCACTCGTCAGCTCCTACAGAACCCAGGCGCCCCCGGGCGATCTTTTGATTTTGATGTTCAAGGCCAGATCCAAAGATCGCAGGGGTTTATCAATGGGCGTCGGCACTCGGCGCGGCGGGGGGTTGGACCTTGCGCATCAAGGGCACCATCGCCGTGGCGATGACGAAGCACACGCCGATCATCAGGAAGGTGTCGCCGTAGGTTTGCGTCTGCGCCTCCCGGTAAGTCAGCAGCCATAACTGCCGCAGGCTGGCGGTGACGCCAATGTCGCCGTTCTGACCCAGGGTGGCGAGGTTGCCGCCGACCTGCGACAGCCACTGATTCATCGCTTCGTTGCTGCTGTTCAGATGCTCGGCCAGCCGGGTGAAGTGCAGGTTGGTGCGATCATTGAGAATGGTCGCGCACGCGGCAATGCCAATCGCCCCGCCAAGATTGCGCATCAGGTTGAACAGCCCCGACGCATGCTTCAACCGCGCTGGCGCCAACCCGCCCAAGGTCAGCGTCACGGCCGGCGGCACCGCCAATTGCTGGGCAATTCCGCGCAGCGCCTGCGGCAGCATCAGTTGCCCCGCGCCCCAGTCGTGGGTGATCGGGCTGAACTCCCACATCGACACCGCGAACAAGCCCAACCCGACCATCATGATCCAGCGCAGATCCACGCGATTGGCCAGAAAGGCATACAGCGGAATCGCCATGATCTGGAACACGCCCGTGGAGAAAACCGCCAGACCAATGTCCAGTGCGCTGTAGCCGCGCACCCGCCCGAGAAACAGCGGCGTCAGATAAATCGTCGCGAACAGACCAATGCCGGTGACGAACGAAAAGAAGCAGCCGAGGGCGAAATTGCGATCCTTCAATGCGCGCAGATCGACGATCGGATTGGCCACGTGCAATGTCCGGCCAATGAACGCCAATCCAGCGAGGCCGCTGATCCACGCGGTGGTCAGAATGGTCTGGTCGCTGAACCAGTTCCAGCGCGGCCCTTCTTCGAGGGTGTACTCAAGACAACCGAGAAACAGCGCGAGAAAGACCATGCTCAGGTAGTCCGCGCCCTTGAGCAGCGACAGTTCCGGCTGGTCGATCTTCACCAGCATCGGCACCGCCACCGCGACGAAAATCCCCGGGATCAAGTTGATGTAGAACAGCCAGTGCCACGAGGAAATATCGGTGATCCAGCCACCAATCACCGGACCCATGGTCGGCGCCAGTGAAGCCACTGCACCAATGGTCGCCGCGGCAATCACTCGTTGTTTACCGGTGAAGAAAAAGAACGCCGTGGTGAATACCAGCGGAATCATCGAGCCGCCAAGAAAACCTTGCAGTGCACGAAAGGCGATCATGCTCTGGATATTCCAGGCGATGCCGCAGAGCAGGCTGGCGAGAGTGAAACCGACCGCCGACGCGCAGAACAACCAACGCGTCGAGAACACCCGCGACAGCCAGCCCGACAGCGGAATCACGATGATTTCGGCAATCAGGTAGCTGGTCTGCACCCACGCGGTTTCGTCGGTGCCGGCGGACAAGCCACCGCCGATATCACGCAGCGATGCCGAGACGATCTGGATGTCGAGCAGCGCAATGAACATGCCGATGCACATGGTTGCGAAGGCGAACACCTTGGTCGCTGTGGCCATGTCCGCCGGGTTGAACGGTTGCGCGGGGGCGGCGAGGGTGGCGCTCATGGCGCAACAGCCACGGCGCTGGTTTCAGGTTGGGCGCGGGTGTCGACTTCGGCCGTCACCGACAGCCCCGGACGCAGATGACCGAGCACTCCGTCGGCCGGATCGAGGAGGATGCGCACCGGCACACGCTGGACGATTTTGGTGAAGTTGCCGGTGGCGTTTTCCGGCGGCAAGACACTGAACTGCGAACCGGTGGCCGGTGCGAGGCTGTCGAGACGACCGTGGAATTCCTGACCCGAAAGCACATCGGCGCGAATGCTCACACGCTGGCCCGGCTTCATCCGCGCCAGTTGGTCTTCCTTGAAGTTGGCGTCGACCCACAAGCCGCTGGCCGGCACCACCGACAGTTGCTGCGAACCGGCCTGCGCATAAGCGCCGACCCGCGCACGGCGATTGCCGATGACCCCATCCATCGGCGCGCGCAGCTCGGTGTAAACGAGGTTCAATTGCGCCAGATCGCGTTCGGCGCGGGCTTGCTGGAGGGCGGCGCGGGCTTGCTGTTTTTGCGTGTCGATGACGGCGAGTTGGCGTTGCGCGGCAAGCAGTTCGGCCTGGGCGCGGGCACTCAGGGCCTGTGCGGTTTTGAAGGTGGCGTCGGCGCGTTGCGCACTTTCCACCGACACCGCATTGGTGGTCACCAGCCGTTTGTAGCGCGCGTTGTCATCCCGCGAACGCGCGGTTTCCGCGCCGGCCGCATCGATGCCGGCGCGGGCCTGGCCGATCACCGCTTGTTGCAGCTGTTCGGTGGCGTCGAGGTTGGCCAGCAACGCTTCTTCAGCGGCCACGGCGCCTTCGGCCTTGGCCAGATTGGCGCGGTAGTCGCGGGCGTCGAGGCGAATCAACACGTCGCCGGCCTTGACGTGCTGGTTGTCGCTGACCAGTACTTCGTCGATGTAACCGGCTACTTTCGGCCCGATCACCGTTACGTCGCCACCGATGTAGGCGTCGTCGGTTTCCTCGAGAAAACGCCCGGCGCCCCACCAATGCACGGCGTACACGCCGGCGAAGATCAGTGCGAGCAGGCCGGCACCGGGAAGCAACAGGCGTTTAAGCAGGGGAGGCCGGGTCTTCACCACAACAGGTTCGAGGGTGGGCATGCTGGTCATGGCGGAATACCTGAGGAAATGGATCGTTATTACGGCCATAATATGACGCAGGTAATATTTAGTCGCAATTGATTTTTGCAGCCGGTCGTCAGGTGCTTACTTGAGCCAGTGCCCCGGTGTGCTGCCGGTCATAGCCTTGAAGAAGGCGATAAACGCGCTGTCGCTGGCAAACCCCAGCTCGAAACCGCAGTAGCTGAGGCTGCGCCCGGTGGCGAGCAATTCCATCGAGCGCATCAGCCGCCATTGCTGGCGCCATTGTTGATAGCTCATGCCGGTGTCGCGCTGGAAGATCCGGCCGATGGTGCGGCTGCTGGCGCCGATCTGCCGTTCCAGCACTTGCAGCTCCGGGGGCAACTGCTCGGGCTGGGCCAATAGCGGAGTCAGGCGCTTGTCGCGAGGCAGTGGCAAGAGCATCGGTTGCTGCGCTGCTTCTGCCATTTCGCTCAGGCACAGGCCCAGCAGATGAGCGAATTTGCCTTGCTGCCAATCGGTGTCGAAATCCGCCGTGGCCATTGGCTCCAGCACCGCGCGCAGCAGCGCACTGACCTCTATCACACACACCTGCTGCGGCAGCTCGCGACAGAGTTCGGCGCTCAGATAGATCGAACGATAATCGACGCTTTGCTGCATCACCGCACGATGACTGACGCCCGGTGGAATCCACGCCGCCCGCGACGGTGGCAGCAGGCACAGTTGCTGGGCGAGGGTGATGCGCGTGCAGCCCTGACGAGTGAATAGCAGTTGCCCACGCTGGTGCAGATGCAAGCCGGAATCGTGGTCGCCCAAGGTCGCCGCGATGCCGATGACGGGCGCGGGATAACTGTCGGCGTCAAACGTTGCGTGGGCATCGAGCCAGGCCATGGGTTGTCCGATTTCAGCGATAAGTTGGCAGGATTCGGATAATACGCCAGCTGACGCTTCTTAAACTCCTCAGCGCTTTTACTTGAGGAGTGACAAAGGATGAACAACAGAAATCTGTTGCTGCTGGCGATTGCGCTGCTGATGTTTCCGCAGATTGCGCAAACCCTTTACAGCCCGGCGTTGGGCGATATCGGCCGGGTATTCAACGTTGGTCCGGAAGCGGCGGCACAAACCTTGTCGGTATATTTCCTCGCCTTTGCCGTGGGCGTGGTGGTCTGGGGGCGGTTGTGCGACCGCATGGGCCGACGGCCGACGATGCTCGCGGGGCTGGCGATTTACGCGCTGGCCACGGTGGTGGGGTTGCGGGTCGACAGTTTCACTGGACTGTTGATGGTTCAGGCAACGGCAGCATTCGGGGCGGCGGTCGGCTCGGTGGTCACGCAAACCGTGCTGCGCGATCGCTTCAAGGGCGCGGAATTGGCGCAGGTGTTTTCGCTGGTGGGCATCGCGCTGGCGGCCAGCCCCGCAATCGGTTTGTTCAGTGGCGCCAGTCTGGTTCAGGCTTTCGGCTATCGCGGTGTGTTGGGCGCGTTGTTGTTGCTGGCTTCGCTGCTCTGGGTATGGAGCGTTTACAGCTTGCCGGAAACCCGGCCGGAACAACTGCCACACGTCTGCCTGTGGGAAACCCTCGGGCGCATGTTGCGTGACCTCGGCATCTGGCGCTCGGCGTTGTGGGTCGCCGCGTTCAACGTCGCCTTGTTCAGTTATTACAGCCTTGCACTGTTCCAGTTTCAACGTCTGGGCCTGAGTGATGCCTGGTTCGGCTACAGCGGCGTGATCCTCGCGCTGGGCTCAGGTTTTGGAGCATGGTTCAACCGACGGTTACTCAAGGCGGGAGGCAATGCTTTGCAGTTGATTCGCCTCGCCGCCGTCAGCGGTCTGCTCGGTGGATTCGGCGTTTGGTGGCTGCAGGACAGCGTCGCGTTTGTGTTGCCGATGTTGCTGATCGTGTTGGCGTTCGGCATGGCGATTCCGAATATTCTCGGCATGGCACTGGTTGATTACGCTGATCGTTTGGGCACCGCCGGGGCTTTGTTGGGGTTGATGTATTACCTGTTGATTGGCGCTGGGTTGATGCTTGCCGGCTGGTCTCAGGCCCTCGGGGAAACCCTGATAGCGTGCAGCGCCGTGGCCCTGCTGTTGGCGATAAAGCCAATCAAAGCAATTGTTTAAGAAATGTAAGCGCTGTAGGAAGCGTCTTGCATTTGTGTAGGAGGGCTCCGACTATCACGATCATTGATGACATGGCATTACGCCATTTGATGATCGCAAGGAAGTTGCGTGCCGTATCCGTTTCGCGCTGTATTTCGTCGTCGTACCACGCGTTGCCCGCTGTTGTCGGCCTTTGTGTTGAGTGTCTGTGCCTCCTCGATTGAAGCGGCCGAACCTGTCGCGCCGGGCCAGGAAGTGCTGCGCCAGCAACAACAGCAGCAGCGCGATCTGCAACAACTGCAAATCGAACAGCGTCGTCGTCAGCTGGAGCGCGGCGCGTTCGGCCCGGCGCCGGTCACGCCGGCCGTCCCGCCAACCGTCACCGCCGATGAGCACTGCTGGCCGTTGAGCGGCACGCGCATCGGCGGCGTCACGCTGATCGACAGCGCCACACTCAACGCGCGCATCAAACCGCTGCTGGCACCGTGCGTGGGCGTCGGCCAGATCAATCATCTGCTGGCGACCATCACGGCGAGCTACGTCGACAAAGGCTACATCGCCAGTCGCCCGTACCTGGTCAGCGCCCCGGCGGCGGGACAGTCGCTGGATATTCGCGTTGACGAAGGCTACATCGAGTCGATCGAACTGGCTGATCAGAGCCTGCCGGTGTCCCTCGGTGGCGCATTCCCCAACATGCTCGGCGAGCCGTTGAACCTGCGCGATCTGGAGCAGGGCCTCGATCAGTTGAATCGCCTGCGCTCACTCGATCTCACCGCCGACATCGCCCCCGGCAGCCAGCCCGGTGCGTCGCGGATCATCTTGCGTTCGCGCGGCGCCACGCCTTCACGCTGGGCCTTGAGCGCGGGTGTCGACAACCTCGGCAGCGCCAGCACCGGGCGCGACCGCGACAGCGTCAGCCTGAGCCTCGACAGCCCGCTGCAACTCAACGATCTGCTGAGCGTCAGTGCCAGCGACACGCTCAATCAGGGCGATCGTTACAACCGCAACGCCAGTCTTTATTACGCGATTCCCTACGGCTACTGGACGTACAGCGTGTTCGCCAGCCATGCCGAATACCGCGCGCCGTTCAAACTGCCGAGCGTGACCTTTCACAGCACCGGCATCACCGACCAGGTCAGCCTGCGCGCCGACCGCGTGTTGTGGCGCGATCAGAGCCGTCAGCTCAGCGCCAACCTGCAACTGGCGCACAAGGACGTCGACAGTTATCTGGAAGACGTGCGCCTGGGCATTCAGAGCCCGACGCTGACCGTGGCCGAGGCCGGGCTCAACCTGTTCTGGCTCGACCGCGCGGTGTGGAACCTCGACCTCAATTACGCCCAAGGCCTGCGCTGGTTCGGTGCCGACAACGATTCGCAGCATCAGATCAACAACCTGCCCAAGGCGCAGTTTCGCAAATACCGCGCCGGCCTCAGCCAGTGGCGCAACGGCCAGCTCGGCGGGCAAACCTGGCAATGGCAGAGCCAGCTCAACGTGCAATACAGCCCGGACCCATTGCCGGCCATCGAACAACTGCTCGGCACCGACGATTCAGCGGTGCGCGGTTATCGCGTCAGCAGTGCGTCGGGTGCCAGTGGCGCGATCTGGCGCAACACCTTGCGCCTGCCGCTGCGTAGCGAATGGCCGGTGCAGATCACCCCGCGCGTGGGCCTCGACAATGGCTGGATCAAGGCCGATCACGGCGCTCAGGGCCAACGTCTGAGCGGCGCCAATGTCGGCCTCAACCTGGGCTGGAAAAATCTGCAAGTGGACGTCGATTACCAACGCGCCCTCAACACCCCGAACGGCTTGCAGCACGAGCCAGAAACCTGGCTGATGCGTGTCGGGGTGCAGATATGACCGCCACATGAACCGCTAACGCAGTGAACCAATAGCCGTCGGATCTGAGCGCGTCAGCCACGGCCAAAAATTAAAACGCGCGACGTGATGCCGTACTCACATGGAGACGTTTTTATGCCAGCCCACACCTTTGCATTTCATCTTTCGCCACGGGGCAAATTGCGCTGGGCGATTGCCAGCCTGTTCTTCGCCGTGCACCTGCCGAGCGCGATGGCCGGCGGCGTCGTGGTCGCACCGGGCCCCGGCGGCACCGCGCAATTGCAAGTCCAGGGCGGTGTGCCCATCGTCAACATCGTCGCGCCCAACGGCTCGGGCCTGTCGCATAACCAGTTCCTCGACTACAACGTCGACCGGCAGGGCCTGGTGCTGAACAATGCCTTGCAGGCCGGGCAATCGCAGCTCGCCGGGCAACTGGCGGCCAACCCGCAACTGCAGGGGCAAGCGGCGAGCGTGATCCTCAACGAAGTGATCAGCCGCAACCCGTCGGCCATTAATGGCGCGCAGGAAATTTTCGGCCGTGCTGCCGATTACGTGTTGGCCAACCCTAACGGCATCTCGGTCAATGGCGGCAGTTTCATCAACACGCCAAACGCCAATCTGCTGGTCGGTCGTCCGGAGTTGGTCGACGGCAAACTGCAAAGCCTGAACACCCGCGACGCCAGCGGTCAGTTGCAGATTCAGGGCGGTGGTCTGCGTAACGCTGAGGGCTCGATCAACCTGATCGCCCCGCGCATCGACAGCCAGGGCGCAATCAGCGCGCGCGATCAATTGAACCTCACGGTCGGCCGCAATCAGGTCGATTACGCCAGCGGCCAGGTGAAAACCGTGGACCCGGCGGGCAACACGGCTGATCAACGCATCGACGCCAGCCTGTTCGGTGCGATGCAAGCCGGGCGCATCAACATTGTCAGCACCGCCGAAGGTGCCGGTGTGCGCGTGGGGGCGGTGCAAGTCGCCGGTCGTGACGGCGTGCAGATTCGCTCTGCCGGTGACCTCACGGTCAGCGGTGAAGCCGTAGCCAACAGCCTCGACGTCACCCGCGCCGGGATTCGCAGCAGTCAGGGCGATGTCGGCTTGCATAGCGGCAAGGACCTGACCCTGGCGGCCACCGATGTCAGCGGCCGCGACGTTGCGGTCGACGCCAAGCGCAACCTGACCCTGAGCACGGTCGAAAGCCGCAAGCTTCAGGAAAAGCGTGAAAACTGGAACAACAGCACCATCGGCATCACCTGGGAAACCTACGATCGCACCCAGACCGACAGCGAATCGCGCCAGCACGGCAGCCAGATCGTCGCCAGCCGCGACGTCAAGCTGTCGTCCGGCCAAGACACTGAACTGAAAGCGGCCAAAGTCGAAGCGGCGAAGACGCTCGAGGTCAAAAGCGGCGGCGATCTGCGCCTGACCGCCGCCACCGACAGCCATACGCAGACCGATCAGGGCAATCATCGCAAACACCTGTGGAAAGCCGACTGGAACACCAGTAGCGAAGAACAGCGCAGCGTCACCAGCCAGTTGAAGGGCGGCAACATCGCCCTGCAAACCGCTGGACTGCTGCGCTCCGAGGGCGCTGAGCTGAACAGCTCGGGCGACGTGCAACTGGCCGGCAAACAGGTGGACATCACCACGGCGACACGAACCAACCGCAGCAGCGACAACCGTTATTCCGGTGACCTGGTCGGCGGTGGTTTCTTCGGCAAGACCGGCGATGCCGACAAAGGCCAGACCCAGCATCAGGGCAGCAAGATCAACGCCGCCGGCAAACTGATCGTCAAGGCTGACGACGTGCGCATCAGCGGCAGCCAGGTGCGCGGTGGCACGGAGGCGAGCGTGATCAGTGACAAGGGCTCGCTGATCATCGACGGCGTGCAGGACACCTCGCACAGCAACAACCACGACAAGGACAGCAAGTTCTTCGGTATCACCAAGGACGAGTCGCGGCAGAACCGCCAGGACAGCACCACGGTGCGCAGCGAACTGGTGTCTGACAGCAATCTCAAGCTCAAGAGCGCCAAGGACATTGAAGTGGCCGGCTCGACGGTCAAGGCTGGCGGTGCGCTGACAGCTGACGCGGCAGGGGATGTCAATGTGCACTCCACGCAGAACACCGCTGACAGCAGCGCCACCACGCAAACCCGTGGCTTCGATGCTTACGCCAAAGAGCAGAGCCCGGAGCAGTATCGCGCCGGCGTGCATTACGAAGACAAGCAGCAAACCGTGACCCGCAACGACGTCACCCAGCAAGGCTCAAGCCTCACTGGCGCCAGCGTGCAGGTGAAGGCCGGCGGTGATGTGACGATCAAGGGCGCAGAGGTCAACTCCAGCGCAGGCGATACCACGCTGACCGGCAAAAATGTCTCGTTGCTGGCTGAGCAAGACAGCCATAAAACCTCCACCGAGAACAGCAGCACCGGCGGCGGTTTCTACTACACCGGCGGCCTTGACCGTGCCGGCAGTGGCGTCGATTTTGCCCACAGCACGGCGCAGGACAGCACCGACAAAACCACCGCGCAAACCACCCAGGTGCAGAGCAGCGGTAGCCTGCACATCAATGCCGACAAAGTCACGACCGAGGGGGCGCAACTCAAGGCCGGTAATGGCCTGAATGTCGCCGCCAACGAAGTCGACAATCGCGCCGCCAGCAACACTGAAAGCAGCCACCATAGCGAGAGCAATTGGTCGGCGGACGTTGGCGCGAATGTCGAGTACAAGGACATCGCCCGGCCGATCGCCGGTGCCGTCAAGGACGTGCTCGCCGGCAAGGTGCCGGACAAAGACGCGCTGGCCAATCTCGGTCAACCGAACGTCGGTATCGATGTTGCGGTGGGCCATGGCAGCGCCAGCAACACCGAGCAAAACAGCAACGCCGTGGTCAGCCGTTTTGACGGCGGCACTGTCGACGTGAAGGTCGCCGGCACGCTGCACGACCAAGGCACGCAGTACAACGCTGGCGCCGGCAAGGTGAACATCAGCGCCGACACCCTGGTCGCCGATGCCGCGAGCAACACTCACAGCAGCACCGACAACAAGGTCGACGCCAAGGTCGACGTGCGCGTCTACACCAAAACCGGCGAAGACGTGAACGTTGCCGGCAGCGGCGCGGGTGGCAGCAGTACGTCCAGTAAAGACACGTCCACCGCCGTGGTTGGCGCTTATGCCGGCAGCCAGGGCGTGAACATCAAAGTCGGTGGCGACGGCCAATTCGAAGGCAGCCGTTTCGACGGCGGGCAGGGCGGCGTGAACATCAAGACCGCTGGCGATCTGGCGCTGAATCAGGCCAACGACCGCCAGCGCAACAGCGATGCCAGCCTGCGCGGCAATGGCTCGCTGACGGTCGGCACCTTGCCGGGCACCGATGGCAGCAACGTCGACCTTGGCGCCGGGTTCCAGCTCGATCACAGCGGCAAGCAAACCACTGACACGCAGGCCCATGTGGCAAGTATCAGCGGCAATGGCGTGCAGTTGAGCAGCGGCGGCAATCAGGTCCAGCAAGGCACGCAGATCGACAGCGCGGGTGCTATTGACTTGCATGCTGACGGCAAGCTCGATCTGCAAGCAGCCACCGCCACGCACAACGCCACCGGCAGCAATCTGGGCGGTGGCCTGAAGGGCGGCGGCAGCAAAACCAGCAGCGAGAAGAGCCGCGATCAGGGCGGCAATCTCAGTGGCAACTTCAACATCGGCCAGATCAATGAGCATTCGCAAGCCCTCAGCGGTGGGCAGCTCAATGCTTCGGGCGGTATCGCGTTGAGTGGCGATGCGGTGCACCTGCAAGGCACCCAGGTCGGCGCGCCGAACGTCAGCATCGATGCGCAGAAGGGCGGTTACGTGCAGGAGTCGGCGCAGTCGACCGACAGCCGCAATAACTGGAATGTCGCGCTGAATGCCGGCGGTAACCTCAGCAGCAAGAAACCGACCGCTGCTGATGAGCAAGCAAGCAGCGATCACGGCTTCAATGCCGGGGCCAAGGTTGGTGTCGATTACTCGCAAGGCACCACCCAGCAGAACAGCCAGATCAAGGCTGACACCGTGGCGCTTAGCAGTGCCGGTGATGCACAACTGGCGGGCGCGCGCATCGAGGCGAAAAAAGTCAGCGGCAACGTCGCTGGCGATCTGACTGTCGAGAGCCGTCAGGACAGCCGCAACCAGGCCAAAGTCGAGGTTGACCTGGGCCTGACCGCGAAGAAAAATCCACCGGGCGACAAGGAAAAACTCGCCGGCACCGATTACAAACCGACACTGAAAGCGCAGGGTGAATACGCGCACAAGGACAGCGTTACGCAGGCGTCCGGCCTCAGTGGCAGCCAACGTGTGAACCTGGCAGTGGGGGGCACTACGCAGTTGACCGGCGCGCGGATTTCGTCGGCTGACGGCAAGGTTGATCTGGGCGGTTCCAAGGTCAGCAACACCGAGCTGAACAACCGTGACTTCGGGGTCAAAGCCGAACTGGACCTGCCACAGAAAACCGAGGAAAACGTGCCCAGGGTTTCCCTTGAAAACGGCAACCTGAAAGTCGGTCCGGTCACCCTCAGCGGGCACCTGGACAGCCAGACCCTGCAGGCCGGTATCGACCACAAAGGCTAAAGGACCACCGTCAAACCTGAAGGTGTGAGCGTGCTCGCGATCGCGTTATTTCAGCCAAGCCATTGGGCTCTGAATACCGCGAAGTCGAGCAGGCTCGCGCCTTTTTTATTTCGTCCTCATGCCTTCAACGGAATATTTCGCATCGTGACCAGCGCGGTCGCGCAGAGTGTTTCCTTGCCTTCTTTCACCGCAAACAAATCGGCAGCCGCCACCGTGGTGTTGTGCGAGGCGTTGATGACGCGTCCTCGTGCCAGCAGCTTTTCACCGTCGGCGGGGGCGATCAGTTTGACGGTGAAATCGGTGGTCATGTTGATCCAGCCGGGGGGCAGCAGGGTGCCTGCGGCCGAACCACCGGCGAAGTCAGCCAGGGCGCCGATGATGCCGCCCTGGAAGTAGCCGTTGTGCTGGGTGAGTTCCTTGCGCGTGGGCTGCTCGATTTCACAATGGCCGGGTTTGAGGAAGTTGTAATGGAAACCCAGCAGTTTTGCCGCCGGCATACTGAGTACGGCGAATTGAACATGTTTGTCGAAATCAGGGTTGCTTGCAGTGAAATCTTCCATGGTCTTTATCCTTAACGTCTGCATTGATGAACGACACTAACCGAGCCATCGCTCGAGTGTTTTATCCATGTACTGAGCGCGTATTGCGTTGCGCATGATTTTGCCGCTGCTGGTTTTCAGCAGTTTCCCCGGCATCAGTAAAACGATGTCGTAGGGCGTTATTTCATTGTTCACCACCACGGCCTGACGGATCAGCGGGATAACGTCGTCGGCAAGCATTTTCTTGCGCCACTCCCGGCGTACTTCTTGAACAATGATCAACTTGTCCTCAGCGTCGGGCAGCGAAAATACCGCGCAAGCAGAATGCTCCAGGCCTTGGTGTGCGGACCACACGTTGTGCTCGATGTCCTGGGGGTAATAGTTCTTGCCGCGAATAATGACCATGTCTTTTATTCGCCCCGTTACATATAGCTCCCCCTGGTGAATAAAACCAAGGTCGGCGGTACGTAAATAGGTCGGTTGAATACCGTCTGATAACCGGTTGGAGAAAGTTTCCGCGGTGAGCGATTCACGCTGCCAGTAGCCCCGCGCAACATGCGCGCCGGCTATCCAGATCTCGCCGATGGCCAGCGGTGCACAGGCGCCTCCGCTGACGGGGTCAACGATCGCGATATGTGTGCCCGGCAACGCTGCGCCTGAGCTCACCAGCGTTTGGCTGAAGGGCGAATCGCTGGGCACAACCTTGCCCTCGCGCAGCGCCGGCCCGTCGACATCGAGGGTCTTCACGCCGATTCCCTTGATGCCGCCCGCCGCTTGTAACGTGCATTCGGCCAGGCCATAACACGGATACATGGCTGCCGGATCAAAGCCAAATCGCTGGAAGGCCGTTGCGAACGCTTGCAGCGTCTCGATGCGAATGGGCTCGGCGCCGTTGAACGCCAGTTGCCAGCTGCGCAGATCCAGTTCGATGTCCGGCTCACGTTCCAGCGCTTTGACACAGGCACCAAAAGCAAAGTTGGGCCCGCCGCTGGTGCGCGCCTGATACAGGGAAATCGCCTGAAGCCAACGCAGTGGCCAGCGCATGAAGGTGACGGGCGACATCAGCACACTGGTGGCGCCAACGTACAGCGGCTGCAAGATATTTCCGATCAGGCCCTGGTCGTGGTAATGCGGCACCCAACCCACGACGGTAGAGTCGGGATCGTGGCCGAACGCCTGGCGAATCATCGCCTGATTGGCAACGATATTGGCGTGCGTGACCATCACGCCTTTGGGCGCGGACGTTGAGCCTGAGGTGTATTGAATAAATGCCAGGTCCTGCGCCTCCACGCTCGGCCATGGCGCCGTCAGGCCCGGCGGTTGCGCGTCTGGCCAGTGGTCCATTTCGAGCCACAACGGCGATGGTTGCTGCTCGGGATCCTTGAGCGCACTGCTCAAGGCCTTGAGGGTAATGATCAGGCGCGGCGAGCAGTCATCGATGATGCCTTGCAGGGTGCGTTGCGAGCGCTTCTTGTTGGGCGGGCACAGGGGAACGGCGACGACACCCGCGTACAGGCAGCCGAGAAACGCGACGATGAAATCCAGCCCGGCGGGGAAGATCAATAACGCCCGGTCACCTTTTTGTGTGGTTTGTAACAGCCGCCCGGCAAATTGCCTCGCCTGGTTTCTCAGCTCGGCGAAGGTCAGCTGTGTTTCCGGCGCGAGTTTTTCTGACAGAAAAATATACGCTGGTTTATCCGGGCATTGCTCGTTATGGCGGTCGAGGCAGTCGGTCATCACGCGAAACTTTTGCATTCAGCCCTCCGGGTGCCGTCAGCGTTCAGCGCGTGATGAATGATGTCGACCAACGCTTGGGGTTGCGAGGAATGGAAGAAGTGGTCGCCACTCAATTCATGGAAATGGAAGGCGCCCGTGGTGCGTTCGCGCCAGGCCATCAGCTCAGCACTTTCAACCACCGGGTCGTGGGTGGCGTAGATGGCCGTGATCGGGCAATTCAGTCTGCGCGCCGGCTCAAAGTCATAACGCTCTACCAGGGCGAGGTCGCTGCGGATGACCGGCAACAGTGCATTCAACATTCGGTTGTTGTTGCCGATCGCGGCCGGAACGCCGCCGTAGGCGATCAGCTCGCCAAGAAACGCCGGGTCGGACAAGGTGTGGATCGGCGCGAGTCGAGCGGCCAACTGCGGCGCGCGTCGGCCCGACACAAACACGTGCGCAACCTGGTGCGGATTAACCAGTGAAAGCTTGCAGGCCACCTCATAAGCCAATATCGCCCCCATGCTATGACCATAAAACGCCAGTGGTTGACGTTCGTGGCACAGCTGTTCAGCGATTTGCGCCGACAGGCTGTCGACATCGGTAAACCGGGCGCGATGCGCAGGGCTGTCGAAGCAGGCGAGTTTGATTCTTCGAACGGAATCGGCGAGACGCGATCCCCATCCGTTGTACGTGGCGTTACTGCCGCCGGCATGAGGGAAACAGATCAGCGAGCGTGTCGGTGTGTGCATTTCAACCTGCCTGAGCGCGTCATACAAACTGGACATCGAGGGAGGACAGGCTGCGAACGATGAAACTGCCTGTCTGCCACGACGGCTTTTCGTCACGACGCACCCAGCGCGGCCCGTCCAGTAATCGTTGCAGCACGGTCTGCATCTGCCGCTCGGCCAATAACGCACCGAGGCAACCGTGCATGCCGTAGCCGAAGGCCAGATGGCCTTTGGTCTTGCGCTCGATGTCGAAGCGCTCGGCCCCGGCAAAGACCTGTTCATCCCGGTTGGCGGAACCCAGGCACAGCAGAATCTGATCACCGGCCTTGATGGTCTGGCCATCCAGGAGCAGATCCTTGGTGGCGAAGCGTTTGGTGTGTTGCAGCGGCGTTTCGAAGCGCAGCACCTCTTGCACACAACCGGCAATCAGCGCCGGTCGGTCTTGCAGCAACTGCAATTGATCGGGCTGTTCAAGCAAGGCATGAATGCCGTTGCCGATCAGACTTTTAGTGGTTTCATTGCCGGCAACGAAGCACATGATGCAGACGAAGATCAGCTCTTCGTCGGTCAGGCGGTCGCCGTCGATTTCCAGGGCCAGCAGTTGACTGATCAGATCCTGTTTCGGGTTGCGCTTGCGTTCGGCGATCACGCCGGACAGATAGGCCATGTATTCATCGAGCACCTGGCTGACTTTTTCGAAGTCGTCTTTGACCATCAATCCCGGTTCCAGAAGGAAGCGGATGGCATGGGTCCAGGTATCGATGGTCGCGTGCATTTCAGCCGGTAAGCCGATCCATTCGCACATCACGCGAAGCGGCAAGGGCTGCGCCAAGCCCGCGATGATGTCCATGCCGCCGTGCTTGTGAGCGTCTTGCAGCAGCGCTTGAGTTATCGTTTCAATCGAGTCTTGCAAGCCGTCGATGGCCACGGCCGAGAAAGCGATGTTCATCATCTTTCGCAAACGATGATGGTCGGGGTTCTCGGTGAAGACGATTGATTTGTAGGCCAGTCGCTGAAACGGCGCGTTGTCGCGACCAAACCGCGCCGCCTGGTTATCGACCTGTCTGGGAATGATGCTGGCGTTGCAGCTGCGGTCACGCAGGATGCTCATGACGTCGGCATGCCGGGTGACGACCCACATCCCTAGCACTTTGTGCAGCGGGTTCAGCTCGCGTAATTGACGGTAAACCGCGTATGGCGTCTCACGAAATTCAGCGGAAAAAGGATTGAAACGCGGCAATTGCGGCGGTTTGCCGGAGGACAACAGTTGGCCCTGAGCACCATCAGACATCGTGAGGTTCCTTCCACCAGATGGATTATCGAATGGCTTGCAGTTGCAGTCTCAGCAGTTGGATCTTGCCGAACTGAAATCCATAAGCCGACATCTTCAGATAGCGCAGATAACGCGCCACAATCGCCTCGCCGACACGTTGTGTCGCCACGGCTTTGTTGGCGGACAAGCGGCGATACCATTCTTCACAGGTTCTTGCGTAATCCAGCCGGCCGTTGTCGACCCGTTGGATTTCGAAAATGCCTTCCGCCGCTTTGGCGATCTCTGCCAGGGTCGGCAGATCGGCATTGGGAAATATGTCTTCGTTGAAAAAACGGCTGGCCTGGTCCCGGGACATCGCCCCGTAAGCGATGGTCTGCAGCGACAGTCTTCCTTCGGGTTTCAACCAGTCACGACAGGCCGTGAAGAAACGCCGGTAAATGGCAATTTTTTCCTCCACGCTGTCGGCGGGAGAGGCGAAGTGCTCGAACGCGCCGATTGAAATGATCCCGTCAAACGGTTCGGCGGGGGCGTACTCCTGCCAGTTTTTGATCTCCACAGAGACTTTCGAATAGGCCTGGCTGCGGACATAGGCCGCTTGTTCATCGCTGAGCGTCAAACCGGCGGCGTGCTTGATGTTGGGCAACTTCTCCAGGGCCGCCAGCACACCGCCCCAGCCACAGCCGATATCAAGCACCGATTGCAGGTTTTTCGCGCCTATCGCTTGAAGGTGATAGTCGATTTTTTGCGTTTGCGCGCTTTCCAGCGTTTCACTGTCGGCCCACACGGCGCAGGAATAGGACAGCGTCGGATCGAGCCAGAGCTCAAAAAAGTCGTTGCCGACATCGTAGTGATGACGTATCGCTTTCGACTCTTGTTGCAATCGATGTTCGGCGGTCAGGTCGTTCATTTTCCCGACTTCCCGGCGCCAGCGATGATCAGTTCGGCGACCGCTGTGATGTTGGGGTTATCGAACAATTCTTCTGCGGAAATTTCCACGCCGTATTCCTGTTCGATCTCAATCAGCAACGACACGGCCAGAGACGAGTCGAGCCCCAACTCGCTGAAGTCTTTATCTTCGTCAATAGTGCTGCCGGGCGCATTGAGCAGTTGGCTGATCTGGCCTTTGCACCATTGGATAGCCAGTTCTTTTGTGATCGGAGCAGATTCATAGGCGGTCATGATCGAGTGTTCCTTATTGTTGGGTTTGGACGTTTCTTTTTTTGCGACTGGTTCTGCGCTGCACGGTGGGCACGCGTAGATCCCAGGTCAGCCCCACCAGGCTCAAGCCACGGATAAACCAGTAGCCGGGATCGAAGGCCGCCCATTGCAGCCCGAAAGAAGGTGATTCGGGAAAGGCATGGTGGTTGTTGTGCCACGACTCGCCAAAGGTGAATAAGCCGAACAGGCCACCATTGCGGCTGTGGTCTCTGGATTGATAGGGGCGGGTGCCGAAGCGGTGCAGCAGGGAGTTGATGGACCAGATGATGTGGCCGACGACAAACATTCTGACCGCGCCGCCCCACAGGAAACCGCTCACCACGCCCCACAACGACTGGCTCAGCAGGCCGCCGAGGATGGCCGGGGCGACGAGCCCGAGAATCACCCAGGTGTAGTAATGACGCGCGGTCTTGGCAATGAGCGGATCACGGATCAGGTCCGGCGCGTAGTAGGCGACGTTGGGGTAGTCGTGTTCTTTCATCCAGGTGAAGTGCGAGTGCACCAGCCCTTTGATCAGGCCTTTGAAACCGGGGCCTTGCAGGTTGGGCGAGTGCGGATCTCCCGGCTGATCACTCAATTCGTGGTGACGCCGATGCATGGCGACCCACGACAGCAGGGCGCCTTGCCCGGCCATCGAACCGAGGATTGTCAGGGTCACAGCGACGGCAGGCCTGGCCTTGAATGAACGGTGCGTGAAATACCGGTGGTAACCGACACTGACACCGATTCCGGTCAACGCCCAGAAGGCGATAAACAGTCCGATATCGACGCCACTGACCGGAATATAAAACGCCATTATTCCCGCCAGGATGACACCCAGTACGGGAAGCACATCGAACATTAAAAAATGCTTGCGTTGCAGTCGATGGAAATACGGGCTGCTGATCGCTTTGCGTTTTACATCTTTGGTTTGGCTTTTATCTTGCGGAATCTGATCCAGCTCGGGTAAACGCGCAGCACTGTCCATCGTCAATCGCTCCGTGACAAATCGTATATACGCTAGAGGTGACCGTTACTCTCGTTATGGACAGTAACGGTGCTGTCGCCTCAACTGACGACTAGAAAAGACGCACTGGCCCGCACCACTCGCTCTTCGCCAACGCTGATATAGCTATTGGCGAACACCAGGCGGCTGCCGGTCTTTTGAATGTCAACGCTGGCTTCCAGCCAGTCGCCGATCTTGGCCGAGCCGGCAAAGTCGGTGGTGAGTGTCGTGGTGACGAGTTTGAGCGGGGGATTTTTCGAGAAAGCGGTGTTGTAGCCCAAGGCAACATCCGCCAGCGCCATGAACAACCCGCCATGGGCGAGTCCGCGCGCATTGGTGTGTTTTTCTTCTACACGAATGCCAATGGTCAAGCCTTCGGCATCTTTGCGATAAAAGAACGGACCGAGCAGATCGAGGAAGGGGCTGGTTCGGAACAACGGTTCGAAATTGTGCGGAATATCCATTTCGCGCTCCTTTTTATTGTAATAAGCACATGGGTTTTTATATTTTTCTGGATCACGGTAATGCGCAGGCTAATAGCCTGTTGATTGTTCAGGGAAGAAGTCGGCGACGAACTGCAGTGCGCAACGCCGGCGATCTGGCGAGTGGACGATTGATAGCGCTGAGCAGGCTTTGGTCTATGGACAGACCACGACGAAGAACGATAGCGGCGGCGTCATAGCGAGCGCCTGCCAAGCTGATCGATCCTCTGTTGAGCGGGATGACGGTCATTTTATCGTCCATGATATTAAGCAGTCGCATGAACGTAGCAGCGGATCCGGGCTTGTCAAATCGCTTTGCCTGTTGTTTTTTAGCGTTGAAAGCGCGACCGCTCTAACTCAGGTGCAAGGCGATCATTTCTGAATGCGACAGTCGCCACCAGGCTGGAATGATTTGCCGGGCTTAATAGGAAGCATTACTATTCACGCTCCTTTCTTCAGCACACCGCCCAATCCCCCATGCGTCCCCGCAGACCCGGCTTTTTCGAGCATTACGAAGAGTTGATCGGCACCTGGACTCGCCGCCTGCGCAATCGTGCGCAGGCCGAGGATCTGGCGCACGACACTTTTTTGCGGGTGCTCGAATCCGATTCGGCGGCGGTGCAGCAACCCCGGGCGTATTTGCACCAGACGGCGCGTAATATCGCGGTCGACGGTTACCGACGTGAGGATCGGCGAGGCGCCATGGAGTCGGAGGCGATCGATCACAGTGCGTCGTCGTCCGGCGACCCGGAGCATTACATGCATGCGATCCAGTTGGCCGATTCCATCGAACGGGCGCTCGGCGAACTGCCGGTCAACTGCCGGAAGATTTTTGTCTGGCAGAAGATCGAAGGGCTGACCCAGGCGGAAATCGCCGATCGCCTGGGGTTGTCCAAGAACATGGTCGAAAAGTATATGATCCGCACCCTGCGGCATTTGCGTGATCGCCTGGACGGGTTGCAGTCGTGAATGGGCGTTATGGCGAAAAGATCGCAGCCTTCGGCAGCTCCTACAGGGGGTTGTGTGTCTTTATATTCCCGGCCGGACAGGACATTCCATGATGGATACTCGTGATTGCGCGTGCGGGCAAACCACCGTGCGCGATGACGCGGCGCGCTGGTTTGTGCGTTTGCAGGAGCCGGCCGTGAGTGCCGACGAGCAGCAGCGCTTCGACGTCTGGCTGAACGAACATCCGCAACACCGCGATGAATTTCAGTTGCTGCAGGGGCTGTGGACAGCGGCTGATTTGTTGCCGGTGCCGCGCCTCAAAGCGCTGGTTGAAACGCCGCCGCCGCGCCGCGAACGGCGGCCGTTGTTGCGTTATGCCGTGGCCGCCAGTGTGGTGGCGGTGGCACTCGGTCTCGGCTTGTTCAGCGGTTTGAATCATCCGGGCGGTTATAGCGCCGAATTCAGCACGGCGTTGGGCGAGCGCAAACACGTGGCGCTGCCGGACGGTTCGGTGATCGATCTGAACAGTCGCAGCCGCTTGCAGGTGCGCTTTGAAAAAGATCGCCGGTTGATCGAATTGAGCGAAGGCGAGGCGATGTTCAGCGTCGAGCACGATACCTCACGACCGTTCGTGGTCGAGGCCGGCAGCGGCAAGGTGACGGTCACCGGCACGCGATTCGATGTGCGTCGCGACGTCACGCAAACCCGCGTGGCGGTGGAGCAGGGCACGGTGAAAGTGCAGGGGCACAATGCGCCGGACAATGAATTCATAAGTCTGACTGCCGGCCTCGGCACTTACGTTGATGCGCAGGGCAAAGTCGCCGCAGCCTATGCGGTCAACCCAGCGGAACTGACCGCGTGGCGCAGCGGCAAACTGGTCTTCAACAATGCCAGCCTCAGCGAAGTAGCCGCCGAAGTGTCACGTTATCGCGAGAAGCCGCTGACGGTCAGCAACCCCGCCGTGGCCAGCCTGCGCCTGACCAGCGTGTTCAAATCCGATAACACCGAGGCTTTGCTCAAAGCCTTGCCGAGCATCCTGCCGGTGGCGGTTCGCACCCATGCGGACGGCAGCCAGGAAATAATTTCAAAATAAAATTCAGGTTTTTTTCGAGTTCATCGTCTTCCTGTTCAACTGCAACTGGTTTGCATTAACAGCCGCACACTCTTGCGATCCACAGGACTACGTACGACGTGAAAACCACCACTGCCCACAATAAAAAATCCCCTTGGTTACCGCTGGCCCTCGCGCTGGCGGTCAATGCGGCGATGCCGCTGGCGTATGCCGGTGAAGCGATTCATATCCGCGCCCAGCCGTTGGGGCAGGCCCTGAGTGAGCTGGGTCAGCAAACTTCGCTGCAAGTGTTTTTCAGCCCCGATTTGGTTGCCGGCAAACAGGCCCCGGCGGTCGATGGCGACATCTCGCCGGAACAAGCGCTGCGCCAGTTGCTGCAAGGCAGCGGTCTCGATTATCAGATCAACGAAGGTTCGGTGACGCTGTCGCCCGCGACGACTTCCGCCGCCGGCAACGGCCCGCTGGAACTGGGCGTCACCGACATCAAAGTGGTCGGCGACTGGCTCGGTGACGCCAACGCCGCTGTGGTGCAAAACCACCCCGGCGCGCGCACGGTGATTCGCCGCGAAGCGATGGTCGAGCAAGGGGCGATGAATGTCAGCGACGTGCTCAAGCGTGTGCCGGGCGTGCAGGTGCAGGACAACAACGGTACCGGCGGCAGTGATATTTCCCTCAACGTCGGAGTGCGTGGCCTGACCTCGCGCTTGTCGCCGCGCTCGACTGTCTTGATCGACGGCGTGCCCGCCGCGTTCGCCCCTTACGGCCAGCCGCAACTGTCGATGGCGCCGATTTCATCGGGCAACCTCGACAGCATCGACGTCGTCCGTGGCGCCGGTTCGGTACGTTATGGGCCGCAGAACGTTGGTGGCGTGATCAACTTCGTCACCCGCGCGATTCCGGAGAAAGCCACCGGTGAAATCGGCACCACCCTGGAAACCACCCAGTACGGCGGCTGGAAACACATCGACAGCGCGTTCCTTGGCGGCACTGCCGACAACGGCATGGGCGTGGCGCTGTTGTATTCCGGCGTCAATGGCAACGGTTACCGCGAGCGCAACAACGGCAACGACATCGACGACGTGCTGCTCAAGACTCACTGGGCGCCGACCGATCAGGATGATTTCAGCCTCAACTTCCATTACTACGACGCCAGCGCCGACATGCCCGGCGGTCTGACGCAAAAGCAGTACGACGACAAACCGTACGACTCGGTGCGTGACTACGACCAATTCAGTGGTCGCCGCAAAGACGTGTCGTTCAAGTGGATTCGCCAGATTGACGAGCGCACCCAAGCCGAAGTGCTGACCTATTACACCGACAGTTTTCGCGGCAGCACCATCGCCGCCCGCGACCAGAAAACACTCAGCTCGTACCCGCGTTCCTACTACACGCTGGGCATCGAGCCACGGGTGTCGCGAGTGTTCGATGTCGGCCCGACCAGCCAGGAAGTCAGCGTCGGTTATCGCTATTTGAAAGAGGCAATGCACGAGCAGTCGAGCCGGCTGGCGCTGGTCAACAATCAGCCGGTGGTAACGCCGACGTCTGACGGTCATGTGTTCCAGGATCGTACCGGCGGCACCGAGGCTAACTCGGTCTACGTCGACAACAAGATTGACGTTGGCAACTGGACGATCACGCCCGGCATTCGCTTCGAACACATCAGCACTGACTGGCACGACCGCGCCGTGCTCGACACCGCCGGCAAACGCGTGCCGGAGAAAAACCGCAGCATCGAAAGCAATGAACCGCTGCCGGCGCTGAGCGTGATGTATCACCTGTCGGACGCCTGGAAACTGTTCGCCAACTACGAAACCTCGTTCGGCAGCCTGCAGTATTTTCAGCTGGGGCAGGGCGGTTCGGGTGACCAGACCGCCAACGGCCTGGAGCCGGAGAAGGCCAAGACCTACGAAATCGGCACTCGCTACAACGATGATGTTTGGGGCGGGGAAGTGACGCTGTTCTACATCGACTTCGATGACGAACTGCAATACATCAGCAACGACGTCGGCTGGACCAACCTGGGGGCGACCAAGCATCAGGGCCTTGAAGCGTCGGTGCATTACGACATGGCGGCGCTGGATCCGCGCCTTGATGGTCTGACCGCCAACGCCGGTTTTACTTACACCCGCGCGACCTATGAGGGCGAGATTGCGGGCTTCAAGGGCCGGGATCTGCCGTTCTATTCGCGCCAGGTGGCGACGGTCGGTTTGCGTTATGACATCAACCGCTGGACCTACAACATCGACGGTTTCGCCCAGTCGAAACAGCGTTCGCCGGGTACCGGGTTGAATGCCGATGGCAGCTTCAACGGCAACTACATCACCGAAGGCACGGCGGACGGGCAGTACGGCGATATTCCCGGTTACGTGACCTGGAACGTGCGTGGCGGCTATGACTTCGGGCCGCAGGTGTCGAATTTGAAGTTGGGCGCGGGGGTGAAGAATATCTTCGACAAGCAGTACTTCACCCGTTCCAGCGATAACAATTCGGGGATGTACGTGGGGGCGCCGCGCACGTTCTTTGTGCAGGCGAGTGTTGGTTTTTAACTGATCGTTCCCACGCTCCGCGTGGGAATGCAGCCCGGGACGCTCTGCGTCCAAAAGCGGACGCGGAGCGTCCATTGAGGCATTCCCACGCAGAGCGTGGGAACGATCTCATGTAGGAGCTGCCGCAGGCTGCGATCTTTTGCTTCAGACTTTCAAGACTTTCCCGCCAATCGCGACGGCAACCAGCAGCACCGCCATCAGCCCAAAGGCAAAACTCAAACTGCTGGCATGCGCGACAAAGCCGATCACCGCCGGCCCCGCCAGAATCCCCGCATAGCCCAGCGTGGTAATCGCCGGCACCGCGATGCTTTCCGGCATCACCGTCTGTTTGCCAACCGCCGTGTACAGCACCGGTACGATGTTCGAACAGCCGGCGCCGACCAGCGCATAACCGACCAGCGCCGCTTCCCAGCTCGGTGCGAACGTTGCCAGAAACAGACCCGCCGCCGCCAACAGCCCACCAAACAGAATGATCCGCGTGGCGCCGACGATCCGCACAATCCGGTCACCCATCAAGCGTCCCGCCGTCATGGTCAACGCGAATGCCGCGTAACCCAATCCGGCATAGGCCGTGTCGATCCCGCGCTCCTGCGCCAGGAACACCGCGCTCCAATCCAGCGCCGCGCCTTCGGTGAGAAAGACGATAAAGCACATCCCGCCGATGAACAGCACGATGCCGTGGGGAATGGCAAAAGCCGGGCCCGAGCTTTCACTGCCGTAGGGCAACATGTGCGGTACGCACTTGAACAGCGCGGCGATCAGCACCACGACCACCACCAGCATGGCGGTGAGCGGCGTCAAGCCAAGGCCGAGCAAGGCGCTGACGCCCGCCGCGCCGACGATTCCGCCGAGGCTGAACAAGCCGTGAAAGCCCGACATCATGTTCTTGCCGCTGGCGCGTTCGACGATCACCGCTTGCAGGTTGACCGTCGAATCCACCGTGCCGAGTCCGGCGCCGAACATGAACAGCGTGGCAATCAGCGCCGGGATCGATGAGACCGTCGCCAGCAACGGCAACGCCGCGCAAATCAACAACGTGCCGCCCGTGGCCACGCGCCGACAGCCGAAACGCGTCGCGAGAATCCCCGCCAGCGGCATCGCCAGAATCGAACCGACCCCCAGGCACAACAGCAACAGACCGAGCGTGCCCTCATCCAGTCCGGCGCGCGCCTTGGCGTACGGCACCAACGGCGCCCACGCGGCGATGCCGAGCCCGGCAATGAAAAAGGCGATGCGCGTGGACATCTGTTGCAGGCGTCCGGGGACGAAGGTGTCTTGGGCGTTGAGGCTGGTCATATCAATCCTTGGCAAAAAACTTCGCGTCCCCGAAGGACAGTGATACGGCGTCGAGGTTCGATCGCCCGTCATTCGAGGAAGTACAGACGACATCCTACCTTCTCCTGTAGGAGCTGCGGCACGCTGCGATCTTTTGATCTTTGTTTTCAAGATCAGAATCAAAAGATCGCAGCGTTCCGCAGCTCCTACAGGGGAATGCGGTTTACAGTGGGTTTTTTCGGTTGCAGGGATTACGAGTGATGACGCAGTTTTATGATGCGCGGGGCAATATCTACGGTGTGGTTTCGCCGCAGGCACTGCGCGAGGCGGGCGTTGATTTACCTGCCAGCGCGTGCGCGTGCGCATCGTCGCGCCAGACGTGGAGCGACGCGGCAATCAAACTTTGCTGCGACTGGCCAGAAGGCCAACAACCGCCAGACAGCAAATTCCACCGCAGCGACGGTCTGCTGATCGGCCCGTTCCAGGCCTCGCCGCCGTTCGATGTGTTGATCGTCAACACCGATGGCACCCTCGCCGAGCGCAGTGGCAACGGTCTGACGATATTTTCCCAGGCGCTGACCGAGCAAGGTTTGCTGGCAGAGCAGGGCGCGTTGCTGCGCGTTCATCACGATAAAGGTGAGGCGGTGGAGACCTCGGTGAAACCTGCCGAAGTCGAAGGCGTGGAAGGCTTCTGGCTCGATCTCGGTCAAGCGGATTTTGGGCCGTGCGCGGTGGGTGCGCAGAGCGTTGAAAATGTTGATTTCAATGGCCGGAAGGTCAGCAGAATTCAGCCATTGGCGGCACTTGATCCCACCTGGTCGCACAGCCAATTTGTGCGCATCGGCAATCCACATTGCGTGACGCTGCTTGGCGACAAGTCAGCCTTGCCGAGTAACGAACAAATGCGTGAATCGCCACTGAATGAAGGCCTGACACAGATCGCTTATGCCATGCCGACCGGCGCTGGCGACCCGTGTCCGGCGGGCGTCAATCTGCAATGGGCGGTGCGTGAGTCTGCGCAGCGAATCATCGCGCGGGTCTTCGAGCGTGGCGAAGGGCCGACCGCGTCATCAGGCACCAGCGCCAGTGCGGTAGCGTGTGCGGCATGGCGGGTGGGTTGGGTCGAAGCCGGAGAAGTGCAGGTGGTCATGCCCGGTGGCACGGCACCGATTCTGCTGGAAGCAATCGACGGCGAGCGGGTGCGCGTCAGATTATTTGGTACGGCGCGGTTGATCGGTTGAATTCACAATCGCCATCGCTGGCAAGCCAGGCTCCCACAGGGTTTTGCGGCGACCACATTATTTGTGTGCACCTCTGAACCATTGTAGGAGTGAGCCTGCTCGCGATTGCGGTGAGTCAGGCAACATATGATTTGAAGGGTGGTCCGCTATCGCGAGCAGGCCCACTCCTACAGTGGATTATTGGTGTACCGGTTTTTTGTGTTCACCCCCAAACCCTGTGGGAGTCTGGCTTGCCAGCGATGGGGCACGCCAGGACACCTCGTCAGTGCGCCTTGAACAACGTCACCGACACCACCTGCTCACCCTGCACCTCCAACCGCAGCAATGCGCGGGGCGACGGCTCATCCTCGAAACATTCAACATTCACCGCGTGCGCCGAACTGGCCTCCCACAGGGTTTTGCGGCGACCACATTATTTGTGTGCACCTCTGAACCATTGTAGGAGTGAGCCTGCTCGCGATGGCGGTGAGTCAGGCAACATATGATTTGAAGGGTGGTCCGCTATCGCGAGCAGGCTCATTCCTACAGTGGATTATTGGTGTACCGGGTTTTTTGTGTTCACCCCCCAAACCCTGTGGGAGCCTGGCTTGCCAGCGATGAGGCCCGCCAGGACACCGCGTCAGTGCGCTTTGAACAACGTCACCGACACCACCTGCTCACCCTGCACCTCCAACCGCAGCAATGCGCGGGGCGACGGCTCATCCTCGAAACATTCAACATTCAACATTCAACATTCACCGCGTGCGCCGAGCTTGCTCGCGAAGGCACCGGCGCATCCAACATCAATGTCGCCTGACCCACCGCCATCGCTGGCAAGCCAGCTCCCACATTGGCTATTTGTCACGCCAAAAATCCCGAACCAACCCCAAATCCCCTGTAGGAGTGAGCCTGCTCGCGATAGCGTCCGTACAGTCGACATCCCTTTTGCCTGACCCACCGCCATCGCTGGCAAGCCAGCTCCCACAATGTCCAGTGGGTCATCCCACTGACCAGCCCCAGCCCCTTGTAGGAGCAGAGCTTGCTCGCGAAGGCGCCGGCACATCCAACATTGATGTGGCCTGACCCACTGCCATCGCGAGCAGGCTCACTCCTACAGTAGTTATGCGGTGAAGCCAGAATCCACACCCCGCCCAAATCCCTGTGGGAGCTGGCTTGCCAGCGATGGGGCACGCCAGGACACCGCGTCAGTGCGCCTTGAACAACGTCACCGACACCACCTGCTCACCCTGCACCTCTAGCCGCAGCAATGCGCGGGGCGACGGCTCATCCTCGAAACATTCAACAATCACCGCGTGCGCCGAGCTGGCCTGCAATGCCAGCTGCCGCGCATGTTTCAACAGGCGTTTCACCGCTGCACTGACCGGCATCGGCGCGTGCCCGCCGCGCACTTGCTCACAGAATTCCAACGCGATTTCACGGGGTGTCGGTGCCGGCGGTGATGCCAAACCAGACTCGTCGAACAGCCGATTGAGTTGTTCCGCCGCACTCACCGCCCGCGCAAACCCCGCGAATGCCGAGGCCTGCAACAGCACCTCAGTCATTTCACCGGGGGCCAACCCCGAGGCCAGCCCTGTCTTCAGATGCACACTCAATGGCGGGCCGACCATGCCCGACGCCACAATGGCTGCAAACGACACCGCTTCCCGCAGGCGCGGATCGAGGCCAGGGCGCGCGTGCAAATGCCCGTAAACCACGCCAACCGCCAATTCACCCAGCGCGGGCACGGTGTGAAACAGCGCATCGAGCCGAGCGCCGCCGTCGGGTACAAGTTCGGTAAACGTCTGTCGGCCTTCGTGGTACAGCGAGGCCATGGGCGAGGGTGTGTGGTTCATTGGAAAATCCTCAAGTAATTGAGGATGGCGGCTAATCAACTACGCACGAACTTCAGCATGAAGGAGCATCCATCGCAGGGGGGGCCGGCGTCATGGCGACGCCGGTTTCTCCACCTTAGACGAACTCCACCACCGGCATCTGCCGTTTCATCAGCACTTTGCCGTTGCGAATCGAGTACAGCGGCAAGCCTTGGCTGCGGATTACCTCATAATCACTGTCCGCCGACAGAATCAGCAGGTTCGCCGGGCGCCCCTGTTCCAGCCCATAGCGCTCGCCCAGATGCATGGCTTTGGCGCTGTTGTCAGTGACCAAGTCCAGCGCACTTTGCAGATTGCGATAACCGAGCATGTGGCAGATGTGCAGACCCGCCTCAAGCACTCGGAGGATGTTGCCGTTGCCCAGCGGATACCACGGATCGACGATGGAATCCTGGCCGAAACACACGTTCATCCCGGCTTCGAGCAACTCGTTCACGCGGGTCACGCCACGGCGTTTCGGGAAGTTGTCGAAGCGGCCTTGCAGGTGAATGCTTTCGGTCGGGCAGGAGACAAAACTGATCCCGGAATGCCCGAGCAAGCGGAACAGTTTCGCGCAGTAGGCGTTGTCGTAGGAGCCCATCGCCGTGGTGTGGCTGGCGGTGACGAGGGCGCCCATGTCACGACTGCGCGCTTCCTCGGCGAGCACTTCGAGAAAGCGTGAATGCGGGTCGTCGGTTTCGTCGCAATGCACATCGACCAGGCAACCGGTGCGCTCGGCCAGGTCCATCAGGAACTTCACCGAACTGACGCCCTGATCGCGGGTGTACTCAAAATGCGGAATGCCGCCGACCACGTCGGCGCCCATGCGGATCGACTCTTCCATCAGCTCGCGGCCGTTGCGGAACGACTCGATGCCCTCCTGCGGGAACGCGACGATTTGCAGGTCGATCAGGTGGCGGCTTTCCTCGCGCACTTCAAGCATGGCTTTCAGTGCGGTGAGTTGCGGATCAGTGACGTCGACGTGGGTGCGCACGTGCTGAATGCCGTGCGCGGCCAGGGTCTGAATGGTTTTTTTGGCGCGGGTCTTGGTGTCTTCTTCGGTGATGGTGACCTTGCGCTCGCCCCAGCACTCGATGCCCTCAAACAGCGTGCCGCTCATGTTCCAGCGCGGTTCGCCAGCGGTGAGGGTGGCGTCGAGGTGAATGTGCGGCTCGACGAAGGGCGGCACCACCAGATTGCCGCCGGCGTCGAGGTCGTCGGGGCCCAGTGTCGGCGCTTCGGTCTGCCGGGCGATGCTGCGAATCAGGCCGTCTTCAAGGTGCAATTCGTGCAAACCTTCCTGGTTGCGCAAACGGGCGTTGATGATGTGCATCAGGCGAATCCTTTTTTATAAGTCTTGTAGTGGCGCGGCTGCGCTGCGAGCGCCGAGCGCGCCGGTGACGATGACATACGTTAGCGCGGCAGCAGCGATCCCTACCAGCGGCGCGACCCATGGCGAGCTGAACGCGGCGACGGTACCGACCGCGTAAGCCCCCAGGCCCGGCCAGTTGAACGCCGGCAGCCGTGCGTCGGCCAGGCGCGGATAACGCCCGCGCCAGCGGTAGAAAAAGTCGGCCATGATCACCCCGCCAATCGGCGGGATCACCGTGCCGAGCAGAATCAGGTAGGGCACCAGCATGTCGTACATACCGAGCAAGGCGAGCAGGGTACCAATCACCGCACCGGCGAGGGTCACGGTTTTACGCCTACCGGTGCGCAGCAGGTTGCAACCGGCGACGGCAAAGTTGTAAATGGTGTTGTCCTGAGTGCTCCAGATGTTCAGCAACAGCATGGCCATCGCGGCCATGGCGAAACCTTGCAGGAGCAGCACTTCAACCACGTCGGGTTGTTGATAGACGATGGCGCCGTACGCGCCGATCAGCACCATCAAACCGTTGCCGATGAAAAAACCGATCAGGCTGGCCAGCACCGCGACCCGCGCTGAGCGCGAGAAGCGCGTCCAGTTGGTCGCTTGAGTTGCGCCGCTGACGAAGGTGCCGAATACCAGAGTAATCGCCGTCGACCAGTCCAGCGAACCACTTGGCACGACGCTGAGCAAACCCTCGAAGCCGCCGACTTTCACTGTCGCCACCCACATCGACAGCATCAGCAGCAACATCATCGCCGGCACCGCGATGTACGACAGAATCTCCAGCCCACGATAACCGACGTAAGCCGTGGCACAGAACACCAGACCGAACAGCACCATCAGCCCGAGCACGGTGCCCTCATCAAGCTCGAAGTATTTGCCGAGCACCACCGCAGCGGTCGCGGTGCCCCAGGCGTACCAGCCGATCTGGGTGAAACCGAGGATCAAGTCACTGAGTTTGCTGCCGACTTCGCCGAAGCAAAAACGCCCCATCAACACCGAATTGAGGCCGCTTTTGAAGGCGATGTAACCCAAACCTGCGGCATACAACCCAAGCAGCAGGTTGCCGACGATGATCACCGCCATCATCTCGCCGAAACTGAACGCCACGCCGAGCTTGCCGCCGGCAAACATGGTCGCGGTGAAAAACGTGAAGCCCAGTAACACCATCGCCGTCGAGGCCAGGCCTTTACGCGCGTGCATCGGTACTTCGCTGAGGGGGTAATCGTTGCCGGGGGCGTGCTGCGTCATGGGGCGGTCCTTGCTGAAAAGGGAAGACGCGGGGGAGGGTTGCAGTGGTCGTGCCAAATGCCGGGTGGCGCGGGTTATGTATAGACGAGTCGCATCAAACGGCGCGAAAACAGTGCACCCGAACACCCCCAAGCCCAATGTAGGAGCTGCCGCAGGCTGCGATCTTTTGATTTTGTTTTTTGCTCGTTCCCACGCTCTGCGTGGGAATGCAGCCCGGGACGCTCCGCGTCCCACCCAAAGCCGAACGCGGAGCGTCCGTTGAGGCATTCCCACGCAG